>DAOUCL010000236.1:0-2537 GCA_034432015.1 Dehalococcoidia bacterium
ACTGCTCCCACACCACGGCCACCCACGGCAGGTAGGCCAGCCCGACGAAGGCGTGGGCGGCGGCCCAGCCGAGAAGGCGGGGCCGCCGGGCCGACCTGTCGCCCAGGATGAGCCCGAAGCCGGCCGCCCCCAGCCCGGCCAGGGCGAAGAGGCCGAACTGGTGGGCGTAAAGGCCGACGACGGCCGCCAGCCCATACACCGCCCACCAGCCCCACCCGCCCGACCGAACGGCCCGGAAGAGGGCGGCGGCCCCCACCCCGAAGGCCAAGGCCACTAGGATATAACCCCGCAGGTACTGGGAGTAATAGACCAAGTAGCTGCTTAAGGCCCCGAGGACCCCGGCCAGCCGCCCCACCCCCGGCCCACCCACCTCGTACCCCAACCAGTAAACAGCCAGGACCACCCCGACCCCAAGGAGGGCCGACAGGCTCCGGAGAAAATAGTCCGAGTCGCCCAGCTTAAGCCAGAAGTGAAGCAGAAGAAAAAACAGGGGAGCCTGCTGGTCGGCGATCCCCTTGGCAACAACGACACCCGGGTCGGGATTGGCCGCCAGGGCGATGCTATGGGCCTCGTCGAACCAGAAGCCCCAGTGGTCCAGCCAGAAGAACCTCACCAGGGCGGCCAGCCCGACCAGCAGGCCCAGGTCGAGGGCGACGGCCGCCTTCCCTTGCCGGTCAGGCAGGTTTACGGCCGGGATCTTCAGGCCTGAGTCGGAACCGGCAGGTCGATCTGGTAGCCCTTAAGCACCTCGTCGATGGCCCGGGCCGTCTTCTCGTCCGGCTCGACCAGGGGCAGCCGGGGCGCCCCCACCCGGAAGCCGACCCGGTTAAGCATCCATTTGACCGGGATGGGGTTCGAGACCACGAAGAGGGCGTTTACCAGGGGCATCAGCCGGTGGTGGATCGCCGCCGCCCGGGAGGTCTCCCCGGCCAGGAAGGCGTCGATCAGCTCCCGGATCTGCCGGGCCACCAGGTGTCCGGCAACGCTGATAACGCCGTAGCCGCCCAGGGCCAGGATGGGGAGGGTGTCAGAGTCGTTGCCGCTGTAGACCAGCCAGCCCGGCCGGGCCCCGGCGATGATCTTGCCAACCTGCTCCAGGTTGCCCGAAGCCTCTTTAATGCCGACGATGTTATCGATTTGGCTCAGCCGAATCGCCGTCTCCGGGGCCAGGTTGGTAACCGTCCGGCTCGGGACGTTGTAAAGGATACAGGGCAACGAGGTCGCCTCGGCGATGGCCTTAAAGTGCCGGTAAAGCCCTTCCTGGGGTGGCTTATTGTAATAAGGCACGGTGAGCATCACCCCGTCGACCCCGACCCGCTCGGCCTCCTTGGTCAGGTGGATGCTTTCGGCGGTGTTGTAGTTGCCGGTGCCGGCGATCACCTGACCCCGGCCGGCCAGGGCCGCTTTCACCTCGGCAAAGAGCCTCAGCTTCTCCTCGGTGGAGAGAACCGGGGCCTCACCGGTGGACCCGGCCACCACGACCCCGTCGTTGCCCGATTCTATGAGGGCCACGGCGAGACGCCTGGCCTGCTCGTAGTCCACCTCGCCCCGCTCGTTGAAGGGGGTAACCATCGCCGTTAAAAGCCGACCAAACCTTGCCGTCATCGCAACACCTCCTCGGGATTTTTAAAGCAGACCCCGCCGAATGAGCTCTTCGGCGATCTGAACGGCGTTTAAGGCCGCCCCTTTCCGGACGTTGTCGGCAACCACCCACATGGCCAGACCCGGCTCCAAAGCCTTGTCTTCCCGAATCCGGCCAACGAAGACTTCGTCCCGGCCGGCCGCATCCCAGGGCATCGGGTAAAGGTTCTGGGCCGGGTCGTCTACCACAACGACCCCGGGCGCCCGGCCCAGAATTTCCCGGGCCTCGGCCGGGGACATGGGCTCGGTCAATTCCAGGTGGACCGCCTCGGAATGGCCGATAAACACGGGAACCCGCACGCAGGTGGCCGAGACGGGAAGGTCCGGCTCGTGCATGATCTTCCGGGTCTCCTGGAGCATCTTGAGCTCTTCTTTTGTGTAGCCGTCCTCATAAAACCGGTCGATCTGGGGAATCAGGTTGAAGGCGATCTGGTGGGGATATACCGACGGCTCCGCCGCCTCCCCCCGAAGGACCGCCTCGCTCTGCGCCCGGAGCTCATCAATGGCGGCGCTCCCGCTTCCCGAAACCGACTGGTAAGTGGCAACGACAACCCGCCTGATCCGGTTCACCCGGTGGATCGGGTTGACGGCCACCACCATCTGGATCGTCGAGCAGTTCGGGTTGGCAATGATCCCCCGATGCCAGGTTACGTCCTCGGGGTTCACTTCGGGAACGACCAGGGGGACGTCCGGCTCCATCCGCCAGGCGGCGCTGTTGTCGACAACCACGGCCCCGGCCCGGACCGCCACCGGCGCCCACTCCCGGCTGACCTCAGCCCCGGCGCTGAAGAGGGCAAGCTCAACCCCTTTAAAGCCTTCTTCGGACGTCTGCAGAACCGGCAGTTCCTCGCCCCTGAACTTGAGCCGCCTGCCGGCCGAGCGGTCGGAAGCAAAGA
>DAOUCL010000237.1:0-5737 GCA_034432015.1 Dehalococcoidia bacterium
CCGCAAGTCCCAGAAACTGCCGCCTGGAGATTTCCGTTCGGTTCACAATTGCCCTCCTTCCCTCTTTTCGGTCAGCCAGCCGGCTACCCTCCGCTCAAAGAGGTCGATATGCTCCCGCATCAGCCGCCCGGCCAGCCCGGGGTCCCGGGCCCGCAGGGCCCCGACCAGCAGCTCATGGTGGTCGGGCAAATCCGGCAGTCCCACCCACCGGAACGAAACGTACCAGAAACGCAGGCCCAACCCCAGGATCCGCTCCGCCGCCTCGGCCAGGGGCCGGTTGCCCGAGGCCCGGGCGACGGCCAGGTGCAGCTCGTGGTCCAGTCGGAGGTATCCCTCCCAGTCCCCGGCAGCCCGGGCCAGGCCCATCTTCGCCAGCAGCTCATCCAGCCGGGCCAGGGTGTCGCCACCCGCCCGCCGGGCGGCCAGGGCGGCCAGAGCCGGTTCCACCGCCTGCCGGGCCTCGACCACCTGCGCAAGCTCGGCCGGGTCGAGGGGGGCCACCACTGTCAGCCGCCTGGGGTAGACCCGGACCAGGCCCTCGTAGGCAAGCCGCTGGACGGCCTCCCGCAGGGGCGTGCGGCCGACCCCCAGCCGCTCCCGCAGCTCGGCCTCCCGCAGGACCGTCCCCGGCGGCAGCTCCAGCCGGACGATGAGCTCCCGCAGCCGCCGGGCGGCTTCGGCCGCCAGCGTCTCCCGGGGCCGCCGGCCGGCAAGGGCAGAGGATGCCCCGGTCACCGCCTGACCTCAGGAGACGACGCCGGCAGCCAGCCCCAGCCGCCGGTGGGCCAGCGCCGGCAGCTCTTCCCGCACCCGCCGCACCAGCCCCAGGTCCAGGCGGGCCACCAGCGGCCCCTCGACGTCCGAGGCCCTGGCAATGACCAGGCCCCAGGGGTCCACCACCAGGCTGCGGCCGTAGGACCAGCCGTTGGGCTCGTGCCGGCCCAGCTGGGCCGGGGCGACCACGAAGCACTGGTTCTCGATGGCCCGGGCCCGCAGGAGCACCTCCCAGTGGTCCTTGCCGGTGAACATGGTGAAGGCAGCCGGGACGAAAAGGATTTCGGCCCCGGCCTCGGCCAGGGCCCGGTAAAGCTCGGGAAAGCGCACATCGTAGCAGATGGAGAGGCCGACGGTTCGGCCGAAAACCCGGGCGGTCACCACTTCGGAGCCGGGCTTTATCAGCTCCGACTCCCGGAAGACCACGTCCCGGCCGATGGCCACGTCAAAGAGGTGAATCTTGCGGTAGCGGGCGATGAGGTTCCCGTCCGGGTCGAAGAGGGTCGAGGTGTTGTAGTAGCGGCCGGGCTCCTCGGAAAGCTCCAGGATGGAACCGCCCAGCAGGTGGATGCGGTGGGCCCGGGCCAGGGCGGCAAACCTTTCGGTGGTGGGGCCGGGTATCGGCTCGGCCACTTCCGGGTAACGGTCCTTGGGCCCCAGGTAGGTGACGTATTCGGGCAGGGCCACAAGCTGCGCCCCCAGCCGGGCGGCTTCGGCGACGAAGGCGTCGATTTTGGCCAGGTTCCGGGCCTTATCGGCCCGGCTGTTCATCTGGATGAGGCCGACGGTAATGGCATCCATACAGCACACCTCCGGAATTTGCGCCTGATTATATTTCGTGATATATTACGGCGTCAAGGACGGAGCGATGGGTCCGATTCGGGTTGGCATCGACGTCGGCGGGACCTTCACCGACGTGGTCCTCTTTGACGGCCGGAGCGGCCGGCAGGTCTTCGTCAAGGTCCCTTCGACGCCGGCCGACCCGGCGGCGGGCATCCTCCGGGGGCTCCTTTCGGCCCTTGAGGCGGCGGGGGCCGGCCCGGCCGACGTCGGCTATTTCGCCCACGGCTCGACGGTGGCCACCAACGCCCTCCTGGAGGGGCGCGGGGCCAGGGTCGGCCTGGTCACCACCGCCGGCTTTAAGGACCTCCTTGAGATCGGCCGTCAGACCAGGCCCCACCTCTACGACCTGCAGGTGGATAAGCCGGAGCCCCTGGTCGCCCGGGACCTGCGGCTGGAGGTGCGGGAGCGGGTCTACGCCGACGGGCGGGTGCTCGTCCCCCTTCACCGGGAGGACGTTGTCCGGGCGGCCCGAAGGCTCCGGGCGGCCGGGGTCGGGGCGGTGGCCGTCTGCTACCTGCACGGCTATCGGTATCCGGACCACGAGCTGGTCACGGCGCAGATTCTGGCAGAGGAGCTGCCCGGGCTTTTTCTTTCGGTAGCCCACCGGGTGCTCCCCGAGTTCCGGGAATTCGAGCGGCTGAGCACCACCGTCGTCAACGCCTACCTGGGCCCGGTGGTCGCCCGCTACGTCCTGGCCCTGGGCCGGCGCCTGGCTGAGCTGGGGCTCTCCTGCCGGCCCTACATGACCCAGTCCAACGGCGGGGTGATGACCCTGGAGGTGGCCGCCGCCCACACCCACCGGACGGTCCTCTCGGGGCCCAGCAGCGGGGTGGTTGGGGCGGCGTACCTGGCCGGTCTTATCGGCCTGAAGGACATCCTCACGTTTGATATGGGGGGAACTTCGGCCGACCTGAGCCTGGTCCCCGGGGGACGGCCGCTGGTGGCTGCCGGCCGGGAGGTGGCCGGCTACCCGGTAAAGACGCCGATGGTGGACGTCAGGACCATCGGGGCCGGCGGGGGAAGCATCGCCCGGGTGGATGCCGGCGGCCTGCTCAAGGTCGGTCCCGAGAGCGCCGGGGCCGAGCCCGGCCCCGCCTGCTACGGCCTTGGGGGCGAAGAGGCGACGGTCACCGATGCCAACGTGGTGCTGGGAACCCTCAACCCCGAGCATCTGCTGGGCGGCCGGATGCCCATCGACGCCGGGAAGGCCTGGCGGGCCGTGGAGAAGCTGGCGGCCCGGCTGGGGCTGGATGTGCTGACGGCGGCCCGGGGGATCGTCTCGGTGGTGGTTGCCGGGATGGCCCGGCTGGCCCGGGTGGTCTCCATCCAGCGGGGCTATGACCCCCGGGATTTCACCCTGGTCGCCTTCGGCGGGGCCGGTCCGCTGCATGCCGGCTGGCTGGCCCGCCAGCTGGGCATCCGGCGGGTTCTGGTTCCGGCCCGGCCGGGGCTGCTGTGCGCCCTGGGCCTGCTGGTCACCGATATCCGGGCCGACTTTGTCCAGACCCACCTGGTTCCCGCCGAACAGGCCGACCCCGGGCTTCTCGGCCGGATTTTCGGCCGGCTGGAGCGTGAGGCCGACCGGTGGCTGGCCGGGCAGGGAATCCCACCGGGGCGGCGGGTGCTCCGGCGGGCGGTGGACATGCGATATTTGGGTCAGAACTACGAGCTTACGGTGCCGGTCCCGGCGGGACCCTTCGGACCGGGGACGCTCCCGGCCGTTGTGAGCGCTTTTTACCGGGCCCACGAGCAGGCCTACGGCTATGCGGTGGCGGGCGAGCCGGCCGAGCTGGTCAGTTTCCGGGTCGAGGCCGTGGGCCTGCTGGATAAGCTGCCCCTTGCGGCCGGAGGCTTTGCCGGAGCTGAGCCGGACCCCGGGGCGCTGGTCGGCCGGCGGCAGGTTTACCTGGACGAGGGGTGGTTTGGGGTTCCGGTTTACGACCGGGAAAGACTCCGGCCCGGCAACGTCGTGGCCGGGCCGGCCCTGGTGGAGCAGATGGATGCCACCACCCTGATCCTGCCGGGGCAGGCGGGCCGGGTTGACGGCCTGGGAAACATCCTCATCGAGGAGGGCTGAGGCCGTGGAGGGGGCGCAGTTCCGGACCGACCCGGTAACCGTCGAGGTCATCGGTAGCGCCCTGCTTTCGATTGCCGAGGAGATGGGCGAGGCCCTGGTCCGGGCGGCCTACTCGGACAACATCAAGGAGCGGCGGGACTCCTCCACGGCCATCTTCGACCCGGCCGGCCGGACCCTGGCCCAGGCGGCCCATATTCCCATCCACCTGGGCTCCTTCCTGGGGGTGGTTGAGGCCGTTCTGCGGCGCTTTCCCCGCTCAGAAATCCGGGAGGGGGACATGTTCATCGGCAACGACCCCTACGCGGCCGGTGGAACCCACCTGCCCGACATCGTTCTTACGGCCCCGGTCTTCTTCGAGGGACAGCTGGTGGGCTTCGTGACCAACCTGGGCCACCACGCCGACTTCTTCGACCGGGGCGAAGGCCGCCACATCTGGCAGGAGGGCCTCCGGATCCCGGCCCTGCGGCTGGTGGAGGCCGGCCGGGTCCGGGAGGACCTCCTGGAGCTCATTCTGCTCAACTGTCAGCTGCCCCGGGACCGGCTCGGCGACCTGCGGGCGCAGATTGCGGCCAACCGGCTGGGAATCCGCCGGCTGGGGGAGCTGTGTGCCCGCTACGGAGTCGAGACGGTCCTTGCGGCCGAGGAGGACCTGCTGGATTACACCGAGCGCCGGATGCGGGCGGCCCTTGGGGTCATCCCCGAAGGGGTGTACCGGTTCGAGGATGAGCTCGATTCCAACTACCTGACCGAACCGATCCGGCTGGTGGTGACGGTGACCCGGTCCGGGGGCGGGATAACCCTGGACTTTACCGGCTGCCCGCCCCAGGGGCCGCATCCTTTCAACATGAACCTGACGGCGACCCTGGCCACCTGCTACTACGCCCTCAAGACCCTGGTGGACCCGGAGATCCCGCCCAACGCCGGCCTTTACCGGCCGGTCCGGGTGGTCGCCCCCGCGGGGACGGTGGTCAACTGCACCGAGCCCGCCGCCGTGGAGGCCCGGACCCAGACCTGTCAGCGGGTCGTGGACCTGATTTACGGGGCCCTGGCCCCGGCCATCCTGGACCGGGTGACGGCCGCCCATAACGGGGGAAACTCCTCGGTAAGTTTCCACGGCATCCATCCCCGAACGGGCAAGCCCTTCCGGTACCTGGAGACCCTGGGCGGCGGCTTTGGCGCCCGGGCGACCAGGGACGGCCTGGACGGGGTCCAGGTTCACGTGACCAACACCTCCAACCTGCCCATCGAGGCCCTGGAGCACACCTACCCGCTGCTGGTCAGCCGCTATGAGCTGGTTGCCGATTCGGGCGGGCCCGGCCGGTGGCGGGGCGGGATGGGGTTTGTGCGGGAGATCCGGGTGGTGGAAGGGGAGGTCTTTGCCGGGGCCAACATCACCCGGGTCCGGACCAGGCCCTGGGGGCTTTTCGGGGGCCTGCCCGGCGGCCCCCAGCGAGCCGAGGTTATCCGGGCGGACGGGTCGGTGGAGCCCCTGCCCTGGGGCCCGGAGGGCCGGGGCCGGCTAAGGCTGGGGCCGGGAGATGGGCTGGCGGTAACCACGTCGGGAGGGGGCGGCTACGGGGACCCGAAGACCCGGGACCGGTGGCGGGTGCTCAGGGACCTGCGGGAGGGGCGGATCTCGGCCCGGGCCGCCGTCGAGGCTTACGGGCTCGACCCAAAAGAAATCCCTTCGGAGGCAGGCGAGGATGACGGAGACGGCTGATGCGGTGGTCGTCGGGGGCGGGGTTGTGGGGGCAAGCACCGCTTTCCACCTGGCACGCCTCGGCCTTAGGGTGGCGCTGTGCGAGCGAAAGGCGCTGGCTGCCGGGGCCTCGGGCCGGTCGGGGGCCCTGGTCCGGATGCACTACACCAATGAGCCTGAGGCCAGGCTTGCCGCGGCCAGCCTGCCCTACTTTCAGCGCTGGGATGAGCTGGTAAGCTGGGGGCGGTGCGGCTTCATCCCGGCAGGCGTCATCCGGATCGTACCGGCCCATGAGACGGGAAAACTTAAGGCCAACGTGGAGATGCTAAGGGGCCTGGGGATAA
>DAOUCL010000238.1:0-1563 GCA_034432015.1 Dehalococcoidia bacterium
TGGCCGCTTCTGATTTCGAGGGCCCGAAGCCTGACCTTGGGGTGGATGAGCGGGTTGTTCTCCAGTTCCCGGAGTCTGGCATCCTCTTCAGGGGTCAGTCGGATAAATATCGGCGCACTCAGACCCACAGTATACCGCATGGGGACTTAGCCCCAATTTTTGTCATGAACGGACAGAACCCAATGGTCCGGCCGGGTCCGGCTCAGCGCTCCGCTGAGCCCTGGTCTCCCGGCCCGTTCCGTGTTCACCGATGACCGGTCAGCCGGGTTAATCGACCGACGGTTGTTAACCTCGAACACCCACTCGCGGCAAGATTCGGACGGCCGATGACGTCCCGGCTGGGCAGCACAAAGACCGCCCGCCGCACACGAGAGAAAAGGCTACGGAGGAATCAGGCCTTCTCGGATGCCGTTTCCATCCCTGCCCTTAACCTCCGGCCTCGGCCGGGAAGAACCGGGTCTTAAGCGGGGCTGCCGCCTTTACCCGCTCGAAGTCCTCATCCGTGTGCCAGAGCTCCAGGTCGGCGGAAAGGGCCGCCCCCGCAATCAGCAGGTCAGGCAGCGGAATGGAAATCCCGAGCCGACGCAGCCGGTGGCCGAGCCGCGCCGCCGATTCCCACACCCCGGCTGTAAGCTCAACCTCGGGCAGGCCTTCCAGGGCCGAAAGGAGCCGGTCAAAGGCACCCTCGTCCCGGGTACCCACCAGAAGCTCGGCCTTCACCACCCAGCAGGTAAACACCTCACCCAGGGCCAGCAGCCGGCTGACTTCGGCCTTGAGGGCCTCATCGCCGCCCGGCCGGAAGTACCGGACCCAGACCGAGGTGTCTAACAAGGTCCCGCTCAAGGGCGCTCCAGGGCCGACCGGCGCCAGGCGGCGAGCTCCTCCAGGGTCATCTCTACCAGGCCCGAACCGACCAGCTCCCGCAGACGCGCCTGGCGCCTCCGAGCGATGAACTCCCTAAGGGCCAGCTCGATGACCTGACGCCGGCGCAGTCGGCCACCGGCGGCCTCAAGGGCGGCTTTGAGCAGCTCCGGGTCCAGGGTTACCGAGAATCTGGGCATCCTCAACTTCCCTGCACCGGTATTTTACACCATTTTACTGCACCTGCACAGCGTTGACGAAACCGGGGCCCGCCGCCCAGGCGTGGAACGGGCTCGCCCCCCTTAAGAGCATGTTTGAAAAGGCGGGCTGTTCCCCACCGCACCGCTGTACTTTATCCAAACTTGTCATGTTGGATTCTACACAAAATAACAGGTACCTACCCGGCGCCACAGGCTGTACGCCATATTCGAGCTATGCCACAAGCCGCGGGTTGCCAGTTCTCAAGCATGCTCTTAGGCTCAGCCAATTTTTGAGGCTCATCCGGCTGGCCCTTGACCGGTTCAGAGCAAAGCGCCTCCGGCGCTTGGCCCTGTCCTATCTCCTATCTGAAGGTCAGTATGTATCAGGAGTTTACCCATAACTTTGGCGTCAAGTAGGAGGCTAGCGGGACTCCAGCAGTTCCCGGGCGACCTCGTAGTTTAGCAGCCTTAGAAAGCCCCGCATCGGGCGCAACGGCGCCCT
>DAOUCL010000239.1:0-4857 GCA_034432015.1 Dehalococcoidia bacterium
CAGATTCCCGGAAATGGGGCCGCCTGCGACGGCGCCGTCTCCCGCCACACCGCGGCCGGCCCGGGGCGCCGCCCGGGCCGTTCGAAAACTAACTTCTGAGTATTATATACACCCGGACCCCGGCCGATGAAGACCCATCATTTTTCGACAACGTAAGCCCAGGCGACCTGTTGCCGGCCGTTCGGGTCGGACAGCCAGCTGAGCCGCCCGCCGGGATAGGCGCTCTGCACGAGGGGCGCTTCCGAGACCCTCTCGGGAACGCCGATAAAAATCAGCGGCCTTTCTGCCCGCTCCGGAACCTCCGAGGGCGAAGTGAGGGGCTTGACGATGTCTTCTCCCCGGGGCCGACCGGCAACCCATTGGATGGTGGGATGTCCCAGGTACACCCGGGGCGCCCCCAAAAAATAAGTCCAGGCGCCGGGTCCCTGACCCCGAATGAACTCGCCGACGGAGGTCCCGAGGACCGTATTCGCATCCCAATGGTACTTCTGCTCACCGAACAGCCAGAAGTACCAGCTCGCCTCGGCGTACGCAACGGCCACAACGACTGCCAGCTGGATTACCCGGATGTCCTGGGCCAACCATTCGAAAGCGGCGGCCGCCAGCCTCCCGGTCTGCGCCAGGCCCAGGGCAATCAGCAGGCACACGGCGGGCACCAAAACCAGCAACCTCGGGGAATACGGGGGATCAACTGTCAGCACGTTCCTGACAAAAACGCCCAGAACAAACCAGCCCACCACCGCCAGATTTGCCGGCACACCGAGGCGGGCAATGGCGTAGCCGAGGCCGACAACAAAGAGGATGCCCGGGACAAAACCGAGCATGGGTCCGCCCGGGCGGTAATGGGGTGCGGTGTCCGGGAAAAAGTTAAACCCCAGAAAAGAGCGGACCACCTGCGTGAACATAATCTCGGCGGGCCTGCGTCCGGCGGCTACCTCTCGCTCAAACCAGCCGGACTGGAAGACGCCCACGATTACAAGCCTGGCCATGAAGTCCTTGGGGTGAGTCACGAAGTGATGGCCGAGGGGAGCAAAAACCAGCAGTGCGCTCAGGGCAAAGAGCCCCAGCCCTGGGAACAGCCGCCTTAACAGCTCTGGCCGGCGCACCACCGCCGCGCCCAGATAAAGGGCCGCCAGTACCGGAATAAGCCGGCTCCCATGGTAGAAATACTGACTTAAACCGAGGGCAATACCGGCCGCCCCGAACCATCCGACCTTTGCCGTGCGGATGCCCCGCTGAAGGCACAGCAGAACGAGCAGTACAAAAAACACATCCCCAACATGATTTTTTCCAATGCGGCTGAAGTGAATATGCAACGCATATACGGCCAGGAAGGTTGCAGCTAAGAAGCCCACCCACCTTCCGAAAAGCTCTCGGCCCAGCAGGTACATAAGGGGCACGCTCAATGCGCCCAGAATGGCGGACATAAAGCGCAATCCGAACGCGTTTACACCAAAAAGACTCATGGTCGCCGCTTGCATGAAAAAGAACAGGGTGGGTAATCCGCCCCAGCCCGTGGTGAAAGGGTTAGAGATGCCCCCTTCGAGCACCCGAATGGCCTCAAAGCCGTGGGCCGCCGCATCCCCGTCCATAACGTAGGGTACGGAGTCGAGCCGGTAAAGGCGCAGCCCTAGGCCGAAGAGGGCCAGCCCCAGGGCCACGGCCGTGCAGCGGCCGGGCGGGGCGAGCCGTTCAAGGCAAGCTGAAGCTGTCAGGACGATTCCGCCGACCCAGAGGCCGAGGGCATCCCAGTAGGCAGCCGCCGGCTGGCGGGTGACTACCAGCGCTAAGGATCCCGCCAGCCCGAGTAAACCGGCGGCTAACAAAATAACACGGTAGGCGGGGATTCCCCGGTCCGGAGGCTCGGGGGGCGCATCCACCCGGTACCTGCGGGCCGACCAGACCAGGAGGGCCGTCCCGGCCGCGTAAAAGAAGACGCCGTCCCAGAGGTACTCCCGGCGGGTTGCGAAGTAGGTCTGGCCCAGGACCGTGAGGCCCAGGCCGGCGACCACCCCGGCGCGGAGCAGGTAAGACCCCATCTTCGACCCTGTTGACACCCGCTTGGCCGAACTTACAGCATCAGGCGGGCTACCGTCAAGCCCGTAAGGCTACCGCCGGGGACTGCCGGTGATTCCCGGTCACCGGTTGGCAATGGCTGATTTTACCGGGGCCCACGCCGCGCCCCATAACCAGATTAGCGACCGTACGCCGGTATGCTTAAAGGTCTGGGGAACATGGTTCGTACACTGTATCCATGGCCTATCTGAGTGTACAGTTTTCATGATAGGAGGGTCTTGATGTAAAGTAATTGGCGTGTCCGAGGCCCGCCGGCGGCTTCCGGCACTTCTCCGGGAGGCGGGGGCCGGCCGCAGGGTGGCCATCGGCCGGCGGGGCGTGCCCGTGGCCGTCTTGGTAAACTTTGAGGACTTTCGCCGGCTCGAGCGGGCGCCGGCGGCTTGCGGCGGCCGGCGCCCCGGGGCCCTGGAGGCTGCGCAGGCGGGCCGACCGGTGGTAACCGCCAGCGTCGTCCTGGCTTCCTTCCTGCCGGCCGAAGTTTATAAACCGGCGGCCCAGGGCCTCCTTGATGCTTTTGTAGCAGGCCGGGTCCGGCTGACAGCCCCCGCCTTCCTCGAATACGACGTCCTGAGCGGCCTTTCCAAGGCGGTCTTGGGTCTGGTCTTTTCGGACGGCGGCTTTCGCGGCAGGATGCGGGGAAATCCGGAAAGGCCTTTCAAGATCTTGGCATCGAAAACATGCCGATAGAGATTTTAGGGCTTTCGGTTCGGGGAAAATTGTTCGGCCTATGATGCGGCTTACCTGGCGCTGGCAGCCCGGGGTGGATGGGTCCTGGCGACGGCCGACGTGCGGCTTGTCCGGGGCGTGGGCGGGCGCCTCCCTGGGTAAAACGGCTCAACGACGCGGTGCGGGAGTTCTAGCCGATATCCGACCCCGGCCGTGACGGCTTGGCGGCCGGCCTTCACGGCGGATAGAGGCTTCTATGGCCCTTTCCGGGTAAAGTTCCCAACATAATAAAGACCGCGGCGCCCGGGACGATTTCCGGCCGTGACCTGCCCCGCCGAGACTTCACCATCATCGGCGGTTCGGGCCCGTTCCCACGGCAGACCATGCGGCCGGTCCTTCGCACCCAGCCTGAACCGGAGCACCACCGGCCCCCAGGAGGGCTAAAACCGGGATGCCTGCACAGCCCGGCCTGTCTTCAGCCCCAGGGCATCCCCCTTAGCCGGGCGCCCCGATGGTTCCGCCGTCCACGAGGATACCGGCGACCGCAGACCCCACCATCAAGGCTGTACCGGGGAATGCTGCGGCACCGTCTGGCCGCCGCTATTGCCCATATCTACCTCTCCCGAGAACGCGTTTTCACCCACCACGCCCCGGCCCGGTGGAGGCGGATGCCGCAGGCAGTAGCGGTCTCTGGGGTGAAGTTGTTGCTGCTTACCCTGTTCAAGGTCACTGCGCCGTTGGCTTCGAACCCGAGCTGGATGCCCTTTAATATGATATTTGCGCATGCGTGAGATTGTTCGGCTGCTAAACTATGAGGTTGCCGCTGAGCTTCTGAAAGCGGGCTCCTACCGGGCACCTACGTTATGGGCAAAGTCCTAACCCGAAGCCCGGCAGGGTTTTTAACACAGAAAGCCTGGCCCCAAAGGCCTAAAATAATAACCGTGGAGCTTACGCCCGAAGCCCTCAAACCGTATCGGGACGGCTGGCGGCGGCGAAGGGCCGCCCGGGACGCGACCGTAGCCGCCCGCCGGGAGCGGGCCTGGCAGGTGGCCCGCCAGGCCGACCGCCTTCTCCGGGAAGCCTACGGCGCCCGGGGGTGTGGGTCTTCGGCTCCCTGGCCCGGGGCCGCCTCGACGAGGCGTCGGATATCGACCTGGCCGTTGCCGGTCTCCCCGAGGCCGTATATTTCCGGGCCGTCGGCCAGCTTCAGGCCCTCGACCCGGACTCCGCCGTCGACCTGGTTCGGGCCCCTTATCGGCCGGATTTGGCCGGAGTTTCAGGAGGTCAGCCGCGCCGCCGAGCGGGCGGCGGAGCTTTCCCACAAAGCCTTGCAGACCGGCGACGACGGCTACGGGGATGGGGCGGCCCTTAACCTACACAGTTTCTACACCGGCCTTGAGCGGCTCTTCGAAGCCATCGCCCGCGAGGTGGACGGCCGGCTTCCCCGCGGCCCTGACTGGTACCGTGACCTTCTTGGGCAGATGTCGGCGGAGGTCCCCGGCATTCGCCCGCCGGTTCTTTCCCGAGAAACCCGGGCGTGCCTGAATGAATACCGGGGTTTCGGCACATTGTGCGCCGCCTTTACACGTTTAACCTTAACCCGGAGCGGGTTCGAACCCTTGCCGAGGGGGTAAAGGACTGCCTGGGGCTGGTCCGCCGCGACCTGGAGCGGTTCACCGCCTTTTTACGGTCCGTCGACTCGGCCGAAGAGGCCCTTTAGGTCAGGAGCCGTCGAAGGCGCGGACGATGAGACACGAGTTGTGGCCGCCGAAGCCGAAGGCGTTGGACATGGCCACCCGCACCCGGGCCGGCCGGGCCTTGTTCGGCACGTAGTCCAGGTCGCACTCGGGGTCAGGATTCTCTAAGTTGATGGTCGGCGGCAGAACCTGGTCCCGGATGGCCAACACGCAGAAGGCCGCCTCGATGGCCCCGGCCGCCCCCAGCAGGTGGCCGGTCATGGACTTGGTCGAGCTTACGGCCAGCCGGTAGGCGTGCTCCCCGAAAACGGCCTTGATGGCCTGGGTCTCCGTCCGGTCGTTAAGCGGGGTTGAGGTGCCGTGGGCATTGATATAGTCGACCTCGGTGGGGGCCAGGCCGGCCTTGCGCAGGGCCATG
>DAOUCL010000240.1:0-3525 GCA_034432015.1 Dehalococcoidia bacterium
TCCCGCCCATAGAGGCTTGCCCCCGCCAGGTCCGGATAGGCCCCCATTAGCCGGTCAAGCTCTTCCCCGAAGGCGACCGCCGCGCCCTCCGGGCCCCCGGCCCTAAGGATCTGGGCCAGCCCCAGCAGCCGCTCCCGGTCGGCCCCCCGGGCCCGGCCGGCCGCCGCCTCCGCCAGCTCGGCCCCCACGGCCCATTCGGCCGTCACCTCCTGGCCGGCCTCCAGCCGCCGACGCAGGTCCCGCCGCCAGGTCTTGAACCGGTCAACCCAGGCCCTGACGGTGTAAAAATAGCGGCCCAGCTCCTCGACGGCAAATTCGGCCCGCCACCGGTCGTTGCCCAGGGGGGCCATGGGCACCCTCTGCCAGTCTCCGGAGCCCGCCTTGCGGTAAAGGAGCTCACAGGTAAGCTCATCGTGGCCGTCGGCGAAGATGTCGGCCTCAACGGCGACCCGGTCGCCGACGACCCGTTTTACCGGAAAGCGCCCCCCGTCAACCTCGGGGTAGATTCGGCCGATAACAACCCGGCTGGGTCCAGGCATTCGGGCCGGTAAAAGGGGCCGGATCAGGACTTGACGGGGGCCCGGCGGAAGGTCTGCATCATCTCGGCGATGCGGTGGCTTAACCGGATGGCCTCATCGTAAGGCCGCTGGAAGATGTTGCGGCCGAAGATGAGGCCGACGGCCCCGCCCTCGAGGGAGGCCCGAGCCCGGGCCAGGAGGTCCTCGTCGCCGATTTTGCTCCCGCCCGAGACCAGCACGGGGACCCCGGCCGCCGCCCAGACCACCCGGGCGATGGCCTCCTTTACGTCCAGAACCGTGGAGTCGTA
This sequence comes from Dehalococcoidia bacterium, assembly GCA_034432015.1. Classification (GTDB taxonomy): domain Bacteria; phylum Chloroflexota; class Dehalococcoidia; order JAUQQI01; family JAUQQI01; genus JAUQQI01. Next base: position 827 of record DAOUCL010000240.1, read on the forward strand.
GGGCTTCGGCAGGCGGGCCATCTTTTCGGGGACGAACTCGGGGACGTTAACCTTAATAAGGTCGGCCCCAAGTTCGGCCGCCACCCGGGCGGCGTATTCGATGGCGTAAAGGCTGTCCCGGCCGCCCTTTTCTTCCACATACCTGCCCCGGGGATAAGCCCAGACGATGACGGGCATTCCGAACCGCTCGGCTTCCCGCCGGACCTCAAGAAACTGCTTAAAGTCCTGGTCCTGAAGGGGGGAGCCCACGTAGAGGGTATACCCGATGGCGTCGGCCCCGAGCCGGACGGCGTCCTCGACGGTGGCGGTTAGGGGCGAGATGGGCTCGTCGGCCGGGGGGATGTTGGTCTTGCCGTTGACTTTCAGGACCAGGGGCACCCGGCCGGCGAAGGGGGCGTAGAAGCGGCTGGCGATGCCGTACTGGAAAACGACGGCCGAGTAGCGGCCTTCCACGGCCAGCCGAAAGATATATTCCGGGTCGGCGCTGGGCGGATTGGGTAGAAAATCGATGGGCCCGTGCTCCAGACCGTGGTCGACGGGCAGGAACATCCCGAGGCCTTCGCCCGGCCCGTACTGGTAAAAGAGGCGGTAAAGCCGGACCTTCTTGCCCGGCGCCCCGTCCCAGCGGCTCAGGTCAACAACCGCCATAAAAGCCTCCTTCTCGATCATACCAGATGCCGGGCCCAGGCCCCTAGGCCTCTTTTACCACCCGGTTCTCGAGGGTTCCAATACGCTCAATAATAACCCGGACCAGTTCCCCGGGCCTTAAGAAGCGGGGCGGCTTCCGGGCAAACCCAACCCCCGCCGGCGTGCCGGTGGCGATGATGTCCCCCGGCTCCAGGGTCAAAATCTGGGAGATGTAGGCGACCACCTGGGGAATCTTAAAGACCATCTGGGCCGTGTTGGAATGCTGGAGGCGCTCTTCCCCGACCTCCAGGCTGATTTCTAGGGAATGGGGGTCGGGGACCTCATCCCGGGTCACCAGCCAGGGGCCAAGGGGCGCAAAGCTGTCGAAAATCTTGCCGGGCATCCACTGCCGACCCCGGAACTGAAAATCCCGGGCGCTCACATCGTTAAAGGCGGTGTAGCCGGCCACGTATTCATAGGCTTCGGCTTCGGGGATATACCGCCCCCGCCGGCCGATGACCACCGCCAGTTCGGCCTCGTAGTCCACCTGGGTGCTCACCCGGGGAACCGAAATCGGGTCGCCCGGCCCGACCAGGGCGTTGGCATACTTGGCAAAAAGCTCCGGAACCTCCGGCACCGGCACCCCCGACTCCTCGGCATGGTCGCGGTAATTTAAACCGAGGCAGATAATCTTGCCCGGATTGGGGACCGGGGGACGGAGCCGGACCTCCCGCAGGCTGAAAAGGATGCCTTCGGCCTGGAACCGGTCGGCCGCCTTCGTAAAGTTCTGCCGAACGTAATCGACGGCCTCCCCGGCCAAACGCAGGCTTTCGGAACCCAGCTCGAGAAGGCCCTTGACGGTCGGGGGAACCAGGGCCTCCCCCCGGGCCTGAAAGCGCTCGGCGGCGGCCCGCTGGAGGTCCACTACCCAGTCGTCGAAGACCGCCCCCGCCCGTTCCCAACCCCGGTAGCCGTAAGTAACGAGGCGCATTTTAACCGCCCTCCTTCACGGTGGGTCAACCCATTGTAGCAAAGGCCGAAACCTCAGGGGCCGTAACGGCCTGCCAGCAGCCGGTGGCTAGTTTAGTCGTCGGGGCGCACCGCGGTGCGCCCCGACCCGAAGAGCCGTCCCGGTCTTCCCGGGCGGGAAGGCTAGCCTAGCCGGCAGCCTCGGGGGTTATAGCCCCGGTGAGGCTCTCTTCGACTTTCCGGAGGCGGGTTTCGTACATGTTGATGCAGTGCTTGATCACGTCGAGCTGGCTGAACAAGAACAGCCCGAGGATGTGGGGGAAAAGCTTGCGCATCTGGGCCTTGGCCACGGGCAGGAGGTCGGGGTCGTCCCGGATGATGCGGGCGGCCAGGTAGTGGCCGAAGGCGATGTGGCGGGCCTCGTCCCGCTGGATGAGCTCAAAGCCCTTTACCAGGCCCGGAAGCAGCCCCCGCTCCTTCAAGGATAAATAAGCGGTGGCGTAGCCGGCCTCGGCCGCCACCCCCTCCACCATCAGGTGGTAGGTGGCCACCGCCTCCAACTGAGCCCGGCGGGACTGGTCGGTGTGGAGCTGATGGAGGACCCGGGGTAGCTCTTCGTAGAAGACAAACTGATAATGGGGACCTATCGGGGCGATTTCGTTCAGGTCGACGCCCGGGACCACCGTGTTAAGCCAACGGTCGAAAAACTCGGTGTGCTTGGCCTCCTCGAAGAGCTGCGTGCAAAGAAAGATTTCGTCCTCTAGGTGGCCGCCCTCTTTCCGGATGGCAAAGAGAAGGGGGCTCAGGTCTTCGGTGACGGCGATCTCCCCCCGGTAAAAACCGGCGATAAGGCGAAGGGTTCCCAGCTGGAGCTCCTCAGTAAGCTCTGGCCACTGCTGGACGTCTGCCGAGAGGTCGATGCTTTCCGGGTCCCAGAAAAGTTTTTTGGCCTTAACGTAATCGACCATAGGTAGAAGGTCATACCGCAGCGACATGGTCACGCACCCCCAAAGCGAAATTCCAGCCCTATTATATGCCTGCCAGCTGAGGGTGTCAAACCGGGCCGCAGGCCGTTAGGGCTTTCAGGCGTGCGGCCCAGCTTT
>DAOUCL010000241.1:0-5313 GCA_034432015.1 Dehalococcoidia bacterium
CTGGGTCGAAAAGCAGGTTCTCGGTCAGGTCAAGAACCTGACCGACAACGTCATTTAGACAGGTCACGGTGCAGGGCGTCCCGGGCGGCGAGGAGGCCTTCGTAGGTGAGGCGGACCCGGGCAACCCATTCGTCGAGGCTGTTGCGGCCCCCAACCCACGCCTCGACCGACCCGAAAGCGGCCGCCTCTTCCGGATAATAGTCGGCCGTCTCAAATTCAAGGCCCTCCACCGCCATAAACTCAACCCGAAAACCGGCAGCCGCCGCCAGCACCGGCCACTCCAGGTCGGTCGCATGGGATTCGGCCCGGGAGCAGGCCAGAATATGGGCTGCCGCTGCCCGGCTCAGGGCGGCCGACCCGGCCGCAAAATCCCAGTCCGCCGCGTCCGGCCGGAACCTCTGGATAACCAGCGTTCCCACCCGGTTCGTGATCGCCTCGGTCAGCCGCTGGCATTCGGGGTGGGTCCCAAAGGCCCGGGCAGTCCGGCCAATTACCAGGTAGTCGCAGCCCGGAATCCGCCCGACCGTCCCCCGGAGCTCCGCCGGGTAGGTCCGAACCCAGTGGAGGAACCGGTCCAGGTCGCAGTAGTGAAAAAAGCCGGCCGGCCCGTCCAGGGCAAGTCTTAACGCCTGCCGGCGGGCAACCCCAATGGCCCGGTTCGCCGTATCCCGGCGGACCGGCCCGAGCTTTTCAAGCAGGCTTACGGTCTCGTCGGCGGTTTCCGGGCTTGCCGTCCCCCAAACGCCCCGGTAGGGCAGGGCGAGCCCCGGCAGCAGCCCTTTTAATACCCGGCCGATGCGAAATTCGGGGTCGTGGACGGTATAAACCAGCCCAACGTCAAAAGCCATCGGCAATTAGGATAGCAGAGGCAAACCCTGACCTGGTAAGCTTTTCCGGAGGTTACGGAGATGGCAGCTGAAAAGCCGCGTCCCCCGATTGGGGCCCACGTTTCGGTGGCCGGGGGCCTGCCGAAGGGCATCGACCGCGCCCTTGAGCTGGGAGCTGAGACCATTCAGCTCTTTCTAAGCCCGCCCCAGACCTGGCGGTTTAATCCGCCCAGGGCCGAGGACTGCGCCGAGTTCGTCCGGCGGCGGGCCGAGGCCGGCATCGACCCGGTTTACCTCCACGCTATCTATCTGATAAACCTGGCCGGCCCGGACCAGACAATCCTGGCCCGGTCGGTGGAGTCGCTGGTTCAGTATCTGCGAATTGGGGCCGATATCGGGGCTGAAGGGGTCATTGTTCACCTGGGCAGCGCCCGGGGCCGGCCCCTGCCCGAGGCCAAGGCCCAGGTCGCGGCCGCCATCGGCCGGATCCTCGGGCAAGTTCCGAACGGGCCGGCCCTGGTCCTGGAGCACAGCGCCGGCATGGGCGAGTCGGTCGGCCACCGGTTTGAGGACCTGGCCGATATCCTTGAGGCTTCGGGGGCGCCGGACCGGGTGAAAATCTGCCTGGATACGGCCCACCTTTTCGCCGCCGGTTACCCGGTGGCCGACCCCGAGGGCCTGGGCCGCACCCTTGATGAGTTCGACCGCCTGATCGGCCTCGGCCGGCTGGTAGTCATCCACGCCAACGATTCGAAGGTGCCCTTTAATTCCGGGGTCGACCGCCACGAGAACATCGGCGACGGCTACATCGGCCTTAAGGGCTTTCGGGTAATCCTGGGGGAGCCCCGCCTGCGGAATCTGCCTTTTATCCTGGAAGTGCCCGGTCTGGATAACAAGGGGCCCGACCGGGAGAACGTCGAGCGGCTCAAGCGCCTGCGGGCCGAGGTTGCCGCCCGGCCGGAACCCGGGGCCTAGGCAGGACGCCGCTTCGTACCAGGTAAGCGTAATAAAGGACCACGGCCCCGGCCACTCCGACGTTCAAAGAGTTGACGTGGCCCCGCATTGGGATGTAGACCACCCGGTCGCAGTGGCTCCGGACGGCCTGCCCCAGCCCGGTCCCCTCCCCGCCCAGAACTATAACCGTCGGCAGGCTGTAATCGACGGCATAGAAGGGCTCGGGGCCGTCGGCCTCCAGCCCGACAACCCACACCCCACGGTGCTTAAGCCACTCCAGCGCCCGGCTCAGGTTGGTCACCCGGGCCACCGGCACGTACTCGGCGGCCCCGGCCGAGGCCTTTTCCACGGCCGCCGTTACCCGGGCCGCCCGGTGGCGGGGAATGACCACCCCGTGGCAGCCGACGGCGTCGGCCGTCCGAATTAAAGACCCAAGGTTCTGCGGGTCCTGAACCGAATGGAGGGCCAGCAGCAGGGGCGGCTCGCCCTTGCGGGCCGCGGCCTCCAGCAGGTCGGGAAGTTCGGCGTATTTAAACTCCCGAACCTCGGCCACAACCCCCTGGTGGTGGCGGGTGAACCGGTCAAGCTCGTCCCGCTCGACGTACTCGACGGGGACGCCCCGGGCGGCGCAAAGCTCCAGGATCTCCTGGACGGGCCGGGAGGGCGAAATCCCCCGGGCCAGGAGGACCCGCCGCACCCGGCTTCCGGCCCGGAGGGCCTCAAGGACGGGGTTTCGGCCCCAGATCCTTTCAACCGCCACGGCCCACCCGCCAGACGGTCCCCTGGGGGGTATCTTCGAGGATAATTCCCAGCTCCCGAAGCCGGTCCCGGATCCGGTCGGAAAGGTCGAAAAGCCGGCGGCTCCGAAGCTCCGAGCGCACCTCCACCAGCAGGTCGATGAAGGGCCGGGCCGCAAGCTCGGCGGCAGGGGTTTCGAGCCGCAGGCCGAGCACCCCGGCCAGCTCCAGCAGCACCTCCTGGGCCGGCCGGATCTGTTGGCCGGCCTCCCGGGCCCGGTTGATTTCCCGGGCCAGGTCGAAGAGGGCGGCCAGGGCCTCGGGGGTGTTAAGGTCGTCATCCATCGCCTCGATAAAGCGGGCCCGGAACCCGTCGGGGTCGAAGTCGAGGGGGGCGTCCCCGCGGGCCGGCTCCCGGGCGGCGAACCGCAGCCGCTCGGCACCCCGGGTCACCGCCTGAACGGCCTCTTCGGTGAAAAGGAGGGGCCGGCGGTAGTGACTGCTCAGGATGAAGACCCGCAGGCCGTCGGCCGAGTATCTTTCCAGGGCCTCCCGAACGGTGATCAGGTTGCCCAAAGATTTGCTCATCTTCTCGCCGCCAAGCTGGAGCAGGCCGTTATGGACCCAGTAGCGGACGAAGGGGGAGTGGCCGGTGAGGGCCTCGCTCTGGGCCCGCTCGTTCTCGTGGTGGGGGAAGATGAGGTCCTGGCCGCCGCCGTGGATATCCAGCTCCTCCCCCAGGTACTTTAAGCTCATCACCGAGCACTCGATGTGCCAGCCCGGCCGCCCCGGTCCCCAGGGGCTTTCCCAGGCGGGCTCCCCGGGCCGGGCCGCCTTCCAGAGGGCGAAATCGAGGGGGTCGGCCTTGTCCTCCTCGGCCTCAACCCGGGCCCCGGCCAGCATCTCGTCCGGCCGGCGGCGGCTCAGCTCCCCGTAGCGGGGATACTTGCGGACACTAAAATAGACGTTACCGGCCGGCGTTGGGTAGGCGAAGCCTTTTTCGACCAGCTTTTTAATTGCCTCAATGATGGCGGGGATCTCCTGAGTCACCCGGGGGTAAACGTGGGCCCGGGCGACGTTCAGGTCATCCATGTCCCGGAAAAACTCGGCAATGTACTTTTCGGCCAGGTCAGCGGGGCTTACCCCGGCTTCCCGGGCCCGGGCGATAATCTTGTCGTCGATATCCGTAAAGTTCTGGACGTGCTTGACGGCGTAGCCGCGGTATTCAAGATAGCGGCGGAGGACGTCGAAGATAACGTAGCTCATGGCGTGGCCGATGTGGGCCGAATCATAAGGGGTCGGCCCGCAAACATACATTTTAACCAGGCTTCCGCCGGGAATAAACTCCTCTTTGCGGCCGGTAAGGGTATTCGTCAGTCGCATATTCGGGCCTCCTGGTGCCTGGCCTCCAGCTCGGCCAGCCGCCGCTCCAGTTCGGCCACCCGGGCCTGAAGCTCCCGGAGGGTGTCGGCCACCGGGTCGGGGGGGCGGTAAACCTCGCCGGTTTCGGGGTCGTGGATGGCGACTACCCGGCCCGGCACCCCGATGACGGTGGCGTTGGGGGGCACCGACTGGACCACGACGGCCCCCGCCCCGATCCGGGCGTTGTCGCCGACGGTGATGGGCCCAAGCAGGACGGCCCCGGCCCCGACCACCACGTTGTTGCCCAGGGTTGGGTGGCGTTTGACCCGCTGCCGGCTTACCCCTCCCAAAGTGACCCCCTGGTAAAGGGTGCAGTTGTCGCCGATTTCGGCCGTCTCCCCGATGACAACCCCCATCCCGTGGTCGATAAAGAGGCCCTCGCCGATTTTGGCCCCCGGATGGATTTCAATGCCGGTTAAAAATCGGTTAATGTGGGAGATCACCCGGGGCAGAACGGGGATACCCAGGTTCCACAGAAAGTGGGCCAGCCGATGGAGCTGGCGGGCGTGAAATCCCGGGTAGGCCAGGATTACCTCCCAGACGTTCCTTGCGGCCGGGTCCCGCTCCAGGGCCGCCTCGATATCCCGTCTAATGTTTTTAATGAGGCGTAACATACCGTCCGTCCCCCTTCCGTACGGCGTAGGCGAACAACCGGCGGGCACGGGGTAACGTCCCGGCCCCGGGGCCGGGACGTTACCCCTAGGGACAGACGCAGGTGAGGGCAGTGGCAAGGCCGAAAGCGAAGCGGGAAGCCAGCAGGCGTCTGCGGACGGGCCTCACGGGGGAGCCTCCAGCAAAACCACCGCAAAGGCCGCAATCCCCTCACCGCGGCCCACAAAGCCGAGCCGCTCGTTAGTCGTGGCCTTCAGGTTGACGGCCCCGGCCTTAAGGCCGAGGGTCTGGGCGATCCTGTTTTTCATCTCTTCGAAGAACGGGGCCAGCTTCGGGGCCTCGGCAACCACCACCGCGTCGATGTTTACCGGCCGGAAACCGGCCGAGCGGAGCAGGTCCCGCACCCGGCCCAGTAGCTCGAGGCTACTTATGCCCCGCAAAGTCTCGTCTTCTGAAGGAAAGTATACGCCAATATCCCCCAAGCCTGCCGCCCCGAGGCAGGCATCCATAATGGCGTGGAGGAGGACGTCGCCGTCGCTGTGGCCCTCGAGGCCGAGGCCGAAGGGGACCTCGACCCCGCCCAGGACCAGCCGCCGCCCCGGGACCAGCCGGTGGACATCGTACCCTAAACCGATTTTATACATTTTACGGCCCGAAGCTTTAAAAGGGCTTCGGCGATTTCTAAGTCTTCCGGGTAAGTAAGCTTGATATTGGCCGGGTCCCCGGGTACGACCCGCACCGGGATCCCCCGGGCCTCAAGC
>DAOUCL010000242.1:0-1588 GCA_034432015.1 Dehalococcoidia bacterium
CGTGGCCGTTACCGGGTCGGCCGAAAACCCAAAGGGGACGGCCGCAAGCCAGGCGGCCAGGGGAAAGTTGGGGATGCCGATGGACGCCTCGATCCCCCAGCGGGGGAGTCGCCCGTCCCGGACCAAGCCCAGGGCCAGGGCGGCCAGGCGGGCCTCGTCCAGCTTAAACTCGGCCCAGTCCAGCCGGTAAAACCGAAGGCCGGCGGCCAGGGCCACCACCGCCGCCGGGCCGACGACGTCCCGAGCCCTCAACGGGCCTTGAGGTCGCCGGCGGGAACGGGCAGTTCAGGCCGGGCCCGGGCCCGGAGCCCTTCGGGGGTCGGCCGTTCCCGGACGTAGGCTTCGGCCGCCGGCAGGGAAGCGGGCGGGGTATTCACCATCAGTACGGCCGCCAGCCGACCCCCCTCAAAGTAATACCGAACGTACGGTTGGGGGAAGTTAGGCCGGCCGGCCTCCAGCACCCCGTCCCAGCGGCGGAAATCGCCTACCACGTGGAGGTGAACCTCCAGCAGGTAGGAGAAAAAATAAGGCAGGCCGTCGTAGGCCTCCACCCGGCCCGTCAGGTTAAGCCCGGCCCGCCGGCCGTGCTTGACGGCGGTGTCGTAATGCTCCACCCGCAGGTGCCGGCCGTAAAGGGGGCTGTAATAGCGGGCGACATCCCCGGCCGCAAATACCCCCTCAACTTGGCTTTCAAGCCTTTCGTCGACCACCACCCCATTCTGGACCTCCAAGCCGGCCCCTTCGGCCAGCTCGGTGTTGGGGACGATTCCCACCCCGACCACCGCGAAGTCCGCCCCAAAGGTGCGGCCGTCGGCCAGCTCCACCCCGGCTACCCGGCCCTCCCGGCCCAGAAACCGGACAATGCTTACCCCGGTCTCCACCCCGATCCCCTTGCTCCGGACGAACTCCGTCAGGCCCCCGGCCACCGGGGGGTCGAAGACCCGGCCGAAAAGCAAGGGTTCGACCTCAAAGATGGTTACCCGGACCCCGAGCTGGTGGAGGGCCACCGCCACCTCGCACCCGATGAAACTGCCCCCCACGACGGCGACCCGACGGCCCGGCTGGGCTTCGGCCCGGATCCGGTCGGCGTCGTCGACGGTCCGCAGGTAACGAATCCCGGCCAGGTCGGAGCCGGGCATGACCAGGCGTCGGGGCCGGCCGCCGGTGGCCAGGAGGAGCCGCTCAAACCGGAGGGTTTCCCCCGAGTCCAGGGCGACGGTGCGTCCGGGCAGGTCGAGGGCCACCGCCCGGGTTCCGGTGCGGATTTCGGTGCGGGTGGGGTCCAGCTGTTCCGGGCGCAGGATAAAGAGCCGCTCTCTTTTAAATTTGCCCAGCAAGTAGGTTTTGGAAAGGGGAACCCGGTCGTAGGGCGGGTAAGGCTCCTCGGTTATTAAGACCAGGCGGCCATCAGGGTCCGCCTGGCGGACGGCCCGAACGGCCGAGCCCCCGGCAAGGCCCCCGCCGACGATGACGTATTTGGCCCCGACCATAGGCGGCCCGCCCTCAGGTCCGAAGGTCCAGGCTGATATCCAGGGCCCGGGCCGAGTGGGTCAGCGCCCCCACCGAGATGAGGTCCACCCCGGTCTCG
>DAOUCL010000243.1:0-3325 GCA_034432015.1 Dehalococcoidia bacterium
CAACCAGATCCGTTCTTATATTCTGCACCCGTATACGCTGGTCAAGGACCACCGGACCGGATACGAAACGACCCAGGCGGACCGGATTCTCGACGGGGAGCTGGACGACTTTATTCGGGAATACCTCCGCTGGTCGCTGGCCGGGGCGAAGGCCGCGGCTGGGGTGGGCGACGGGGGTGAAGGCCGATGATGATAATAAAACGGGGATTTTGGAATCTGCTTCTGCTGGTCGGGTTGCTGGGCTGGGGGCTTTCGCCGGCCCGGGCCGAACCGACCGTTAACGTCAAGGTTGATAGTTACATTATAAACTTTCCCAACGAGGTGGTCTTCAGCCTGGAGGCCGAGGCGCCCTTCGAGATAACCAGGGTCACCCTTAACTTCCGGGCCGGAAGCACCCTGGCCACCCGCTACGGGTACCCGGAGTTCACCCCCGGAACCCAGGTAAAGGCCACCTACCGGCTGCGCACCGCCGGCGGTGAGAACAACCAGAACTACCTGCCCCCCTTTACCACCATCCGCTACTGGTACGTTTTTGAGGGGCCCAACGGGGAGCGAGTCCAGACGGCAGAGAAGACTTTTCTTTACCAGGACACCCGTTTTGTCTGGAAGACCCTGGAGAAGGGCCCCGTAACGGTCTTCTATTACGGCGGAGCCGACCCGACGGCCCAGGTGGTCTTGGAAACCACCCTGCAGACCCTGGATAAAATGGGCCGGGAGGCGGGGATCAGCCTGGAGCGGCCGGTGAAAGCCGTCCTTTACAACACCAAGGCCGATATGGACGGGGCGATCCCCTTCACCTCGGCCACCACCCGCCGGGAGCTGGTAACCGCCGGGCAGGCCTACTCTGAACACGACCTGGTCCTGGTTCTGGGGGTCGGCCGGGATGTGGTCCGGACCGTGGCCCACGAGCTCACCCACCTTATAACCCACCAGCTTTCGGACAACCCTTACCGCAAGATTCCGGCCTGGCTCGATGAGGGCCTCTCCATGTACGCCGAAGGGGAGATCTACGGCGAATACAAGCGGGCCCTGGATAACGCCGCCCGCCAGGACCGGCTGTTATCCCTCAAACAGATGACCACCATGCCCGGCCGGCCCGAAGACGTCATCCTCCTTTACGCCGAGGGCCACAGCCTGGTGAAGTTTTTGATCGAGGGTTACGGGCCGGAGAAGATGCGCCAGCTGCTGGCGGTCTACAAGGAGGGCCTGACCGACGACGATGCCCTCCGCCGGGTTTACGGCTTTGACCGGGACGGCCTCTACGCCCGGTGGCGGGAGAGCCTGGGCCTGCCCGCCCAGCCGGGCGCCCAGACGCCGCCGGCCCCACGACCCCCGGCCGGCCCCGCCCAACCCTCCACCGTAGCCATCCCCCTGACCGCCCTCCTGGGCGCCGCCGTCCTCGGGGCGGTGGGATTGGCCGCCCTGGCCGGCCTGGTTGTCTTTCTGGTAACCCGCCACCGCTGAGGGATGGCCCGGCGGCTCGGGGCGGTCCTGTTGGTCCTCACCGCCGGGGCCGCCCTGGCTTTTTACGGCCTCCGGCCCGACGGCCTGCCCCTCAGCTGCTACCTGACCGACGGGGAACCGCCCCGGGCGGAAATCGGCGTCCCGGACCGGCCGGTCCGGGGCCGGGTGACCTTCACCGTAAGCCTTTCGGATAACTGTCGGGTCGGGGAGACCCGGGTCTACCTGGACGGCCGGCTTCTGGGACCGGCAGGGCCGGTCATTGCGGTGGATACGGCGGGCCTTCCCGACGGGGACCATCGGCTCGGGGTGACGGCCGCCGACGTGGCCCTCCGGCCCAACGTGGGCCGGGCGGAGGCGGTTTTCAGGAGCGACAACACCCCGCCCACCCTGACGGCCCCGGCGGGGCCGGTCTTGATCAGACAGGGGGAGGCCCGGCCGGTGGAAATCGTAAGCAGCGAGCCCCTGAGCCGGGTGGAACTGCGCTGGGCCGATTTCACCGTCCCCATCACCGCCCAACTTACCCGGCTGACCGTCCCGGTGGCCGCCGGCCCGGCCGACCCGCCCGGAACCCGGCGGCTGGAGGTGGCCGCCTGGGACCCGGCCGGCAACGAGGCCCGGCTGGCCGTCGAGGTTCGGGTGCAGGCCGGGACCTTCCCCGTGGATTACGTGCCGGTGGCCCCGGAGCTTACCCCCCTGCTTGACCCCCAACTTCTGGCCCGGGAAGAAGCCTACCTAGCCGAAGTCTTCCGGCATGTCACCTGGCCGCCCCGGTGGGCGGTGGCCTTCCGGCGGCCGGTGGACGGGCAGGTAAGCTCCGCCTTCGGGGCGAGGCGGCGCTACGCCGGCGGGGTCCTTTCGGCCCCCCACCTGGGGGTAGACCTGGCGGCCCCGGCCGGGGTGCCGGTGGTAGCCGCGGCCGACGGCCGGGTGGCCCTGGCGGAGGGCCTGCGGGTACGGGGAAACGGGGTGGTCATCGACCACGGCCTCGGGGTTTACACGGCCTATTACCACCTGAGCGACATCCGAGTCCGGCCGGGGCAGGAGGTCAGGGCCGGGGAAACCCTCGGCCTGGTGGGAAGTACCGGCCTGGCGACCGGCCCCCACCTTCACTGGGAGCTGCGGGTGTTCGGCGTCCCGGCCGACCCCCTGGGCTGGGTCGGGCCGGGCGACTAAAAAATTTTAGTCGCCCGGCCGGAATTCGCCCTCGATGGGCCCTTCCTCACGGCCGCCGGACTCGGGGCCGCCGGTGGTACCGGTGGCCTGGTAGAGGTGGGCCCCCACCTGGCTTAGGGACCGCTCCAGCTCCTCCACGGCCCGCTGCAGGTCCCAGAATTGCTCCGTCTCCATCAGCGACCGGACCCGCTGAATCTTGGCCTCCACGTCGGAGCGCAGGCCGGCCGGGATCCGTTCGCCGTGCTCCCGGAGGGTGCGCTCGGCGGTGTAAATCAGGGAGTCTGCCCGGTTGCGCAGTTCGATGAGCTCCCGCCGGCGCCGGTCCTCCTCGGCGTACATCTCGGCCTCTTTGACCAGCCGCTCGATCTCCTCCTTGGTCAGGCCGCTGGAGGGCTGGACCACCACCCGCTGCTCCCGGCCGGTGGCCAGGTCCCTGGCCGAGACGGTGAGGATGCCGTTGGCGTCGATCTCAAAGGTTACCTCAATCTGGGGCACCCCCCGGGGCGCCGGCGGGATGCCGTCCAGGATGAACCGGGCGATCGACCGGTTGTCCTTGGCCAGGGGCCGCTCGCCCTGGAGGACGTGGATCTCCACCGACGTCTGGTTGTCGGCGGCCGTGGTGAAGATCTGGCTCTTGCGAACGGGAATGGTGGTGTTGCGGGGGATGATGGGCGTCATCACCCCGCCC
>DAOUCL010000244.1:0-4501 GCA_034432015.1 Dehalococcoidia bacterium
CGGCCCCGGCCGACCGGACCCGCACGCCGGAGCCGTCGGCTTCCCAGGAAAGGACCCTTTCGCCGAACTTCAAGCGGGCCCCGTGCCGCCGGGCGAGGCCGAGCAGGGTGTCGACGGCGGCCTCCGGGAAGAGGACCCCGGCCCGGGGCTCCCAAACCCCCACCATATCCGGGTCGGGACGTAGGGCCGGGAAGCGGGCCCGGACCTCCTCGGCTGAAAGGGTTTCGTGGACCAGGCCGTGGGTGCGGGCGCTTAAGAGACTGCCCGAAACCAACTCCCCGTCGGGCGGGCCGAGGTTAAGGCCGCCGGTTTGCAAAAAGAGCCGGCGGCCCGATTCGGCCTCCAGTTCGGCCCAAAGCCCGTAGGCCCGGCGGACCAGGGGCACGTAAACCGGGTGCTCGTAATAGGCCTCCCGGATGATCCGGGAGCGGCCGTGGGAGGAGCCCACCCAGTGGGGCGGCCTGAGCCAGTCGAGGCCCAGCACCCTTACGCCCCGCCGGCCCAGGTGGTAGGCCGTGGCGCTCCCCATAATCCCCAACCCAACGACGACCACTTCAAAGGTTCCGTTCATCGGCAGATTCCCCCTCAATAAGCCAGGCCGAGGCGCCCCACCAGCCGGTCGAGCTCGGCCCAAGTTTCCGGGTCGGGAAGCTGGGCCGGCGGAGGCGGGCTGACCTTATCGCCCCCCGCCGCCGGAGGATTTCTTTCCGGATGGCCAGGCCGATGCCGGGCTGGGCCTCAAACTTAATCAGCGGAAGGTATTTATAAAACACAACTTCGGCCCCGTCCCGGTCCCCCTCCTGAAAGCGGCGGTAGATTTCGACCAGGATTTCCGGGAACCCGAAGCCGGTCATTATCCCCCGGGCGCCCCGGCACAGCTCCTCGTAGAAATAGAGGCCCCCAAGCCCCCCCGAAGAGGCCGAGCCGGTCGGCCGAAAGCTTCCGAATAGCGGTGAACTTGGGTGGGGTTGGCTGGGCCTCCACCTTGGCGTAGGCCACGCCCGGAATCTCCCCCAGCCGGGCAATGAGGGCGGCGGGCAGGTTGACTCCGGTAGTGGTGGGCTCATCCTGGACCACGATGGGGATGTTTACCGCCTCGGCAATGGTTTTGTAATACTCGTAGATTCCGTCGGGGTCGGGCCGGATGACGTACGGGGGCATAACCAGCAGGGCATCGGCCCCGGCAGCCTCGGCCGCCCGGCTCAATTCCGCCGCCACCTCAAACCCCGAATGGCCCGTCCCAACCACCACCGGCACCCGGCCCCGGGCCTGGTCGACGACGACCTCGACCAGCCGCTGCCGCTCCGCGTCGGAGAGCTTGTGGACCTCGCCGGCGATGCCCAGCACCGTGAGGCCGTGGCAGCCCCTGGCGATAAAAAACTCCACCAGGTTCCGCAGGCTTTCTTCATCCAGGCGGCCTTCGTCGTCAAAGGGCGTCACCAGAATCGGCAGGACCCCGGCCAGGGTCTTATGGTCCGTCATCGTCAATCCTCCCGATAGAACTCCGGGTCTTCGCCCCGCCCAGGATGTGGAGCCAGGCGTATAGAAGGCCCTCCTTTGCCAGTAGTTCCTCCAGGGCCAGCAGGGTCGAGCGGCGTCGCCGGCGGGAAAAGACCAGCCGCTTGAGCTCTCCGAGGGCAATGGTGCCGTCCGCCCGGCGGGCGGCCCGTAGGAGCCGCTCAGCTTCGGTCATGGCCCCTCCCACCAGGGGTAAGACGGGGGCGAAAGCTCGTCGGCCGTCCGGCCGGCCCAATCGTAATCCTTCATCCGGGGCCACATGCGCTCCCCGGCCGCCTGAAGCCTTTCGGCCAGGGTGCGCTCGTCCGCCGCCCGCAGGACCCGCCGGTTCGCCATCACAATTTCCCCGTCGATGATAACCGTTTCGACATCGTGGGTTTCGGCGCTGTAGACGATGTTTTTGATCGGGTCCCGAACCGGCGACATCGTGACCGTGCCGGCGTCCCAGATAACCAGGTCGGCCCGGGCCCCGGGCGCAATCCGGCCCAGGTCGTCCCGTCCCAGCGCCCTGGCCCCGCCAAGGGTGGCCGCGTCGAATACCTCGGCCGCCGTAGCCACGTTGGCGTTGCGGTCGACGAGCTTGCCGACGCAGGCCGCCCAGCGCATCGCGTTAATCATAGACTGGGGGCAGGTATCCGTTCCCAGGGAGATGTTGATGCCGGCCTTAAGATAGCGGGTAAAGGACTCCAGGGCGATGCCCCGCCGGTAGAAGACCCAGGGGGAGTGGGCCACCGAGACCCCGGTTTCGGCCATGATCTCGATATCCCCCGGCGGGTAATTGGTCCAGGAGCTTCCCCCGATAATAATGGCGTGGCCGAGGATGACATCCGGCCCGAGAAAACCGAGGTCCCGGAGCCAGGCGATGGGCGTCTTGCCGTGGCGCCGGAGGACCTCCTGGAACTCGATGACCGACTGGGACACGTGAATGGTCACCGGGAGGCGGCGCTCGGTGGCTAGCCGGCGGGTTTCCCGCAGCAGCGCCTCGGAGCAGGTATCTGCCTGGCCCGGGGAAAGGAGCCCCCGGATGCGGCCGTTAGCCCGGCCGTCCCAACGGTCGATGATTTCCAGGGCCCGGCGCAGGCCGGCAAAGCCGTCCCCTTCATCCCATTGGTAAAGGACCTGCTTGCCGTCGGGGGTGAACCAGCGGCCGGAGCGGTAGAAGGGGCCGATATAAACCCGGATGCCGACCCGCTCGGCCTGCTCGGCGACGTATTCGGTGTGGGAACCGAGTTCGCAAACGGTCGTGCAGCCGGTCCGGATAAGCTCCACCAGGGAGAAATCAACACAGGCCCGGCTGGCTTCCTCGTCCTGGGCGGCGGACCGAACCGGCAGATATTCATAGAGGCCCGACATGTAAAACTGGGGCGAGCCCCGGTCCTCAATAAAGGATTTGTCCAGCGGCGAGCCGGCCAGGTGGGCGTGGGTAGAGATCAGGCCCGGGGTGACGACCTTGCCGGCGGCGTCGATAACCCGGTCCGCCTGGCCGTCGAAGCGGCGGCCGACGTGGGTGATGGTGTTCCCTTCGTAGACAACGACCCCATCGCGGATAATCCGGTGCTGACGGCCGTCGAAGCCGACAACCCACGAGGCCCTTATGAGCGTCCGTTCGGCCATTTCGAACCTGCCGGCCGACCCGCCGTCCGCAGATACAGAATAAGGGGATGGAACTGGACCATGCCGGTGGATTTTAGCATTTTGCTGGAGGTTGGCCTGCTGGTCGTCCTGCTCTGGCTTTCGCCCCGGCGGGCCTGAGCCCTAAACGAGCCGGATGCGGCGGAACGCCTCGGCGTAGGGCACGCCGGCCAGCTTGCCGACTTCTTCGGCCCAGCGGGTGACGAACTCGTGGACCGGCCGCTCCCCGATCTGGCTCCGGTGGGCCCGAAGGGCCCGGATCTTGAGGTCCAGGGTCTCGGAGATATCGACGAAGAAATTGGGTTCCCGGGGACCCGAAAGGTAGACTTCTTCGACGGTGTGCACGTCGAGGCCCTGCTTGAGAAGCTCGGGAAACGTCGGGCGGTTCCGGGCCGCCGGGAAGATTGCCGCCAGGGCCACTTCCCCGGCCGCCACGTGGTCCGGGTGATTAACGTAACGGTCGGCCAGGTAGCGGGCGGTGGGGTCGGGGCAGACCACCCACTGGGGCCGGTAAAGGCGGATGATTCGGACCAGCTCGCGGCGGAGCTCAATAGTCGGCTCAAGGACCCCATCCTCGTAGCCTAGAAAGAGCACCTCTTTAACCCCGAGGATGCGGGCGGCCTCCCGCTGCTCCTCGACCCGGAGGCGGGCGAGCCGCTCGCCGGCCAGCTCGATGTCGTCGGTGCCCTTGCTACCGTCAGTGATGATAACGTACATCACCTCCCGGCCCTCCCGGGCCCAGCGGGCAAAGGTTCCGCCGGCGGAGAACTCGGGGTCATCGGGGTGGGCGAAGATTCCCATTACGTCGGCCATAGGACCCCTCGCGTTCGAAGCATCGATTTACATTATACGCCGGCGGGTCGGCCGGACGGCGCGGCCCGGGTGGGCCAGGGCCTCTAAATGGTTTCGGGCGGACCGCGGTCCGCCCGACCGAAAGGCCAAGTCCTGCCGGTCCCGCCGGGTTTAAGTCCGCGGCGGAAACTCGAAGACAACCCAGGCGATGCCGTAAAGGAGCAGGAAGGCGCTGAAGCCGATGACCATCAGGTTGTCATACCAGCGCGGGCGAATTTCCGCCGGCAGGTAGCGGTTATTAATGTACATGGTGAGGAACATGTAGGCGGGCAGGGAGAACATCCCGATGTAGGACAGCAGCAGCCATATCTCATAAGGGGTCCCAACCGGGATCGTCGCCATTGAAGCCAGGCAGATAAGGGCCAAGATAACGAAGTACCAGAAGCGGTAGCTGCGTCCGCGCTGGACAAATCGGTGCTCCGTCCAGAGAACGTCGGTGGTGGCCCGGGCGAGGCCGTCATAAGTGGCGTACTGGCTGTCATAAAGGCTAATCAGAACA
>DAOUCL010000245.1:0-2318 GCA_034432015.1 Dehalococcoidia bacterium
TGCGCTGGGCTGGGCCCAGCGCAGCCGGCTGCGCTTTCTCTTCGTCGGGGGGACCCTCTGGCGCAAGGGCATCGACCTTCTGCTTAAGGCCTACACGAAGGCCTTCGGCCCGAAGGACGACGTGGTCTTAATCATCAAGGACGTGGGGACGTCCTCGTTTTACCGGGGGCAGGGGCTCGGGGCCGAGGTGCGGCGGGCCGAGCTCCGGGGACTTTCAGGGGACGGTCCGGCCGTGCTTTACATCGACCGGGAGCTTCCCGATGAGGATCTGCCCGGCCTTTATGCGGCCTGCCACTGCCTGGTGCACCCCTTCCGGGGTGAGGGGTTTGCCCTGCCGGTAGCCGAGGCGATGGCCGTGGGTCTTCCGGTCATAACGACGGGGGCCGGACCGGTCCTGGAATTTGCCGACGAAACGACGGCCTATCTCATCCCGGCAAAACCGACGTTCCTGCGGGGCGGGCCGGCCCTCGACGGCTTAGAACTCGTCGGCTGGCCGTGGGTCTTTGAGCCCGACGAGGACGCCCTCGTCCAGCTTCTCCGCCACGTCTACGACCACTACGCCGAGGCCCGGAAGAAGGGGGAGGCCGCCGCCCGACGCATTCGGGAGGGCTTCACCTGGGAGCGTGCGGCCCGGGCGGTCATCGAAATCCTCGGCCTGCGGCCGGGGACCGTCCAGGGCGCAGTCCCGGCGGACGCGCCGGGCGTGCGCAGACACGCCCCGGCGGCAGCCGCCTGCGGCGGCCGGCCCCTTATCTCGCTGTGCATGATCGCAAAGGATGCGGCCGGGGACCTTCCCAGGTGTTTAGAAAGCGTTCGGGGCATCGTTGACGAAATCATCGTGGTGGACACGGGTTCGACGGACGATACCCCCGGGATTGCCCGGAGCTTCGGCGCACAGGTAGTTTCTTTCCCGTGGACCGGAAGCTTTGCCGAGGCCCGCAGCGAGTCCTTACGTTACGCCCGGGGCCGCTGGATTTTAGTGCTCGATGCCGATGAGGCCCTGGGTCGGGGGAAAGAAAAGCTCAAGGAAATCCTTAAAGCCGCCGACGCCGACGCCTTTCTGCTTCCCCAGGTCACCTACCTGGGCTTTGAGCCCGGCTCGGCCGATGCGGTGGTGGTCCCGGCGGTAAGACTTTTTAGAAACTTGCCGGGCCTTAAGTTTACCCGCCGGCTTCACGAGCAGATTCTCGAAAGCCTCCGGCAGGTAAAACCGGCCGCAAAGCTTGGGGTTCTCGACGTCGAAATCGAGCACTTCGGCTACCTGGGGTCGGCCGGGAAGGCCCCCAAGAAGCACCGGCGCAACCTCGAGCTTGCCCGCAAAGACCTTGCCGAGCGGCCCTCGGATGCGTTCAGCTGGTTCAACCTGGGCCAGGAGTACTACGCCGCCGGCCGCTTCGAGGCGGCCCTGTTCTGCTTCCGGCGGGCGGTCCGGTATCTGCCGGGCGAGCACCGCATGTGGCTGCCCAGGGCCCTCGAACTTGCGGCCCTCTCGGCCCTGCGGCTCGGCCGGCCGCGGGGGGCCTTAAAACTCCTGGAAGAAGCCGCGGCCGCCGTGGGAAACCACCCGAACCTGCGCCTGCTGGAGGGCCAGGCCCGGCTGGCCCTGGGGGAGGTGGCCGCCGCCAGAAGAGCCTTTTCCGCGGCGCTGAAAGCCGGCTCCCCTGCCCTGGAGATCCGGAACGAGGGGGCCGCAGGCTACGCCGCCTGGTACTGGCTGGGCCGGTGCGCCGAGCTGGAAGGAAAGCCCCGGGAGGCCCTTTCAGCCTTCGTCGAATCGGTTCAGCTTTCCCTTTCCGCCGGCCGCTGTTACCGCCCGGCCGTCGAAGCCCTGGTCCGGCTCCTTTCGGCCGCCTTAAATGGCCGGGAGCTGGTGGGAGCCTTAAAAACCCTCTTTCCCGGCATGCCGTCGGCCCTGGCCCTGGAGGCCGCCCGGGCGGTCTTTGGGGAGCCCCCGGTAAGCCCCGCCGCCGTTGAAGCCGCCGAGCTTCTCGTTCAAGAGGCCGGCGCCCCCGCCGGGGACGCGGCCGGGCTTATATGCCTCTTTGCCGGAAGGTTCTCCGAGGCGGCGCAGGCGGCCGGGGACAGCCTGCTCGGGCGCATCGCCCGGGCCCTGGCCGGGGGCGTTCCCCTTGAACCGGCGGTTCCCCAAAGCCGCGAGTTCGTCGGCTGGCTCCTGGGCGCCCTTTTGCAACTCGGGATGTTCGAGCGGTTCGAGGAGCTCATGCCCTTAGTCGAGCGGCTCTGGCCGGAGCCTGCCGAGCGGGCCGCCCTGCTGGGCCGGTTGTACGGCAGGTTCGGCTTCTGGGACCTGGTCGTTG
>DAOUCL010000246.1:0-2990 GCA_034432015.1 Dehalococcoidia bacterium
GGTTTGGGAGCTTCAATCTGGGTTCCGTCGGAAAGGACGGCAAAACAGTCAAGGCCCAGGTCGACACCTATCGGCTCGCCGGACTGGACCGGCGGGTCGGGGCGTTCTACCTCGCAGGCAAGGCTCACAAACCACCGGTCGGCTTCCCGGGAAACCGTGGCGGAGAGTATCCTGGCCTTGCCGGTCTCCAGCAGGACAAGCAGCTTCGCCGTGGGTTCCTTGGTCTGAACCTTCCCGATGCGAGGTAGCTGCACGTGCCTGGGGAACACCCGAATCGAGCCCGTAAGGCGGGCCCTGTTGTCCTCGAAGTTTTTCTTGCGCTTGAACCGGGGACGCTTCACCCGCCTCTCCCGCCAGTTTTTGAAAGCAGGCTCGAGGTCCCGAAAGGCCTCCTGGGGAGCACATCTGGAGACCTCCGTCCACCAGGGCGCATTTGCCCGCTTCCAGACGTTCCACGCCCTGTGGAGCTCAAAGGCGGAGGGGACCTTCTTCCCCTCCTCCAGGACCTTGAGGCAAAGGGCCAGGCCCCAGTTGTAGGCAAAGCGGGCCGCTCCCACATGTTTGGCTAAGGAGGCCCGCTGGGTCCGATTGGGGTCCAGCTCAAAGCGAAAGGCCTGCTTTACCTGCATTCAATCGCACATCCGTTCGGCTGAATAAAAGATAATAAAATCGACAGCTGCTGTCAACACCCTCGGCCAGGGCCCGGACCACCTCCCGCCTGCCCTCAGGCTTGGTAATGAGCTGAGACCATGCTTCGGGCGTGTAGCTGAAGGTTGCCAGCTAAAACGGCATGCCAGTTGCCTCCTTACGAGGAATTTCGACAGGTCGCCCTGGGCCGGGCGTCACCGGCACCGCCCGGCCCAGGACCGACCTCCCGGGGAAAGTATAGGGGGCGCCGGTAGTAAAACCGTTAACGAAGCCGTAAGCAAAGGTTGCAGTTGACATTGCAAAGGGCTACCCAACCGGCAACTCTGAGCCGGGACTCCCGCCGGAGAAGAATCTTACCTTGCATAAATCACAATACGGTGATATACTTCCGGTGAGATGGCCGGCAAAACCGTGCGGCGCCGACGCCCCTGGGGGGTGGCCTTGCTGGCCGGAGGCCTGGTCCTCATCATCGTTCCGGCAGTCATCCTGGCATCTGCCTTCTTGCGGCCGGCGTCCTCCCAGACCCCGGCTGTCGCTTCGCCCGGTCCGGCAGCTCGTTTCAACCCGCCGAACGACTCCGCCCGCCCTCCCGCGCCCGACTTCGCCATTGAAACCCTCGACGGCGGCCGCTTTGTCCTTTCGGACTACCGGGGCCGGGTAGTTGTCGTCTATTTTATGGCCGGCTGGTGTCTGAGTTGTGTCCCGGAGGCCCGCGCCTTAGCCAGGCTCTACGCCGAGTACCGCGACCGCGGCCTTGAGGTCCTGGCCGTCGACGCCCAGTTCGATGAGACTCCCGCCGACCTGGACCGCTTCCGCCGGCTTGTGGGGGCCAGCCCGCCGCCGGACTACCGCTGGGCTATCGACCGGGAGCTGAAAGTGGTGAGCGCCCTCGGCGTAAGGTCCCTGGATACCACCATCGTCATCGACCCGGAGGGTCGGGTCGCCTACCGGGACGAGGTTCCAACCCCGTACGAAGTGCTAAAACGGGTGGTGGAGGGGGTGCTGCCGTGAGGCGGCTCGGTTGGGTCTGCGGCCTGCTCGGACCCATGGTCGGGGCATTCCTGGCCGGCCTCGCCTGCTGTGCTCCGGGGCTGGCCGGATTTCTCGCCCCGGTGGTCTTCGCCCTCCTGGGCGCCGGGGGCCTTTACTTCCTGGCTGCCTTCGAAGTACCCCTGGCCTTCGGGGCGGCCCTGGCCGCTTTCATCGCCTGGAGACGGGCGCCAGACCGACTGGCTCGGCTAGGCAGCGGTCTTCTTTCGGCGACGGCCTTTCTGGTGGGCCTGACCCGCCTCCTCTGGGAGGTCGACGCGGGCCTGGTTATGGGCCTGCCTCCCGTTTACTTCCTGTTCGTCGAGCGGCAGACCATTCTGGCGCCGGTGGCGGCCTTCGCCCTGGCCACGGCCCTGGTCGCGCCCCTCCGGACGGCCGCCGGAGTCGCCCGTCAAACCCTCCTCCGCCGGCCAAAGTTCGCCCCATCAGCTTCGAAGTCGGAGATGTTACGGTGACGGTCCGCACCCGCAAGGGGGTCCTGGAATTTATCCGGAGCCCGGAGCCGACGGCGTACCGGGTGCGGGACCCGGCCACGGGCCAGGAGGTTTACGTCCGGTGCGCCATGGACGCTTTGCTCTACCCGCTACTTGTCGGCAAGGAGGTGGAGCTAACGGCCAGCCCGCCGGGGGTGGCCAATGTCCTCGAACTTACCGTCGGGCCTGAAGGTGCCGAAAGCTGGCCGGAAGGCTGGGTCCTGGCTTACCCCGACCTGCCCATCGAAAGCGAAGATTTTGAGCGGATCGCCCGGGAGCGGTGCCCGTTTGTTCACCTCTTCCCCGACCGGCCAAGTCTTGAGCGCTGGCTTTCCGGCCTGCCCCCGGCCCTTCAGGAGCGGGTCAGGGTCTTGAGCCTGGAAGAAGCCTTCGCCTGGGCCCGCCGGCGGGTCGAAAGCTGGCCTGAAGGAGGTTAAACAGTGACCGAAAAGCTCTTTAAGATGCGCATTGGGGGGATGAGCTGTGTCGACTGCGAGCGGCGGGTCGCCCGGGCCCTCCAGGCCGCCGGGGCCAGGGTCCTTAAGGTGAGCTGGCCCGGCGGCGAAGCCATTATCGGGGTGCCGGCCGAAGGCTTCGACTTCGGCCGGCTGGCCCGGGCGGTGGCCCAGGCCGGCTATGAGGCCGGGCCCATCGAGCCGCTGGTTGGGGCCGAGCCGGGGGGTCCGCCGCCCATGCCCGACGCCGAATACGACCTGGCCATTATCGGGTCGGGGTCTGCCGCCTTTGCGGCCGCCATCCGGGCCGTGGAGCTCGGGGCCCGGGTGCTTATGGTGGAGCGGGGCACCTTGGGGGGCACCT
>DAOUCL010000247.1:0-5564 GCA_034432015.1 Dehalococcoidia bacterium
ACGGGGGTCTGCATCGGTTAGCGCTGTGCCAGGCAGATAACAGATAGGCCGATGGGGAGTCGGCCGAAGCGGCGAATGAGCCGGCCCTCAAGGCAGAGAATACGGTAAAGAAAGCTGTTGATGGGACCGGGCAGGGCCCGGACGTCGGAGGCGGCCTTTTGGTCGGGGCCGATGAGGCGTCCGGCCAGCCGCCAGAGGACAGCCGGGGCAAAGAGCAACCCGTTGGCGTAGGTGAGCCGCTCGACCCTAAGGCCGGCCGAGCGGACCAGGTCGGCGACTTCCCCGGCGGTGTAGCGGTGCCGGGTAAGGACCACCCGGTCGTGGGGTCCCCGCAGGGCCTCGAAGGCCGGGACCCTTATAAGCAGATAGCCGCCCGGTTTAAGCACCCTTGCCAGCTCCCTCAGGGCCAGCCGGTCGTCGCCGACCCACAGGTGGTAGATGACGTCGAAGGACAGGACCAGGTCGAAGCTTTCGTCGGCGAAGGGCAGGGCCGTAATCGACCCCCGGACCAGGCCCTCGAGGCCGTGGCGGCGGGCCAGGTTTAAGGCTTCCGGGGCCAGGTCGAGGCCGACGACGGGGCCCAAGGCCTTAAAGCGGGCGGAAGTTCCGCCCGGCCCGCAGCCGGCGTCTAAAATCAGGGCCGGTCGGGGCAATTTTACCCCCTCAAGCAACCCAAGGGCAACCTCCCCCATCCCCCGGTACCACCAGTGCTCGGCCTCCAAACCGGCGATCCGAATGTATTCTTTTGGGTCCATGAGGTCCCCTAGGGCCTGGCGCAAACGAAAACGAAACAGTTCACCGCGTCCAGCGGTATCAGTCCCCCTAAGAGCCAGCGCATAAGACGACCCGGTCGGCGCAGGTACTGAAGCCAGTCCGCCGGGCAGCGCGGCCGCTCACGCTCGTAGCGTCTCACCGTGAGGACTTCCAGGCCAGCCTCCTCAAGGAGACGCTGCCACTGCCGGCGGGTCGCGTACCGCTGAAGGGGCTGGCCGTCGTCGAAAATGTCTCCGGTGCGCCAGACGTAAAGGACATGGGTGAGGCTGAAGCTGTTCGGAACCAGGATGACAGCCTTGCCTCCCGGTTTGAGGACCCGTCTAACTTCCCGGGCACCCTGCGCCGGTTCAGAAAAATGTTCCAGGCTGCCAATGACGGTCACCAGGTCGAAGGTTTCGTCCTTAAAAGGCAGGTTTTCGCCGGCGCCTACCACCATCCGCCTCAGGCCGTACTGCCGGCGACCAGAGTAAACCGCAACTTTCGAGATATCCAGGCCCACGGCCGTAAGGCCTTCCCGCTCCGCAAGCGCCACCAGCATGCCCGAACCGCAGGCCACGTCCAGAAGCCGCTGACCGGCCCTTGCTTCGAGATGGCCATACATTTCGAGGTAAAAAGACGCAGTGTGGTCGAGGGGCGCCGCTCCGTAAAGGGCATCATACCCCCGGACGATGTCCGCCAGGCCCTGGGGCCCAGGCCTGATTTCAAGCATTGGCGGCCTTCCTTGCGAATATGGTCATAATGGGCCCAATGTTGGCCATCGCCAGAGCCCTGACCAACGGCAGGGTGACGACGCGGGCCACCGGGGAATAAACAAGCAGATAGATTACCCGCGCCGTGCGGTCGCCCCAAAGGTCTGCCACAACGTTGCGGATGCTACCGGCCAGAACCTGATAGTGGGCCGTGAAGTGTCGGACAGCCAGCACTCGAAAGCCGGTGCTGGACAGCAGCGCCGAGGCAGTGTCCCGGCTGAAGATATACAGGTGCCGCGGCAGGTCGTAGCCGAACCAGTATCTTCCAAACAAACGGCGGTCAGGGGACCCGAAATCCGGAGTGCTGATGACGAGCAGGCCTCCCGGCTTGAGGGTGCGAGCGAGCCGCTTGAGGCCGGTGAGCGGGTCGTGGAGATGCTCGATAACGTCCCAAAGCGTCACCACATCGAAGAATTCCACCGGAAGGTCGGCCTCCTCGAGGCGGGCCTCAATAATTTGGGCCCCGGAAGCCTTCCTGGCCAGCTCGGCCGCCCGGGGCGACGGTTCGAGACCATACACCTGCCAGCCCGCGTTGGCCATGGCCTGCAGAAAACCGCCGGACCCGCAACCCACGTCGAGCACCCGGCCCGCAGATACGGTAGATACTACACGACGGATCGCCCCAACCCTTTTGCCGTACGCAACGCGAGCGTCGAGGCGCGCCCACGGATTTCCCCTTTGACCGTCGGCATGTGGCGGGTACTCATCAGGGTAATAGCCACGCATGGCCGCGGGACTAAGCCGCGGATTCTGGTAGACGAGGCCGCAGGCCCGGCATTGCACAAACCTGAACCGACCGGGGAGGTTGTGTAGCCGGTCTGGCCCTTCAAGCAGGAGCCGCGCGTCGTCCCGGCCGCACAGCAGGCAGGTCACGAATTCCCAGGGACCGTCCATTGCCCGTAATTGGGCCGCAGGTCAGCCCAGAGGCCCGCCCACATTCCCCGGACCGTAGCAGTAGCCCCGGGAATATCACCCCGGACCAGGCATCCGGCTGCCCAGCCAAGGGTGGAGGCCAGTACCAGGGGAAGGGCCACCGGCCGTCGGGCCTGTAGCCGGTAGAAGCGAATTCGGCTGCGGGCCCGGTGAAACCGGACGACGGCCGGAAGGAGTCGGCCCGTCGCCCCGACCTCGTGCCAGACGGTGGCACCTGGGACGACGTAGACGCCAAAGCCCGCCGACCGCGCCCGCCGGCAGAAGTCAAGCTCTTCGTAATACATGAAAAAGTTTTCGTCGAATGGGCCCACCAGCTCAAAGACCTGCCGCCGGACCAGCATCGCGCAGCCGGCCACGTAGTCCACCCTGACCGCCCCGGCGTGCGAAACCTCCGTCAGGTTCCGGGGAAGGGGATTCGGTCCCGCGGCCTCGACGGCCCCCTGGTGCCAGACCTGGCCGTCATTAAGGCGGCGGATGAAGGGTGAAATAATGCCGGCGTCGGGGAGGCCCTCGGCCGCGGTGAGGAGGGCCTCCAGGGACTCTGCGTCGACAACGGCATCGTTGTTAAGCAACCAGACCCACTCGACTCCGGCCGCCAGTAACCGCTTTACACCCAGGTTGCAGGCGGCCGCGAACCCGGCATTCCGGCCGAGCGGCAGGATTTCCGCGGGCACTTCCCGACGGGTCGCCTCGAGTTTTTCGGGGCTCGACCCGTTATCCACCACCAGGACCGCCGCCGGCCGGACCGTTCCGGCCAGCACGGACTGCACGCAACGGGCGGTCTCCCGGGGGAGATTGTAATTTACGACGACAACCCCGACCGGGACGGTCGGTACCCCGGTATGATCTAAGCGCATGTTCGGGGCTGACATTCTCTTCACGGCGACCCGGGAGCCGTCATACGTAAGAAACCTGCTGGTGCGCCGCGCCCTGGCCAGTATCGGCCGGTTAACCGAGGTGACGTCCTCACTGCCCTCTTACCCGTTGCGCATCGGCTCGGTGGCCGCCGGGCTCATCATGCGCCGCCCTCCGGCCGACGTCATCTGGGCCGGCTTCTTCGGCCAGCCCCTCGTCCCGCTCATCAAGAAATTATATCCGGACCGGCCTCTGATCCTTGACGCCTTCCTTTCGGCTTTTGACACCCTCTGCCTCGACCGGCAGTCCGTTCGGCCCGAGTCCCCCCTGGGCCGCCTGGTCCGGCTCCTGGATCAAGCAGGCCTCATCCGGGCCGACGTGGTGGTGGCCGACACCGCCGCCCAGGCTGCGTTTCTGGCGGCCGAATTCGGCCTTGACCCCCGGCGGGTGGTAGTCTACCGGCTCGGCTACGATGACGAGCTCTTCAAGCCGCTTCCGGCCCCATCCGGACCGGAGGTGCGCGTCTTTTTCTACGGCTCGTTCCTGCCCCTCCACGGGGTAGACGTTATCCTGGAAGCGGCCCGCCGGCTTGCCGGCGAGCCTCACATCCGCTTCGTGATCGGGGGCGCGCCGCCCGGCCGCCGCAACGTCAGCCTCCGGGACGCCCCGCCGAACGTTCGGCCCGTCGGCTACATCCCCTACCACCGGCTCCCGGAATACATCGCCGCGGCCGACATCTGCCTGGCCGGGCCCTTCGGCACCACCCCCAAGGCCGGCCGGGTTATCACCGGGAAGACCTATCAGTTCCTGGCATGCGGCCGGGCAACCATCGTCGGCGACAACGACGCTAACCGCGAGCTCTTCACCCACGGACGGGATGTCTGGTTCGTTCCCAGGGGCGACCCGGAGGGCCTGGCTGGGGCCGTTCGGCTGCTCGGCAACGACCCGGCCCTTCGGACCGCCCTGGCCGAGGCGGGGAGGCGGTGGGCAGCGGAATTCTCGCCGGCCGAACAGGCGCGGCGCCTACGCCGGCTTCTGGAGCTTGTGGGCCGGAGCGGCGCCGGTTAAAACCCCGATGAACCGCTCGACCACCGGCTCAGGTCGGAAGCGAGCCGCCGTCTCCGGACCGGCCCGGCTCAGTTTTTCGGCCAGCTCCGGGTCGCTGCCCACGCGCTCGATCGCGGCGGCCAGGGCAGCCGGGTCGCCGGGCGGAACCATCAGACAGTTAACCCCGTCGACGGCGTATTCCCGAATGCCCCGGGAATCGGCGACGACCACCGGCGCTCCGCACGCCATCGCCTCCAGGGGTGGAAGGCCGAACCCTTCGGCCCGGGATGGGAAGACGAAGAGGTCGCACCCCCGGTAAAGGTCCCCGAGCCGGGCGTCGTCGGGGCCGAAAATTAACTGGGTGGGAACCGGGGCCGAAAACCCCGCCGCCCGGGCCCGGGATGTAACCGTCCAGAGGATAGGCCTTACTAGGGCCCGGCCGCGCAGACGGCTGAGGGCCTCCAGGAGGTCGCCAAACCCCTTGCGGGGCCGTTCGTCGGCAAAGGCCAGCACCCGAAAGTGCCCCGAATCCGGGCGGGGCCGGGCAACAGGCCACAGGTGCTCCGTGTGGTAGAGGGCCTCCCCAACAAAAGCCGTTTTGCCGGGGAACTTTTTAAATAGCCATTCCGCCCCGGCCCGGGAGCCGGTAGCGATCCGGTCGGCCAGATACGGCCCCAAACGGTGGGTAAAGGCCAGCAGCGGCCGGCCCGAGAACATCTCCGGGTAGTCCTGATAAAACCAGACCAGCGGCCGGCCAAGCTTGCGGGCTCCAAAGTAGGCGCTCCAGAGGGTGGATGTGTGGGTGGCGACAATAACGTCGGCGGGCGGAATCGACAGGCCCAGGGCCAATCCGGCCCGAATTAAACTGACCGGGTCCCGGAAAGGACCGGGCGGGCCGACGAGCTTAACCTCCGTCGTCGGGTCAAGTCTCAAGGCCGGGTGGGGCTTGAGCCGGGGGGCTACGAGGGTAACTTTAAGGCCCCGCCTCTGGAGCCGTGCGGCCAGGGCACAGATAACTTTGTTGCCCCCCGCCAGCGTCAGCGGGGGGCAGACAAAGACCAGGTCCACGGCCCCAAAGGGCTACTGGTTAAAGGCGTTGTAGACGGCCGAGGTGTCCCCGGGCTGCTGGGGCTGGGTTATCTGGTTGGCTATCGCCACCAGCTGCGAGCCCGACGGCCCCGTTATCGTCATCGAACCCACAAACCT
>DAOUCL010000248.1:0-1631 GCA_034432015.1 Dehalococcoidia bacterium
GTCTTTGCGACCCTCTACATGGCCAACGCGATCCTGCTTGAGGCGGCCTTAAGCTTCCTCGGCCTGGGCATCCAGCCGCCCTGGCCGTCCTGGGGACTGATGGTGGCCACCGGCCGGGACTTTCTTTTGATTGCGCCCCACGTGGCGACCATCCCAGGGCTGGCCATTATGACGGCCGTCCTCGGGTTCAACCTGCTGGGGGACGGCCTCCGGGACCTGCTCGACCCCCGCCTCCGTAACCGGCTCTAATTTGCGCCAGTCTGCGGTCTCCAAAATGTCCGAGCACGCCGGAGCGGAATCGTGGGCCACATGCGGGCCTGGGCCGGTAAGCTTACAGGGGCGCCCACCGGTCGGTCCGGTCAGTCCCCGCCGAAGAAGGTTGCTTTAAGGCGGGCGAATACGGCCCGCAGGTCCTCGGGTGTCGGTTGCCGGGCCTTGCTGATTTCGTCGACGGCCGCAAAGAGCTTCCCCTTAAAGAATCCCCGCCAGGTAACCGGAACGCCCCAGAGAAGCTCGGTGAGGGTGCCATACATCTGGCGGGTCCAGACCGCCTCGTAGGCGGCTCGCTCCGGACCAAAGTCGAAAAAGCCTTCGCCGTCGGCCCGGGCCGGCCGGCTGGCCCGCAGGCGGGCCGTCGCCTCCGGGTCGACCTCGCCGGCCCGAATGACAACCCCGTATTCCGCCTCGGCGGCCTCCGGCGAGACGAACCCGTTGCGAACGTCGGCCAGCACCCGGGCCGGGTCCCGCCGGTACGGGTCGCCCCAGCCGCCGCCCCCGCAGGAGGTGATCCGGACCACATCCCCCGGCTCCAGGTAAACCACGTCGACGTTTCCCAGATTGCGCTCCCGGTCGGTGCCCGGATTCAGGACAAATGCCGAGGGCTTGCCGGGCCGGCCGCCGGCCACGCCCCAGGGCCTGAACCTGGTCCGGTCTCGGTTCCGGGCCGTCACGGAACTGCCCGGCGAAAAAACCTTAAATTCCAGGACGGTGCCCAGGCCGCCCCGCCAGAGGCCGGCCCCGGCCGAGTCGGGAATGAGCTCGTAGCGGAGGACCTCAAAGGGGACCTCCGCCTCGTTGATTTCAACCGGGGTGTTGCGCAGAAAGCTGATGGTTCCCCCGACGCCGTTGGTCCCGTCCCGGAACGGCCCGCCGCCTCCGCCCCCGACCATCGGCTCGATGGTCGCCACCGCAATCCGCCCGGCCTTCGGGTCCATAGTATTGACCACCACCATCGAGATGCTGCCGCTGGCGCAGGCCGGCATCCGGTCCGGCAGGGCCTGGACCAGACACCCCAGAATCACGTCCTGAAGTCGGGCACCGGTCAGGGACCGCATCCCGACCGCGGCCGGGTAGCGGGGATTGACGATGCTTCCCTCGGGCAGAATACACCGGATGGGCCTGACGATGCCGTTGTTCAAAAGGATATTCGGGTCCAGGGTCCGGAAGGCGTGGTAAAGGGCGACTAAAAGCACCGTGTGCCGCCCGTTGCCGCCCGTCGGGATATTCAGCGAGCAGGCCAGCTGCGGGTCTGTACCCGTGAAGTCGAGGATAAGTTCGTCCCCCCGGACCCGCATCGTCACCGCCAGCCGGAGGGGGTAGCCGGTTACCGCATCCTCATCCACGTAGTCGCA
>DAOUCL010000249.1:0-7182 GCA_034432015.1 Dehalococcoidia bacterium
CCTGGTCTTTGAGCATTCGGAACCGGATGTCCACCTCGCCGGTCTCCAGCTGGTTGGTCAGGGTGTTGGCGTCGGTGATTATCTTGATAACGATCCGGTCCAGGTAAGGCCTGTCGGGCAGGTAATACTCGGGGTTGCGCTCGACCAGGATGTAGTTGCCGGGGCGCCACTCCACGAACCTGAAGGGCCCAAGGCCCGGCCGGTTGGTCCGGAACCACTCGTGGGTTGCCAGGTCCTTGGGGGGCACGCTGCCCAGGATGTGCTGGGGCAGGATGGTGACGATGGCCACCCGGTCGAGGAAGGCGGCGTCCAGGGTTTTGAACTTAAATACCACGGTGTAGTCGTCGGGCAGTTCCACCGACTCCACCTGGTTCCAGCCCACCCGCCCCCGGACGGGGACGTCGGGGTTCATGATGGTCTGGTAGGTAAAGAGGACGTCTTTGCTGGTGAAGGGCCGGCCGTCGTGCCACTTGACCCCCCGGCGAAGCTTAAAGGTCCAGGTGAGGCCGTCCCGGGAAATTAAGCCATTTTCCATGGTAGGCACCTGCTCGGCCAGGGCCGGGATGTACTCCTGGTTTTCGTTTATTCGGATAAGGGGCTCGTTAATGAGGTCCGCCACTTCCTGCGCCACCGTAAGGCCCGTTATCGGGCCCCAGAGGCGGTCGGGCTCCTGGTGGAGGCCCACCGTAACCTGCCCACCCCGCCGGGGTTGGCCGGCGGCCGGCTGGGTGGTTGGGCCGGGCTGTTGGGGCGCCTGGGGCGAGGGGGCGCAGGCGCCCAGGGCCGCGCCCGCCCCTAAAAGGGCCATTCCGCCGATAAACCTACGCCGGGTCCACATGCTGATCCCTCCTTTCTGCGGGCCGAGCCTGGCCCAGAAATTCCAGGGTCCGGTTGATGTAATCCACCGAGGCGCTAACCGCCGCCTCGACGGCAAGCCTGCCTTTCTCCGCCGATGCCCGGGAAGGCCAGCCCCACACCCCGGTGGGGCAGAGGCTGGCAAAGGGTGCAAACTCCAGGTAAGACGGGGGTTGGGCCGGAACGAAATCCCAGGCCGGACCCCGAACCAGCTGGGGGGCCAGGTAAAGCAAGACCGAAGTCTCCAGGTCGCCGGCGTGGAGGTCGTCGGCTGGGAAGACCCCCCGCAGGGCCGGGCCGGCCAGGGCGAAGGGCTGCAGCCAGATGGCCGTCAGGGCCGGGTGCTCGTAGTTGAGTTGGCGCACCGCCGTCTTGACGATGGGGTTGCCCCAGGGCCTCGCAGTCGGGCCCGAGGGAAGGCCGTGGCCGTTGATGACCACCAGCCGGCGGATGCCGTGGGCTTCCAGGGAAGCGGCGATATCTTCGACCACGGCCCACAGGGTTTCGGCCTCCAGGCTGAGGGTGCCCCGCTGGCCCCGGTGGGGGCCGGAGGTGCCCACCGGCCAGACGGGCAGGAGGAAGACGGCGGCGTCCAGGCGGCCGGCGATGCGGGCCGCCAGGGCCCCGACGATAATCTGGTCCGTCCCCACCGGCAGGTGGGGCCCGTGGGGCTCGTGCTGGGCCAGGGGCAGGATGGCCAGCTCGGGCCGGGCCCGTTCAAAGTCGGCGGCCGTATTTTCCAGGCTGAGCACCGTACCCATGGGGAAAAACCGTCACTCCAGGTCGCCGTGGCCGCCCTGGGCCAGCCAGTGGACGGCCCCAACCACGTAGGCGACGATGGCCTCAACCCGGGCCGCCAGCGCCCGCTCCCCCTTTCGGGGGTCGGCCTGAGCGGGGCAGCCCCAGACGCCCTCCGGGTTAAGGCGGTCGATGGTGACATAATCTAAAAACTCCCGGCCCACGGCCACCGGGCCGTCCGGCCGGGGCGGCCGGACCAGGTCGGGCCGCAGGTAAAGCATGACCGACGTCTCCACTTCCCCGGCGTGGACCTCCCGGTCGGCGGTGGCAAAAAGGCGGTCTTGGCCGGGAAGGAGGGCCAGGGATTCCGGGGCCAGCAGCACTTTAAGGCTAATAAGGTCGCGGTTTAGCCTTTCCACCGCTGGCTCCAGGATAAAATTGCCCCCGTGGCCGTTGATGACCACCAGCACCCGAACCCCCTGCTCCTCGAGGGAGCGGGCGATGTCCCGGAGGACGGCGGCCAGGGTGGCCGGCTTGAGCCAGACGGTTCCCCCAAGGGGGCCGTGGCACTCGCTCAGGCTCACGGGAATAGGCGGCAGAAGCCAGGCGTCAAGCCGCTCGGCCACCCGCCGGGCTAAGGCGTCCACCGCCAGCAGGTCGGTGCCCACCGGCAGGTGGGGGCCGTGCTGTTCGACGGCGCCGACGCCGAGCACCGCCACGTCCGGCCGGCGGGCCTGAAACTCCGGCCAGGGCGCCCGGCTATCCAGCATCGGCCGTTCCCCCGCCGACCCGGCTGGGCCGGAAGGCCGGCATCACCTCCCGGGCGATGAGCCGAAGCTCGGTCAGGATGTGCTCGTGGGGCATCCCCGGGAAGTAAAGCCGGCAGATGAGGTGGTCGACCCCCAGGGCCTGCCGGAACCGCTCGATCTGCCGGACGGCCTGGTCGGGGGTGCCGATGATAAACCGGTCCCGGCCGATGGCCTCCAGCCGGTCGGCGGCCACCCCAGCCTGCCCGATGAGGGGGTGCTGCCAGTCCTTGCCGTATTCGTCCCGGTAATTAACCATCAGGTGCCGCTCGGCCAGCTCCCGGGCCCGGGCCTCGGTCTCGGCGATGACCACATCCCGGGTGAGGGGCCGGGGGACCCGGTCCGGGTCCCTGCCCGCTTCCCTCAGAAACCGGTGGTAGGTGGCTTGGGCCTGAATAAGGGTGGGCAGGTCGGCCGTCGGCCCGGGAAGCCAGGCATCCCCGAGCCGGGCGGCCCGGCGCAGGGCGTTGGGGCTCCAGCCGCCCACCCAGACGGGAATCGGGGCGGCGGGCCTGGGCTCGATCCGGCCGTGGCGGACCCGGTAGAAGCGGCCCTCGAAGGTTACGTCCTCTTCGGCCCAGAGGCGGCGCATAAGGCGCAGGGCCTCGGCAAAACGGGACCCCCGGCCCTCCAGGGGCACCCCGTAAAGCTCGAACTCCTGGGGCCGGTAGCCGACGGCCGCCCCAAGGATGAACCGGTTGTCGGACATTACGGCGAGCAGGGCGGCGTCTTCGGCCAGCCGGACCGGGTGGTAAAAGGGCACCACGGCCACGTCGGTCCCCAGCAGGATGCGGCTGGTGCGGGTGGCCCAGCCGGCCAGCACCAGCAGGGGCGAAGGCCAGTAGTGGTTGGGAACCCCGTGGTGCTCCTCCATCCAGACGGAGTCAAACCCCAGCTCTTCCCCGAGGACCACCTCCTCGAGGGCTTCCCGGTAGAGTCGGCCCCCTTCGGTCGGAATAAACCCGAACTTCACCCTCAGTCTCCCACCGGGGCGGCCTGCAGAAGGCCCAGGCCGACCAGCGCCCGCCGGAGCCGCTCCCGGTCGGCCGGGCCCACCGGCAGGAGGGGCGGCCTGACCACCGCCCGGTCGATGACGCCCAGCATTACCAGGGCCTCCTTGAGCCGGGCCCGGTAATTGCGGACCGGGGGTGCAAAGACGGCCTGCTCTAAGGGCAAAAGCCGCTCCCAGATGCGGGCGGCCTCGGCGAAGTTGCCGGCCATGGCCTCCCGGTGCATCCGGACTTGAAGCTCGGTGGCGATGGCCGCAAAGCCGATGAGGGCGCCCTCGGCCCCCAGGACGAAAGACTCATAGATAAAATTATCGTTGCCGGTAAGGAGGGTTATCCGCCGCCGGCACTGCCTGAGCACGTCCCGGGTCTGGACGAACTTGACGGCGTCGAAGGACGCCTCTTTGATGGCCACCACCGAGTCGATGCCGTCCACCAGCCGGGCCAGGGTCTCTTCGGTGAAGAGGACGCCGCCCAGGGCCGGCTGAAGCTGAAAGAGAATGAGGGGCAGGTCGACGGCGTCGGCGATGGCGGCGTGGTAGGCGTAGGGAACCTCCGGCTCGAGGGGCTGGCCCGCAAAGGCCGGGATGGGGAACACCAGGAGGGCGTCGGCCCCGGCGGCCCGGGCATCCCGGGCCAGCTCCACCGCCTGGGCGGTGTACGTGGCGGCCAGCCCGGCCACCACCGCGGCCCGGCCGGCCACCGCGTCCGCCGCGGCCTCAAGGACGGCCCGGCGCTCCTCCCGGGAGAGGTGGGGCCCCTCGCCGGTGTCCACGTTGACGGCCACCCCCACGACCCCCTGCCCCACAACCCACTCCAGGTAGCGGCGGAGGGCCGGCAGGTCGGGGGAATAGTCCTCCCGCATGGGCAGGACCGTGGCGGCGATGATACCTTTAAGAATAGGGACTTTCACGGCAAACCTCCTCGGGCTGATAATGGCCGGGTAGACCGGCGAAGCTTAAGGTCGAAGCCGAGGACGGTGTCCTCGGGGATTTTGGCCCCGCCCAGGGCATCCAGGATAAGGCGCACGGCCACGGCGGCCAGGTCCCGGCCCCGGAAGCTTACGGTGGTTAAGGGCGGCTCCACCACCGAGGCGATGGGCAGGTCGTTCATGCTGACCAGGCTCACCCGCTCCGGGACCGGGATGCCGGCCTCCCGCAGGGCCACCAGGGCCCCAATGGCCATAATATCCGTCGAGGCGACCAGGCCCGAGAAATCTACCTCCCGGGCAAGCAGCTCCTGGGTAGCCCGGTAGCCCCCTTCCCAGGTGTACCAGCCGACGGCCACCAGCCTCGGGTCGAAGGGGAGGCCGTGGTCGGCCAGGGCCTGCCGGTAACCCTGGAGGCGGTCGGTGGAGGTGGTGAAGTTGGGCTGGCCGGCGATGAAAGCGATGCGCCGGTGGCCCAGGCTTATCAGGTGCTCGGTGGCCGTTCGCGCCACGGCCACGTTGTCGACCCGGACCATGGGGACCCCGACGGGGTGGCGGGAAAGGGCGACGACCCGGGTTCCCCGGGCGAGCAAAGAGGCCAGCTCCCGGCGGAGGTTTTCGATGTGGGCCGGGTCTTCGACGCAGCCGCCGGCAAAGATGAGGCCGTCGGGCCGAAAGGCCCGGAAGGAGCGCACCACCCGCAGCTCCTTTTCGGGGTCCCGGTCGGTGCTGCAGATGAGGGCGCTGTAGCCGTCGGCCTGGCAGGCATCCTCCACGGCCCGGGCGATCTCGGCAAAGTAGGGGTCGGCGATGTCGTGGACGGTGAGGGCGATGATCCTGGTTCGGCGGCGGACAAGGGCCCGGGCGATGGCATCGGGGACGTAGTCGAGGCGGCGGGCGGCCTCGAGGACCCTGGCCCGGGCCTCGGGACTGACCGGGTAATCGGCATTAGAAAGGATGCGGGAGGCGGTGGCGACGGAGACCCTGGCCTCCCGGGCGACGTCGACAATGGAAACCCGACGGGTCGGTGGAGCCAACCGGTCGTTCTCCTTATAAAGTAAACGTTTTCTGTTTGTTTATAATCCAAAGGCCACGCCCTGTCAAGGTCCGCCGGGACACCTGGGGGGTGGGGTTCTCGGGGCCGGGAGCCGCCCCGCCGGGCGGTCCAATCGCGAAGCCCGGGGTCGCTTAAGGCTCTATACTTTAAAATAGCCAGAACATAGAGGAGGTAAGGTTCGGCGATGGCCCTCAACTTCGACCTGCTCAAGCGCCTCTCGGAGACGCCGGGGGTTCCCGGCCACGAAGACCGCCTGCGGGAGGTCGTCATCTCCGAGCTTAAGCCTTACGTCGACGAAATCCGGGTCGACGTTATGGGCAATGTGGTTGGGTTTAAGCGGGGGCAGGGTCAGCGGCGGGTGATGCTGGCCGCCCACATGGACGAGATCGGCTTTCTCGTCCGGCATATCGACGACAAGGGGTTCCTCCGGATTCAGCCGGTGGGCGGCTTCGACCCCCGGGTCCTCTTCGCCCAGCGGGTGCTGGTTCAGGCCAAAGACGGCGAGCTTTTACGGGGCGTCCTCTGGCCGGCGGCCAAGCCCATTCACGTGGCCACCGAGGAGGAACGCCGGCAGGTTCCGAAAATCGAAGATTATTTCATCGACCTGGGCCTTCCGGCCGACCAGGTAAAGGCCCGGGTCGAGGTCGGGGCCATGGTCACCCTGGACCGGACGGTGGAGCGGGCCGGGGATTGCATCATCGGCAAGGCCATGGACGACCGGGTTGGGGTCTTTGTCATGCTTGAGGCCCTTAAGGCCGTCCGGAGCCACGAGGCCGACATCGTGGCCGTGGCCACCGTCCAGGAGGAGGTGGGGTTGCGGGGCGCCCTTACGGCCGCCTACGAGTGGGAGCCCCAGATCGGCATCGCCCTGGACATCACCCTGGCCCTGGATATTCCGGGGTCCGGGGATGCCGAGGCAATTACCCGGCTGGGCCAGGGGGTGGCCATCAAGCTGATGGACAGCTCCCACATCTCCCACCCGAAGCTGGTCCAGCACCTCCGGCAGGTCGCCGAGCGGGAGAAGATCCCTTATCAGCTGGAGATTTTGCCCCGCGGCGGCACCGACGCCGGGGCCATTCAGCGGGCCCGCGGCGGGGTGGCGGCGGTAACCCTCTCGGTCCCCACCCGCTACGTCCACACCGTAAACGAGATGGTCCATCCCAACGACCTGGCGGCCGCCATTAACCTGCTCGCCCGCTACCTCGAGGAGGCCCACCTGACGGACCTGGGCGCCGGGAAGGTCCTTTGACAGGGATGATATAATCCGGTGACTCTCAAAATGCAGAGGAGGTTGCGATGGGCGAAAACGATGCGACCCGA
The DNA here is from genome assembly GCA_034432015.1 of Dehalococcoidia bacterium. Classification (GTDB taxonomy): domain Bacteria; phylum Chloroflexota; class Dehalococcoidia; order JAUQQI01; family JAUQQI01; genus JAUQQI01. The sequence continues at coordinate 6,712 of DAOUCL010000249.1, forward strand.
CTGGGCCGCCGGGATTTCCTGAGGCTGGCCGTCGGGGGTGCCGCCGCGGCCTGGGCGGCCGCCTGCGCCCCGGCCCAGCAGCCCGGGGCCACCACCGGCCCCACCCAGGCCCCCCAGGCGGTGAAAGCCCCGGCCGGCAAAAACGACCTCATCGTCGCCCAGGGCGGGGACCTGAGCAAGCTCGACCCCCACATGAGCACCTCCGTTAACGACATAACCGTCAGTTTTAACGTCTTCGACAACCTCGTTTTCCGCGACCGGGATAACAAGCTCCAGCCGATGCTGGCTACCGAATGGAAGCTTCTTAACAACACGACCTGGCAGTTCAAACTCCGGCCGGGGGTAAAATTCCACAACGGCGACCCCTTCACCGCCCGGGACGTCAAGTTCAGCATCGAGCGCACCTACGACCCGAACGAAAAGACCCTGGTCGCCACCGTATTTACGACCGTCGACCGCATCGAAATCGTC
>DAOUCL010000250.1:0-4153 GCA_034432015.1 Dehalococcoidia bacterium
TGGTCGATGGCCGAATAATCGAAGACGCCGGGCTGCCGCTCGACGGTGTACCAGTAGAAGGGCCAGCGGGTCCAGCGGGCCCCGGCATCCAGGGCCTGCCGGTAGCGCAGGTCGCTTACGGCGTAGGGCCGGCCGTCGGCCGTTATGCCGTTTATAAACGCAAAGCCGAAGCGGTCAGCGGCATCCACCGCCTGGAGGGCCGGCTGGCCCCAGGAGGACCGGCCCGGCACCGCGGCCAGCCCGAGCAGGACCAGGCCCCACAAAGCCCACCGCCTATTCACAGCCCGGGCCGCTGCCGTAGGGGATGTCCGGCTGGGGCAGGTAAGTCCGGGCGTCGGCCCCGTGGGCCCAGACGGCCACCGGGGCGGCCGTGCCCTCGATGGCGGCAACGAAATAATACTTACTTACCGGGTCCCGGGCGGCCTCGACGGGCACGTCGTTAAAGACCCAGCGCGGGTGGGGCGCGCCGCCCCCTTCTTGGACCTGGATTACGCCGTCGGCCGCCTTAAGGGGCCGGAGGATATCCGTATTGAGGCTGCCCAGCAGGACCACCCGGTTGGGGAATCCCGCCGGGGCCGAAGCCCCCGTCTGCGGGTCCAGCAGGTCGACCCCGATGTTAACGTGGGTCGCCTGCTCCACAGGGGCGGGCCGGCCCCCGGTGTGGGGCCAGACCACCTGGACGACGGGCTCGGCCTGGCCGAAGGGACCCGCCGTCGCCGGCCCAGCGGCCGGCAGGTAAGTTCGGGCATCGGCCCCGTGGGCCCAGACATTGCTCCGATACTTGGCGCCCTTGACCTCCACCAGGTAAAAGTCCTTGCTCCGGGCCGGGTCGGGGCCGGGAGCCTCGAAGAACCCGACGGGAACGTCGTTAAATACCCAGGCCCGGAAGACCTTATCCCCCACCCGCCGGAGGACCGGCTGACCCGGCGGGCTCTGGTATCGGGCCGGCACGTTTACGGCATTGCCGGCCGCATCCACCAGGTTCGACGCCCGCCGCAGGCGCACCTCCACCGGCAGGTTGCACGCCACCGGCTGAAGGCTGTCGGCCTCGAAAAGATAGACCAAAACGTTCACCAGCGGGGCCTTATCCACCGGCTGGGGCCGGCCGGCCTGGTCGTGGGGGAAGACCAGCTCGATTTTGGCGTCCACTATCCCGGCGGCCGCGTTGGGGGACTGGGCCCGAAGGGTATAGGCCTTGCCGGGCTCCAGGTAAACCTGAACGACGCCGCCGGCCGGGTTTACCCGGCCGGAGCCCGCCGGACCCGAAACCAGCACCCCCCAGCCGGGCTGCCAGCCGGGAATCAGCTTGCCACCGGCCAGGTTCAGGGTGAGGCGGGTCGGGGCGTTAGCCCGGACCTCAAGCCGGTCCGGGGCTGGCCGCCAGACGAATAACTGAGCGGCCGAAACCGGGCTTTCCGCCGAAATGCCGACTTCTGGCAGGCTGAGAACCCGGCCCAGGGCCCAGCCGTTTTCGGCCGCCAGCCGGAAGGCCGGCCCCTGGGGGGTATCGAACCAATGGAAGCCGGCAGGGCTCACGGCCCGGATGAATTCCGAGGCGGCCTTAAAGGCCAGGGCGTTGGGCTTCGGGGTGCCGTCAGGGTTGAAAAGGCCGTAGGTGTTTTCGGTGGGGTTGGCCCCAACGGCGAGGTCGTTGGCCTGCCACTTAAAGGCCCCGGGCCGGCCCTGGGCAAAGGAGCGGAGCAAAACGGCCGACTCGTAAAGGGCGGCTTCGGCCGGGTCGAGCTGGTAGGTGGCAAAGCCGAACTCCTCAAAGATAACCGGCCGGTCAGGGAAGGTTTTGGCGAGGGTCTCGAGGGCCTGGAACATCCGGTTAAAGTTAACGGCGGTGGCCCCGGGGAAGCGGTGCCACGAGATGAAATCAAGGGCCCGGTTAGCCGGAAGGGAGGCCAGAATCAGGTCGCTGTAGCCGATGGTTACGGGCTTTTCCGGGTCGGCCTGCTTTACGGGCCCGAGGCGGGCGTCTATCCAGGCGGCCAGGGTCTGGTCCAGGGCCTGAATCAGGGGCTGCCATTTGGCCGCATCCGGGGAGAGGATGTAATCGGCCACCGAGACGGCGTAGTCCCGGGCCGCCGCCCAGCCGGCGGCGTCGGCCGCAAACTCCCGAAAGAGCCGGTAGTTATTGGCGAAGTAATACGCCTGGGTATCGTTAAACCCCTCGGGCACGAGGCCCCGGCCGTCTTCCTGCCGCCAGCGGGGGATATCCGACCGGGGGATGCGCTCGCCGTAGGCCCGGATAAGGGCGTCCGTCTGGAGGGGCGGGGGCCCGCCGGGGTAGACGGCTACGGCCAGGTCGTAGAAGTGGGGTTCGTTTTTCAGGTCGTAGCCGAGCACCGCCGGATTTCCCCGGTAGCGGGCGGCAATGGCCTGGTTGAGGGCGGCCTCCCGGGCGAGGTCGTCTTCCCGGTAGTCATTGAAAGTTATCAGCAGGTGCAAGTTCTTCTGGGCTGCCAGGTTGACCGCCGCGTCCAGCTTGGACCAGCGGCCGGCCCGGATATCCCGGGCCAGGGCTGACCGGACGAAAATCCGAACGGCCTTTACCCCGGCCGCCGCCAGCCGGTCGAAGTCGGCCGCCACCAGGGCCGGGTCGAACTGCCCATCCTCCCAGTAAACCCAAGCCCGGTCGGTGGGGCCGGCGTAATTGGCCCCCACCAGGAACACCGAACGGCCGGCCGGGTCGACAAAGCCGGAGCCGGTGAAGCGCAGGGGGCTGATGTCGGCCCGGGCCGGGGCCGGCCCGAAAACCACCGGGCCTAAAAGCAGGCCCAGGAGGAAGAGGGCCCAAGCGGCCCACCGGGTCTGCCGTTTCGCCTTCCGCCGCAAACCAGCCAAACCGTCCCAAAGTTTAGCCAGACACCGGCGGTCCGTCAAGGCCCCGACGCCCGGGGTCCTTGGGCCCAGCACCTTCCCGGTGGCAAACTTCACCCTTAAGACGGCCCGGCCATGGTCAGTTCGGCGGGAAATTCCCGGGGTTTGGCGGACGGCTGGTGGGAAATTTAATCGTTGGGGCGGCCGTCCGGCCGCCCCAACGATTATTCTGCGCCCTTTGGTTTACAGGAAGAGGGGCGACATTACCAGGGTGACGGTGGCCAGCAGTTTGACTAGGACGTGGAGGGAGGGTCCGGCGGTGTCCTTAAACGGGTCGCCCACCGTGTCCCCCACCACCGCGGCCGCATGTATCGGCGTGCCCTTCTTGATGGGCACGCCGTTCTCATCCAGTAGGTACCCGGCCTCGATGTATTTTTTGGCGTTGTCCCAGGCGCCGCCGCCGTTATTAAGCACCGTGGCCAGCAGAATGCCGGCGATGGTTCCCACCATCAGCAGGCCGGCCGTCGCCTCGGCCTTAAGGAGAATCCCGACGGCCACCGGCATCCCCACGGCCAGCAGGCCCGGGGCCACCATCTCCCGCAGGGCCGCCCGGGTCGTGATGTCCACGCACCGGGCAAAGTCCGGCCGGGAGGTTCCGGCCAGGATGCCCGGGTCGGCCTTGAACTGGCGGCGGACCTCCTCGATGATGGCCGAGGCGGCGTGGCCCACCGCCCGGATGGCCAGGGAGCTAAAGAGATAGACCAACATCGACCCCAGCAGGGCCCCAACGAAGACCTCAACTTTAGAAAGGTCCACGGCCTGCAGAGGCCGCCCCAGCTCGGCCAGCCGGTCCAGGTAGGCGCTGAACAGCAGAAACGCCGCCAGGGCCGCCGAACCGATGGCGTAGCCCTTGGTCAGGGCCTTGGTGGTGTTGCCCACCGCATCCAGCGCATCCAAAATCCGCCTCGCCGAGGCCGGGGCGTGGGACATCTCGCAGATGCCGGCGGCATTGTCGGTGATGGGCCCGAAGGTGTCCATGGCCAGGATGTAGGCGGCCGTCATCAGCATGCCCATGGTGGCCACCGCCGTGCCGAAGAGGCCGCCGTGGGGCAGGCCCGACATCGTCCCGAACCAGTGGGCCGCCAGCAGGGCCGCCCCGACGACCAGGGCGGTGCTGGCCGTCGTCTCAAAGGCCACGGCCGTGCCCACGATTATGGTCGTGGCCGGGCCGGTGCGGGCGGCCTCGGCGATCTCCTTAACCGGCCGCCAGGTGCCCGACGTGTAGTACTGGGTAATGTAGACAAAGGCGATGCTGGTAAGCAGGCCG
>DAOUCL010000251.1:0-3252 GCA_034432015.1 Dehalococcoidia bacterium
CCGGCGGATCGACTGGAACGTCACCGCCCGCCTCAACCGGACCTTCATCCGCGAGACCGTTGAGGAGCGGGAGATAACCGTCTGGCTGGCGGTGGACCTGAGCGGGTCGATGCGATTTGGCTGGGCTGGGGGCCTCAAGTCCGACCTGGCCACCGAGTTTGCCGCCCTCGTCGCCTTTCTCTTCGTCCGCCACGGCAACAAGGTTGCCCTGGCCGGCTTCTCCAACCGAATCGAGCGGCTGGTACCCCCAAGGTCGGGGCGAAACCAGGCCGTCCGGGTCATCCACGAGCTCCAGACCTGGGACTGGGCGCGGCCGGTGCCCACCGACCTGGCCGGGGTTATCGGGGTCGTAGGCCGAATCCTCCGGCGCCGGTCCCTGGTCTTCCTGGTCTCAGACTTTTTGGGGCCCAACGATTGGGAAGCCCCCTTCCGGCTGCTCGCCTTGCGGCATGAGGTAATCCCGGTACGGCTTCAGGACCCGGCCGAGGTGGACCCCCCACCCATCGGCCTGCTGCGCCTGCAGGACCCGGAATCGGGGGAACAGCTCTGGGTCGACCTGTCAGACCGGCGGCTTCGGCAGCGGCTTCGGGCCTATATGGAGGCCCACCGGGCCGAGCAAGATGAGCTCTTCCGGCGGTGCGGGGTGGACGTTCTGGACCTCTGGACCGACCGCGGCCTCCTGGAGGCGGTCCTGCGGTTTGTTTTGTTAAGACGGGGACGAAAATGGAATTCCTCTGGCCGACCGCCTTACCCCTCGTAGTTCTGGGTCCGGCCTTCCTGGCCTTTTACCTCTGGCAGCAGCGGCGCCGGCGCAGGTATTTTCTTACCTACAGCAACCTGGCCGTCATCAAGGCCCTGAGCAGCTCGCCCGCTGCCTGGCGGCGCTACCTGCCGCCGGCCCTCTACTCCCTGGCCTTCGTTGTCCTCGCCCTGGCCGTCGCCCGGCCCCAGTGGCTTATTTCCGTTCCGGTAAAACAGGTGACCGTAGTTCTGGTCATCGACGTCTCCCGCAGCATGGAGGCGACGGACATCGCCCCGAACCGGCTGGCCGCCGCCAAGGCCGCGGCCAAAAACCTGGTGGAATCATTGCCCCCCGACGCCCGGGTCGGGGTGGTGAGCTTCAGCGAGACGGCCAGCGTCCTGGTCCCGCCCACCACCGACCGGGAGCTGGTCGACCAGGCCATCGACAACCTCCGGACCATGTCGGCCACCGCCATCGGCGACGGGATTATGGCCGCCCTCTCGGTCCTGCCCGGGGCCGACGGTCAGGGTCGGGGGTCCAACGGCCAGGCCCGGGGCCAATCCCCCGTCGCTACCATCGTCCTCCTCTCCGACGGGGCCAACAACCGGGGCATCCATCCCATCGAGGCCGCCACCCAGGCCCAGCAACGGAACGTTCGGGTCTACACCATCGGCGTTGGCAGCCGGGAAGGCGGCATCCTCTTTTACGGCAACCAGTTCCTGCGGGTCTTCCTGGACGAGCGGACCCTTCAGCAGATCGCCGAGGTCACCGGGGGCGAGTACTTCTTTGCACCCACGGCCAAGGACCTCTCAGCCATCTACCAGAACCTGGGAAGCACCATCGGCTGGGAAAAACAGCGGACCGAGGCCACCTTCGCCTTCGTGGCGGCCGGCCTCGCCCTGGCCCTGGCGGCCGGACTCATTTCAACGTCCTGGTTCGGCCAGCCGGTCTAAAAATTCCCGAATCGCGGCGTTAACCGCCTCCGGCTTTTCCTGGTGGACGTGGTGGGTGGCCCCCTCGACCACCACCAGCCGGGAGCCGGCGATCTTGTCGGCCAAATACCGGGCGTAGCGGACCGGGGTAAGGGTGTCTTCGGTCCCCACGATAATCAAAGCAGGCAACCGAATAAGGTGAACCCGGTCCAGCAGGTCGAACCGGTCGCAACATAGCAGGTCGTTCAACAAAACGGCCGGGCCGATGCGAAGCCGCTTTTCTAAAAGCCGTTCCCGCTCCTCCGGGGGCAAAGAGTCAAAACCGAACTCGCGGCGCTGCTGCTCGGCCCAGGCCTCCGGGTTGCGGAGGGCCCGTTCTAAGTCGTTCAGGATGTTGGGGTGGACCCGGAGGCGGGCCCCCGTTCCGATGAGGATTATCCCCTTAAGCTCTTCCGGGTATTTCAAGGCGTAAAGCTGGACGATGGCCCCGCCCAGGGAATGGCCCCCCAGCACAACATTACCCCGGTTGCCCCGCCCGGCCAGGTAGCCCCGAACCCACTCCACGTAGGCGTCGACGCTGGTGCACGGCCTTCCCTCGGGGTGGCCCGGCAGGTCCACGGCCTCGCTTTCGGGGACCTCCCGCAGCTGAAAATAAAAGCTTTCGGCCATCCCCCCCGAGCCGTGGATGAAAACCGTCCTCACTTAGCCGCCGCCCGCTCCAGAAAGCGCTTAAGCTCCACTACCCGGCGCTCGTGGACGCCCTCCCCCAGCTTTTTCTCCCCCTGCCAGGCTTCGACCTTAAAGACCAGCCGGCGGCCGTCCACCTCAATCAGCTCGGCCCGGGCCCGAACCACACTCCCCAGGGGGGCGGCGGCCAGATGCCGGACGTTCACCAGGTAGCCCACCGTAAGCCAGCCCTCAGGGAGCAGGTGCTCCACGGCCCGGTTGGCGGCCCCCTCCATCAGGCCGACCATGGCCGGGGTGGAAAGGACCCGCCGCCCGCCCGGGGCGAGCATACCCTCGGTGACCTCCGCCGCCAGCTCCCCGACAAGGCCCGGCCGCAGCCGGGCGGTAACTTCTTCCACGGGACGCCTCCTCTTAGTCGGCCGCGGCCCGGGAATCCTCCGGTCCCGCCGGCCCGTCGGCCAGAAGACGCCTTAACTCTTCCCCCTCCACCGTCTCGTGGGCCAGCAGGTGGGCCGCCAGCCGGTCCAGTTTGGGCCGGTTGCCCAGGAGGACCTCTTTAGCCCGGTGGTAGGCTTCCAGAATCAGCCGGTCGACTTCGGCGTCGATCTCCTCGGCGATCTTTTCGCTGTAATTGCGGATTTCGTTCATGTCCCGGCCGAGGAAAATCAGCCCCTCCCGCTTGCCGTAAGTCCGGGGGCCCAGCCGGTCGCTCATCCCAAACTCGGTAACCATCCGCCGGGCCAGGCGGGTGGCCTTCTGGATGTCGTCCTCGGCCCCGGTGCTGATTTCGTTAAAGATCACCTCCTCGGCGGCCCTTCCGCCGAGCATGGCGGCCAGGTTGTCTAAGAACTGAGAGCGGGTCCAGAGCCTTCGGTCCTCATCGGGCAAAAA
>DAOUCL010000252.1:0-2711 GCA_034432015.1 Dehalococcoidia bacterium
GGGATGGGCGGTCTGGAGGCGACCCGGCTCATCAAGGCCGAGTTTCCGGAGCTGCCGGTGGTGGTGCTTACCGCCTCGGAGGACGATGCCGACCTTTTCGAGGCGGTCAAATCCGGAGCCCAGGGCTATCTTTTAAAAAGCTACGACCCCGAGACGGTTATTGAACTTCTGGAGGCGGCCGCCGAGGGCCAGGCCGCCCTGACCCCGACCCTGGCGGCGAAAAGCCTGGCCGAGTTCTCCCGCCTGGGCGAGCGCCGACCCGGCGGCGGGCCGGAGGCGGCCGAGGCCGAACTCATCGAGCCGCTAACGGCCCGGGAGCGGGAGGTGCTTGAGCTGGTGGTGGCAGGCGCCAGCAATAAAGAGATCGCCCGCCGGCTCTACGTGAGCGAGAACACGGTCAAGTATCACCTTAAAAACATCCTCCAGAAGCTTCACGCCCACAACCGGGCCCAGGTTGTCGCCTTCGCCCTCAAGTACGGCCTCGTAAAACCCGGCCAGCCTGACTCTACCTGACCCGGGAGCTTTCTGGTTGCTCCACGGCTGGTTTTCACCTGTAACACCGGCCGGCGCACTCTACGGCCGCCGGTCTCACCCGACGGTTGCCAATGGTTCCACCCGAGCGGTCCGGTGAGACCGAGGGGGCAAAGTACGAGACATCCACCCGCAATCCCCCAAGGGCCATCGGGAGCAGGCCGACGCCCCGGAGATTCCCTAACTGGCCAGAAACTGCCAGAGCAGGCCGGTAAAGGCCAGGCCGTAAAGGGGAACCGGAAAGAAAATCGCCGTAGCAGGGCTCCACGGCAGGGCCGGACCCAGCCTTAGCACCACCCCCAGCAAGCCAAATTCAACCATGGCTGCAACGGCCACCCCGAATCGCCCAGCCGAAATTCACCCGGCGAGGCCTCCCGCCCCAGATTCCGAAGCCGGAGGGTGAGGCGGCCGAAGGCAGGGTAAAAGGGCAGCCGGGCCGCGCCTTCCAGACGGACCGCGAATTCATCAACCCACTCCCTAAGGTGGCCCTAAACCAGCCCGCGGCGGACCTCCGCCAATCGGAAGCGCCCTCCGCCTGTCCCCGGACGTTTAAATCGGCTGGCCAGGGTGTGGCCAACGGGTTCTATCAGAACCGCAATATGGTCCACCAGGTCCCCGGTCTCGGGAGTCAGCCGCAGCCCCAGTTTCTCAAGGAGCCGGCTAAGCTCACCCAAGTTCTCCGGGTTCTGCCGTAGGGCTCCGGAGCGTAAACCTTGGACTCGTACGGTAGGCACCGCACCCGCCCGCTGAATAAGTAAGGTGTGCTCTTCGCCCAAGCCGATATCCTCAGCCAGGGAGGCACGCAGCCCCTGAGCCGGTTCGGCGGCACCTAAATCATTCTGGTCGGCTACCCGGGCCCAGGCTGCTTTGACAAGCGCGCCGAAAAGGCCGCTGCCAAACGTGGCCATAAGCCCATCGGACGGGTAAACCCGAGGCCGGCCGAGGGCCTTCCAGAGTACCGACCGTGCCAGCAGACCGTCAATCTCCGCGGTCATATCGGCGCGTTCCCAATTTTCGACGGCGGATCAGGATAGCCGAGCCGACCGCGAGGAGCGCTAGTACCCCCCAGGCCGACGGGCGAATAATCCCTGGGAATTCCCAAAATACACTCCTGGCCCTGGATGCGCAGATTATAGAATCTGGAGAGCTGCTTGCGAGCACCCACTTTCTGGTTAGAGCCATTCCAGACGGCAAAGGCCAATAGAACTCGAGGCGACCGGCCTTGGTGTACCGTTCTCCAGCGGTCTCGAAAACCCTGGGCAGGGGCGTAAGGGAACACTTGTACACTACCTGAACTTTGACCGCAGGTCAGCTCCGCACCTGCTCCCGCCGTGCCATCCAGTCCCCCGTACGCTATAGCCGCCACGACCGGTCCGGCAATCATCACCGCCACGCCGAACAGGACCCAGACTTCCTCGCTCGCCTGCGGCACCGTCGTGGCCACCCAACCCGCGGCCCAACCGAAGGCGGCTGCCACATTAGCAAGGTCCCTCACCACCCGAGTAGTCTCGTGCTCGGCCTCCGTCAGGCCCCGGAAGGAGTTGACCAGGGGATTGAGGGTCCCAATCGGTTGTTTTAAGGTTTCCACCGTATCGGTCAGGGCCCCGGTAAATTTTGTTACGGCCGCCTCCAGGGCAACCACCCGCTCTTCAGTTGACATCGCGGCCCCCCTTAAATATCCAGGTTGCGGACGTTTTTGGCCTGGGCCTGGATGAAGTGCTTGCGGGGGGCGACCGCCTCCCCCATCAGAATCTCGAAGATTTTGTCGGCCTCGACGGCGTCTTCAATGGTCACCTGAAGCAGTGTTCGTTTCTGGGGGTCCATCGTCGTCTCCCAGAGCTGCTCGGGGTTCATCTCCCCCAGGCCCTTGTAGCGCTGGATGGTCAGGTTTTTATTCCCCAGCTTCTTGACCAGCTCGTCTTTCTCGGCGTCGCTGTAGACGTAGTAGACCTTATTCCCCTGCTGAATCCGGTAAAGGGGCGGCTGGGCGATGTAGAGGTGGCCTTTTTCAATGATTTCCGGCATGTACCGGAAGAAGAACGTTAAAAGCAACGTTCGAATATGACTTCCGTCTACATCAGCATCCGTATTGTGACAACAGACGCCACCCAGCCCGCAGATAAAGGTCTCGTCCCCTTCGACGGAGAAATCATAAACCCACCCCGAGCTCGGCCTAACCT
>DAOUCL010000253.1:0-3636 GCA_034432015.1 Dehalococcoidia bacterium
AATGCCCCAGGCGTTCCAGGCCCACCTGGTAAGCTTCATCTGCGAGGGCGTCTTTGAGCGGTTCAAAGGCTTAAAGGTCACCCTGATTGAGGGCGGCTTTACCTGGCTTATGCACCTGCTCTGGCGGCTTGATAAAAACTTCCGGGCATTGCGGTCGGAGGTTCCCTGGCTTAAGCGGTTTCCGTCGGAGTACGTGCCCGAGCATTTCAGGTTCACGACCCAGCCGATGGAGGAGCCCGAAAACGAAGCCGACCTTTTAGAAGTGATGCGGATAATGGGGGCCGGAGACCTTTTGATGTTTGCCAGCGATTATCCCCACTGGGATTTTGACGACCCGGTTTATGCGCTGCCGCGGGGGCTTTCGGAGGCCGCCCGGGCCAAGATTTTGCGGGAAAACGCCGTGGAATGGTACGGCCTTAATGGGCAGGCATCCGGTCTGCCGGGTAAGTGAGCTTCCGCCGGGGTCCCGGCGGATTTTTGAAGTTGCCGGGCGGTCGGTTGGGGTTTTCAACGTTGGGGGCCGGTTTTATGCCCTGCGCAACCGCTGTCCGCACCAGGGCGGGCCGCTGTGTCTGGGGCGGGTATCGGGGCTGGTTCTGGCCGGGGAGCCCGGCGAGCACGCCTATGCCGAAGGGGTTCCGGTTCTGCGGTGTCCGTGGCACGGCTGGGAGTTCGACATGCGGACCGGGAAGGCGATTGTCGACCCGGAGAAGACCCGGGTCAGGGCCTACCGGGTGACGGTGGAGCCGCCCCGGGCCGAGACTTACCCGGTCTCCGTCGAAGACCAGGTCGTCTACGTCCACCTTTAGGTAGCCTCGATAACCGCCGGCCCGTCGGAGCCCAGGGTCTCTTTAAGGGCCGCCCCGAGGTCGGCGGCCGGCACCCGGCGAAACCCGACCCCGAAGGCTTCAACGAGGGCTTTAAGGTCCGGCACCGGCTCGGCCAGGCCGCCCAGCTCGGCCTCAGCCAGGTCCGGGACCTGTCGCCGAAGGGCGGACAGCCCGCCGTAGGCCCGCCGGTTCCGGACCACGACCCGGACGGGGAGCCGGAGCCGGGCGGCGACCCAGAGGCCCCCGAGCCCCCCGATAAGGCCGGCGTCGTCCACGAGGGCGACGTGGCGGCAGGTGGGCAGGCCCAGCCAGGCCCCGGCGGCGGCCGCCACCCCCCACCCCTTGACTCCCGGGGGGCCTGGCCAGATGGTGGCCGGGTCGGGCCGGCGGATGGCGGCCGCCCCCACGGCCGGGTCCTCCACCAGCAAGATGCCCTCCGCCCCCAGGTAGTCCAAGGCGGCCCCCACCACCGGGTCTTCGGCGGCCGGGGCCGAAGGGGATAGGGTTAAACGCCGCCCTTCCGCCCGTCGGGCCTCGACGGTGGTGAGCCAGGCCTGGGCCCGCTCCCGAAGGGCCCGCAATCCCGACCTGGGGTCGGCGATGAGCTCCAGGCCCCGGCCGTGGGCCGTAACCCACTCCGGACCCCAGGGAGAAATAGCCAGAATCTGGGCCCCGGGCGGCAGGCTTGCGAGGAGGGGGTCCGGGGGCGGGGTGGGACGGAGCCGGCCGGCCACTACCACCAGGTCGGCTTCGGCCCAGGGAGACTTCTCGGGCCCGGGGTAGCCGAGGCAGGCCCGGTGGCTGGTGGGAAACCCGAAGTACGGACCGGGGGCAGGGTCTAAAAAGGCCGGCAGGCCCAGCAGTTCGGCCAGGGCAACCGCGTCTTCTACGGCCTCGTACCGGACCAGTTCCGGCCCGGCGAGGAGAACGGGCCGGTCGGCGGCCAGGAGAAGGTCGGCCGCCTCCCGAACGGCGTCGGGGTCGGGGGGCTGGGTAAGGGGCAGATACTGGCGCCGGAGGTAAGGAATGTCGACCGGCCCCTGGGCGGTGAGCATTTCCGGCCCAAAGGCCACCTGAACGGGGCCGGCCGGGGGCAGGATGGCCGTCCGGGCCGCCACCCGCACCCCTTCCACCAGCCCGGCCGGGTCGGCCGGTTCCAGGCGGGCCTTGGCCGGCAGCCGGACGTCCCGGCCGGTAAGAAGAACGGCCGGCAGGCCGAGGGCTACCCAGGGACCGGGGTCGAACGGTGGGGCGTGGCGGAGGTTGGCCACCACCGGTCCGCCGGTGGCCCGGGCCAGGCCGTCGGCGACGGCGAGGACGGTCTGGGGGTCGGGGGCGGGGATGTAGACAACCTCGGGGTGACGCAGGGAGGCTTTAAAGAGTTCGGCAAAGGCATTCCCGGCCAGGCCGGCCAGGTACCGCAGGCCGTCCCGGCCGAGGGTAAGCAAAAGCAGGTCGTCGCCGCGCCGGCCGGTCACCGTCTAATTTTACCGCCGGCCCGGGCTTGTAACTTAGCCGGTTCGGGAGTTGGGCAGGCCCGGGACGATGCCGGTGCGGAGGGCGTAGATAGCCGCCTGGGTCCGGTCCGAAACCATCAGCTTGCTGAAGAGGGCCGAGAGGCTGTTTTTAACGGTGCTTTCGGCCAGGCCGAGGCGGCGGGCGATCTCTTTGTTGGAGAGGCCGGCGGCAATGAGCCGCAGGTAGAGCCGCTCCCGCTCGGTGAGGAATACCGGGGCCGCGGCCGGGTCGTCGGCCGCGGCCACCTGGGCGCAGAGGCCGGCGAGCTCGGCGGCCAGACGGCGGTCGAAGGCGCCCACCCCCCTGGCCACGGCCCGGACGACGGCGGCCAGCTCATCGGGCGGGCTTGAAAGGTAAACGGCCCCGAGGACCCCGGCCTTAAGGGCCTTTATCAGGTCGATAAGGGCGGCGTGTTGGTTTTCGTCGGCCAGGACAACAATGGGCGTCGGAAAACCGTTAAGTCCGGCATCCAGTTCTTTAAGCAGGGTAAGGTCGATAACCCCCACGTCGGGGGAGTATGACAAAATAAGCCGTTGAAAGCGCAGGATGTGGCTTGCTTCCCCGATAACCTGGATATTAGGTTCCCGGCCGAGGAGGTGTTTGAGTTGACGTCTAACGAAATCGTGCTGGTGACCGATAACGACTCGCATTATCCACTCCACTTCGCATAAGGTCTGGGTGTTCGGTCATTGATACCATAATCGGGTTAATCTGTCAAGGCGCCGGGGCCTCGGCTCAGGGGTTCCCAGCAGACCTTGCGGGGTCGGTTGACCGGGGTTTATCGGCGACGGTTGCCTGTGTTAAAATTTAGGTGAAAGCTGAGCCGTCCTGACAGGCAGATCGGGAATGGTTGACGCACCGGTCCTGGTTCTCAACCAGAACTATGAACCCCTCAACGTCTGCAACGTTCGCCGGGCCTTTGTCCTGATTGACCGGGGCAAGGCCGAGGTCCTCGAGCATGCCGACGGGGTGTTGCGGACCCCAAGCCGGATGTTCCGTTTGCCTTCGGTTATCCGCCTGGTTTACATGATCAAGCGGCCCCGCCCGGAGGTCAAGCTCACCCGGCGGGAGATTTTCCTGCGGGACAACTACACCTGCCAGTACTGCGGCACCCGCACCCGGGACCTGACGGTGGACCATGTTATCCCCCGCCACCGGGGCGGCAAGCACGTGTGGGAGAACGTGGTCAGCGCCTGCAAAAGCTGCAACCACCGAAAGGCCAACCGGACGCCCGAAGAGGCCGGAATGAAGCTTATCCGCCCGCCCCGGCGGCCCAGGGCCAACGCCC
>DAOUCL010000254.1:0-7466 GCA_034432015.1 Dehalococcoidia bacterium
TGCAGGCGGCGGGGTCAAATCCGAACTAAGAAAGCTTGGTCAGAAGCTTTTCGAGCGTTGTTGACATAAGCATGCTTATGTCAACAACCCGGTTTCGGGGTGTAGGTGAGGGCGTATTTGGCGGGATTAAAACCCGGCTTAATGGCCCGGTGCGGGAGCTTAAGCCGAAGGTTGCGCTCAAGCGGGTGCTGCTCGAGGCGGCGCATCCTGCTGACCCTGCTGCCAGCCCGACCGATTCGAGCCGAACCTGGCCCCTCTAATCCGAGTTTGTAAGACAAGCCCGCCCCCGGTTGACAGCATTTTTCAACACGCATATAATGGGCTAGCACGGTTTGGGGATAGTGGATGACAAAATACCTGATTCAGCGGCTGGTTACGGCCATTCCGACCCTGCTGGCGATCAGCGCGGTAGTTTTTACCATCCTGGCGCTGGCCCCGGGCGACCCGATGGCCGAGTTTGGGTCGAACCCGAATATACCGGCTGAGGTCCGTCAGAATATCCGCCGTCAGCTCGGCCTCGACGAACCGGTCTATATCCGTTACGTCAAGTGGCTGACTGCCCTCCTCCAGGGAAACTGGGGTTATTCGTTTGCCAGCCGAACCGGCGTCCTCGACCTCATCTTCCAGCGCCTGCCTACCACCCTCTACGTGGTCGGTACAGCTTACCTTATCAGCGTACTTATTGCTATACCAGTTGGGGTTATATCAGCTGTAAAGCAATACTCGGTTCTCGACCACATGCTTACAACAATAACATTTATAGGTTTTTCCTTACCAACGTTCTTTACTGGCTTGTTGTTGATAATTATTTTCTCGGTTAAACTGCGCTGGCTCCCATTTATTTACAGCACAACCCTTCAGGGGGAAGGTTTGGGCCTGGTCTGGGAGTACATCAAGCAGGCGGCCATGCCGGTAACGGTGCTTGCCCTCTTCCAGTCGGCCAGCCTTGCCCGATTCGTCCGCGCGGCCGTTCTGGATGTAGTTAGGCTCGATTATGTGCGGGTTGCCCGGGCCAAGGGCCTCGGGGAGGCCCAAGTTATCCTCGGCCACGTGATGCGCAACGCCCTGATACCGGTGGTAACCCTCGTTGCCCTCAACACCCCGGCCGTCTTCACCGGGGCGGTCATCACCGAACAGATCTTCCGGGTTCCGGGCATAGGTTCGCTCCTCATCGCGTCCATCGAACGGAGCGATACGCCGGTGGTCATGGCAATCACCTTCATCTACGCCGTTCTGGTTGTGGTTTTTAACCTGGTAGCGGATATCCTTTACGGGGTGCTCGACCCGCGGATAAGGTTCGACTGATGCGGCGACCGACCGAAGCCCTCATCCCCCAAGCTGCGGCCGTCCCGCGACCGGCCCGTTCGCCCTGGGCCCTGGCCTGGGGCCAGTTCCGCAAACACCGGCCGGCGATGGCGGGTCTTATCATCCTCAACCTCCTGGTGCTGGTCACCTTGGTTGGGTCGCAGGTGTACCCCCGCCGGACCGACGAGATCGATTTCGGCCGGGCCATGGCCCCGCCCTCGGCCCAGTTCCCGATGGGCACCGACGACCTGGGCCGGGATATCCTCGCCCGGGTCCTGTGGGGCGGCCGGATCTCCCTGGCCGTCGGCCTGGCCGCGATGGTAATTGCCGTGGTCCTCGGAACAACCGTTGGGGCGCTGGCGGGTTTTTTCGGCGGGGTCGTAGACGGCCTGCTGATGCGGCTAACCGACCTTTTTATCTCAATGCCCCAGCTTCCCCTGCTCTTACTGCTCATTTACCTGTTCCGGGACGCGCTGCGGGCCCGCTTCGGGCCGGAACTCGGCATCTTTTTACTTATCGTCGGGGTGATCGGCGGCTTTAACTGGATGTCGACGGCCCGGCTGGTGCGGGCCTCTTTCTTGTCAGTAAAGCAGAAAGATTTCATCGAGGCAGCCCGGTGCCTCGGCGCGCCCACACCCCGGCTGATACTGGTGCACATACTGCCCAACGTGCTCAGTCCGGTGATTGTGGCCGCAACCCTGGGGGTTGGGCAGGCGATCATCACCGAGTCGGCCCTCTCCTTCCTGGGGCTGGGCTTCCCGCCGGATATCCCGACGTGGGGCCGTATGCTCTTTGACGCCAAGGATTTTCTCGATTTCGCCCCCCACATGGCCCTCTTCCCCGGCCTGATGATTTTTGTCACCGTCCTAGCTATCAACTACATCGGGGACGGGCTGCGGGACGCCCTCGACCCCCACCGGATTCCGTGACGCGGTTTGCATTCCGTCAATGGCTTTCTGCCGTAGGTTGGCGGTGGCCAGCCCTTGACAATCAGGCACCTTCTTTTTATGATTAAGTAGTTTTCAAGACAGGAGTGTAAAGGATGGCAAGCTTCGACTTTGATGAACTTATCGGGGCCCTGCGGGCCGGTCGGCTCACCCGCCGCCAGTTCCCAGTTCATTGAAGCCTTAACTTTTGCCGGCCTTTCGGACGGGCTTATTGCGAGCGTGCTGGCCGCCTGCGCCCCGGCGCCCCAGGCGCCTGCCCCGGCCCCCGCCCAGCCTGCCCGGGGGCGGGGTCGGGCGGACCTCCTCAAGCTGCTCTGGTGGCAGGGGCCGACCGTCCTCAATCCCCACCTCGCCCAGGGCACGAAAGATTACGACGCCACCCGTCCGGTCTACGAGCCCCTGGCCGACGTCGACGCCGACGGCAATTTCATCCCGGTTCTGGCGGCCGAAATCCCCAGCTACGAGAACGGCCTCCTGGCCCGAGACGGGAAGTCGGTGACGTGGAAACTGAAGCAGGGCGTCCGCTGGTCCGACGGCCAGCCCTTTACGGCCGAAGACGTCAAGTTTACGTGGGAGTACGTAACCGACAAAGATACGGCGTCAACGAACTATGACTACTTTTCAATGATTGCTGACGTCCAGATTATCGACCAGTACACCGTTAAACTGATCTTCGAAGATGTCACGCCGGGCTGGTACGTTCCCTTCTTCGGCACGGCCGGGCGTGTGCTCCCGAAGCATGTCTTCCAGCAGTACAAGGGGAAGGGCGCCGGTCAGGCGCCGCCGAACAACCGGCCGGTCGGGACCGGCCCTTATAAGGTGGTGGATTTCCGCCCCGGCGACGTCGTCGTCTACGAGATTAACGAGTATTACCGGGAGCCGGATAAGCCTTTCTTTAAACGGGTCGAGCTTAAAGGCGGCGGCGATGCCCCGTCGGCGGCCCGGGCCGCCCTGCAGACCGGCGAGGTCGACTACGCCTGGAACCTCCAGGTCGAGCCGCAGATTCTTGATCAGCTCCAGCAGGCCGGCAAGGGTGTTGTTATAGTTATTCCGGCAGCCAACGTCGAACGGATCCTGGTCAACTTCACTGACCCCCGCAAGGAGGTGGATGGCGAGCGCAGTAGCCTTAAAGCCCCGCACCCCTGGCAGACGGACCTGAAAGTTCGGCAGGCTTATGCCCTCCTCTGCAACCGCAAGGCCATCGTCGACCAGCTCTACCCGAAGGGGTTTGAGGTCGCCACCAACCTGCTTGTTGAGCCGAAGACGTTCCGCTCGCCCAATACGACCTGGGAATTCAATATCGAAAAGGCTAACCGGCTACTGGATGAGGCCGGCTGGACGCGCGGCCCCGACGGGGTCCGTCAGAAGGGCGGGGTGCGGATGGAAGTGCTCTACCAGACGACGGTGAACGCTGTCCGGCAGAAGACCCAGGAGATCATCAAGCAGGCCTTCGAGCAGGCCGGCATCAAGATGGAGTTAAAGAGCATCCAGGCGGCGGTCTTCTTTTCCAGCGACCCGGCAAACCCCGATACGGCCGCCAAGTTTTACGCCGACCTGGAGATGTTCACCAATGGCAACGACCTGCCGGACCCCCAGGCTTATATGGCGAGCTGGGTCTCCTGGCAGATCGCCCAGAAGGCGAACGAGTGGCGGGGTAACAACTACACCCGCTGGTCAAACTCCAGGTATGATGAGCTTTACCGGCAGGCCCAGCGGGAACTCGACGCCAAAAAACGCGCCCAGCTTTTCATCGAGATGAACGACCTGGTCGTTAACAACGTCGTCGAAATCCCCCTGGTCCACCGGAAAGGGGTCAGCGGGGCCGCCCGGAACCTGAAGGGCCTCAAGCCGACGGCCTGGGATTCGGAGCTCTGGAATATCGCCGACTGGTACCGGGAAGGCTGAAACCCGCTCCCGCCGCTCAGCCGGTCCGGGTCTGCCGGGCCCGGTACTCGGCCAGGAAGGCGTCGCTGGGCGGATAGGCCTCAGTGAGGGGCGTCCCCGCCCCCACCCGCTCCCGGATGTAGGCCTCAAGTTGCTCCTGCTCGGCGGCCAGCTCGGCCGCATGCCGGGCGATGGCCCGGGGGATCACAATTACGCCGTCGTCCCCGACCAGGATATCGCCGGGCATGTATGGGTTCAAGACACTTGAGACAGTGGGGCATCCTGTCCGGGTGCTCGGCCTTAAGATAACCGAGCGGGCAGTCGCCTTCGGCGACTCGGCCCGGTGGGGTCTTAAGGTGTTGAAGGTCTCTTCCCAGGCCCGTAGTGCCCGCTTTACGGCCTCAATGGAGAGCTCGCCCACATAGTAGTCGTAGAACTCCTGGACATGGCTGCGGTGGGCACGCTCAACCTGACCGTTAAGCTTGGGCGAGCGAGGCGGCAGCACAAACAACCTTATCCCCAGCTCTCGACAGGCGGCCTCAAACTCGGCCGCCCGCCTCCGGCGGCGCCGGCGAAGCCGGCCCTGCCACCATCGACCTGGATAGCCTTAACCTCGAAAGGTGTCCGTTCGATGAGCTGGCATTCTTTGCGCTGGCGCTCGGGTAGGCCGCCACCAGATTCCACCGGCTTACCGTATCCTGAGCAGCAGCCCGAAGGGCTGCGCCGCCAAAGGCGGCCCTTGAATGCAAACCAGGAGGGTCTGTCCCATAGATGGTGGGATGAGCCGGTCGACAAAGTCGACCGTGGGGCAGGCGCTCCCCTTAAGCTTGTTTTAGACCAAAAACAACCCTCCAGGGAGGCGCCTGCCCATGAAAGTTTTGACGATCCGACCGCCTCAGGTCAAGACCGAGCCCGAGGACCGGCCTGAGAAGTGCCCCCACTGCGGCTCAGTTTACCTGCACCGGCACGGCTACTCAACCAAGCCGGTAAAAGACCATGAGGTCAAGCAAGTGGTCACCGTCCGCTACAGGTGCGCCCAGTGTAACCGGACCTTCAGGCATTATCCGAGCGGTGTGACCCGGGCTGACCAGAGCCAGCGGCGGCCGCGAAGCGGCGCTGCCGTTGCCTGGGCATTGGGTTTAAGTACCAGGTCAGCGGGCTTCGCCCGCGCCGCCGAAGGCGGCCGGCTCTTTGAAAAGTTCGGGGCCGGAATCGGCCGGATGTCCGGACCGTCTCGGAACAGCGGGCGGCTTCGCCGCCGCTTAAAAAGCGCAAGGTCAGGGTCCTTGGTCTGGATGGAACCCTGGTCAAAATCAGGGGCCAGGAGCACGGGATTATCATCGCCCTGGATTTGGGCAGCGGCCAGCCGGTGGGAATTGCCATGGTATCCGAGCATGACGTTAAAGCCAGCGGGCTTTGCCCGCGCCGGCCAAAGGCCAGCAGGCTTGAGCCCCTGGTGAAAGCCTTTGGGGTTGAGGTCATCGTAACCGACGAGCTTCCCACGTACAACCTGGTTGCCCGGGCCCTGGACCTTCGACAGGCCCACTGCCGGTTTCACCTCAAACGGCGGGTAGGCAGGCTCATCAAAAACTTTGAATCCGAGCTTGGTGAGCAGGTAAAGCCGCTCCTGGATGAGGTCAGACAGAGCGGCCGAAGGCCGCTGCTTCCCCAGGATGGGGGAAAGAAGCTGCTTAGGTTAGGCTTGGAAATCAAGGCCAGGTTTGACCCAAACAAGGAGGTTCAAGAGCCCCTGTATCGTTTAAGACAGTTTATCCTGAGGCTGTCTGAGCACTGGGCCAGGCACCGGCTGTGGCTGGTTGAGCCCGGGGTTCCCTCGACCAACAACCGGACTGAGCAGGCCATTTGCCGGCCGAAGGCCGTCAGGCCCGGACGGTCCGCGGTTTTAAGACCTTTGCTGGCGTCGAATCGGCCCTTTTCCTGACCTGCGCCAGGCTCGGCTGAGGGCCTTGAAAGCCTGAGTTCAACAGGGACCACCCAGGACCTTTAATTCCTCCCACTGCCTTTGGGACAGAGGGACAAGCCCACGCTTGCTTGACAGGAGCTGACGGTGCGTGTACACTGTGAAACGGGGGTGCTGAGATGCGAAGGTCAACCCTGGCCGGTCTGGTGCTGGCCGTAGGGCTTTTAGCGCTGGGCCTTGGGGCGGATACGGCCCCGGGCTCGGCAAGCCAGCCCCCGAGCCCGGAAGAAGTCGACCGCCGCTACCGGGAGTTTAACGCCAGGCCCAGGTTTGTCGGGGAGCTTAACGGGTTTACGTTTTACGAGCGGGAGCCGGATGCCGCTGCCCGGGGGATCCCGGTTTGTGCCGGCCCGGTCGAACGGTACGCAACCGCGGCCGAACTTGAGGCCTCGCCCCTGAACTTCAGCGTCGGCTATCTGCCGGCTGGATTTCGCCCCCTTGAGGCGACGGCGACTGCCTGCGGCGACCAGGTCGTAACGGTGACCAGAACGTTTGGCGGGAGCCGGGGCGGGTTTGTGGGAATTGTCAGGGTGGCAGGCCGGCCGTTCGTCCAGGCAATTGCCCCGAGGGATTATCTGCAGGCTGGGGTTGTCGGTGGGCGGCCGGCGGTGACCAGACTGCCCATTGTGCCCGGCCACTGGACGACGGTCTGGATGCGGGACGGGAGAAGCGTCTGGGCGGTTTCGTGCATGGGAATCAGTCCCCAGGAGTGCGGCAAGGTCGCCGCGGCGGTAAGGTGAGGATAGGTCTAAGAGTTCTTTTGCCGCTGGTCCTAGCCGTAGTTGTTAGCACGGCGGGGGCTGCCAGCAGCTGCCGATTTTGTTATCATGTATTCAGCCGAACGGATGTGCCATTGAATGAGGGTCAATCAGGCTTTCCGGTTTGAGCTGGACCCGAATACGTCCCAGCGGGTCTCTTTAGCTAAACACGTTGGGACGGCGCGCTTTGCCTACAATTGGGGCCTGGCGCGGTGCCTTGAGGCCTTAGAACGCGGCGAGCGGCTTCCCTCGGCCGTCGACCTTCACAGGGTGTGGAACCGCTGGAAGCGGGCAAACGCCCCCTGGTGGGTTGAGGTCTCCAAATGCGCTCCTCAGGAGGCCTTTCGGAATCTGGAGCGCGCTCTCAATAACTGGCGGCAGGGCCGGACGTCGAGGCCCCGGTTCAAGCGCAAGAAACAGGAGATTACCCATAACTTTGGCGTCAAGTAGGAGGCTGGCGGGACTCCAGCAGTTCCCGGGCGACCTCGTAGTTTAGCAGCCTTAGAAAACCCCGCATCAGCAGGTAGGGCCCGTCCCGTTCGCTCGGTATCCCAAGCTTGCCCCCAAGCCAGAGCAAAAGGTCTTTGAAGG
>DAOUCL010000255.1:0-3855 GCA_034432015.1 Dehalococcoidia bacterium
GCCGTTTTCTGGTCGAGCGGCTCTGGCCCCGGGGGTTCAAGAAAGACGCCCTCCAGCTCGACGGCTGGCTTAGAGACGTCGCCCCCAGCGACGGCCTGCGGCGCTGGTTCGGCCACGACCCCGCCCGCTGGGCCGAATTCAAGGCCCGCTACTTTGCCGAGCTTGAGGCCCGGCCGGAAGCCTGGCGGCCCCTTCTAGAGGCCGCCCGGGCCGGGGATATAACCCTTCTTTTCAGCGCCCGGGATGCCGAACACAACAACGCCGTCGCCCTTAAGGAGTTCCTTGAGGCCAGGCTCAGGGGCGGCTGAAGTGGTGGACCAACTTCCCGAACCCGAAGACGTTGCGGGCCGGCTCTGCCGAACGCCCTGGCGGGATTTACTTCATCGTGGACGGGCAGGTGAAGGTCGTCCGGCAGGGGGCTGACGGCTCGGAGACGATTCTCCACCTGGTCGCCACCGGGGAGTTTGTTGGCCTGGTTGCCGCCCTGGCCGACCGTCGTCCTCTGGCTTCCCGGCGACCGCTTCCGGGCCTTCCTGCTCCGCTACCCCGAGGTCGCCCTGGCCGTGATGGGGCTTATGGCCGGCCGGCTTCACGAGATCCAGAACCGGTTTCACGACGTCAGCACCGCCCGGGTTGAGGGCCGCCTTGTCCGGCTGATCCTTTACCTGGCCGGGCGGGCCGGACGCCGAACCCCCGAGGGGGTGGTGCTCTTACTCCCCCTCACCCGGGCCGAGCTGGCCGAGCTGTGCGGCACCCGCCTTTACACCGTGAGCCGGGTCCTTAACGAGTGGCAGCGGGCCGGCGCCATCCGGCTGGCCCGGCGCCGGGTCATTATTCGGCGGCCCGACCTTCTGGCCGAAATTGCCGGTGCGCTGGAGCCGGCCGGCTGGGTTATCGCCTAGGAGGCGATGCCGCCCCTTACCCGCTGGTCGATTCGGGCCGCCCTCATAAACCTGCTGGCCGCCCTTGCCCTCGGGGCCGGGCTGGATGCGGGCCTCCTTCCTGAGGCCTTCCGGCCGGTTTTTTATCACCTTTTCATGCTGGGCGGCGTCGCCCAGTTCATTTTCGGGGTTGCGTGGTGGATGTTCCCCACCCCTTTCCCGGGAGCGGCCCCGGGGCAACGAGGCCGCCGGGTGGGCCGGCTTCGTCCTGCTCAACGCCGGGATGCTCCTGCGGGCAGTGGCCGAGCCGGCCCTGGCCCTCGAGCCCCGACCCTGGGCCCGGGTCTTGCTTATCCTGAGCGCCGCGGCCCTGGTCCTGGCCGGCTGGGTCTTTGCCGGCCTGCTCTGGCCCCGGGTCAAGCCCCGGCCCGGAAAGGAGGGTTAGCCTGCCCCGGCTTAGCTGTTACATGGTCCGGTCGGCCCTCATCCACCTCGGGGTCGGGTTCGTCATCGGCGGCCTCATGCTGGCCCACAAGGCCGTTTTTATCCACCCGGCCGTCCCAACCCTGCTGGGCTGGCACATCCATGCTCTCTTCTTCGGCTGGACCATCCAGTTTGCGTTCGGAGTCGCCTACTGGATCTTCCCCCGCCTGACTAGCTGGGGCTTCCGCCACCCCCGGGGCCGGCCGGGATTTGCCTGGACGGCCTTTATCCTGGTCAACCTTGGGTTTATGCTGGCTGGTCCCGGCGCCCTGGCCGCCGGCCCGCCGGCCCGGACGGCAGGAGCCCTCGCCGAACTGCTGGCCATCGTCGCCTTCGGCCTCCACCTCCAGCCGCGGCTCCGGCCGCCGCTGCCCAGGGTGGGGCCGGCTGACGGCCGGCCCTGACTGAGAATTTTCCGCGTTGCCGAGGTCAGCCCGATCCTATCCCTTTGGGCAGGCGCTCACCTACCCGAAACTTATCCCGAGGGATGGGGCACCGGAGTTCCCACCGGGGCTACCATAATCGCGGAACCCTTTGCCAACACCGTTTACCAAGGAGGAAAGAGATGTACCTTTCAGATCAGAACGGGAGGTCTGGAGCCTGATCCACGGGCTGGTCTTCGGAGCCCTCTTCCTGCTAGCCTTTGCCGGGGGGCTGGCGGAGCTGTGGAGCTTCCGGGCCGACCTGCTCACCGCCTCCGGAGCCGAGGAACGTCTTCGCCGCCTGGTACTTGGGACCTGCTTAATGGCAGTGGTGGCCTGGCTTACGGTGCTCACCGGAACTTACATCGTCTACCCCTGGTACCGGGCCAGCCCACCACCAAGGGCGGACCTGACCTTATATCCCAGGTCTTATCTTTTGAGCCGGCCCGAACTGCGAATGTGGCACACCTTTGGCATGGAGTGGAAGGAACATGTGGGCTGGGTTGCTCCGATCCTTGCCACCGCCGTCACGTATGTAGTTCTCCGGTACCGAGTACGCCTGGCCCACGATAACACGCTCCGACGCGCCCTGATAGTTCTCTTTAGCCTCGCTTTTCTGGCTGCTGCAGTGGCCGGCCTGCTGGGAGCCATGATAACCAAGGCGGCCCCCGTCCGCTGAAGGAGGTTTAACCGTGGAGAGAAGGGAACCTTCGACGATGCCAAACGGCATAGCAGCCGCAGCTATCCTGGGTGCGGCGATCGGGGTCTTCGCCCTGGGCCTGCTCACCTTTCTGGCCGAGGTAAACTCGGGCATCGCCCGCCTGCTCAACTTTTACCCCCCAGCCGGCCCCCTCAGTGGAAAAACAACCATGGCCGTAGTTGTGTGGCTTGTGGCCTGGGCGGTCACCCACCAGGCCTGGCGCGACCGGGAGGTCAATTTCGGGGCCGTTTTCGGCGGGAGTTTGTTACTGATAGGCCTCGGCCTGCTGCTGATGTTCCCGCCCGTTTTCGAGCTCTTTGCCGGGTAAACAGGCGGGCTCCCGTCCGGGAAGGTGAGGCCTTCCCGGACGGCCTAACCGGGGAGACCCGGCTCCCCGGGCGGGGCGGTCCGTCTGCCACGGCAGACGGACCGCCCTACCGTACCGGGTAAAGGGTTGGGTAAACAAAGACCCAGGCCACGTCCACGAAGTGCCAGTATTTAACCGCCCCTTCAACCGGCCAGAAGTTCCCGCGGGCAAAGCGCCCGTCCCGGCCCAGGAACAGGATAAAGGTCAGGGCGATAATCCCTGTCAGGACGTGGAAGCCGTGCAGGCCCGTTGTGGTCAGAAAGATCGTGCCGTAGGCCGTGCTCGGCGGGAGATAGTGAAAGGCTTCAGCCCACTCGATTATCACCCCGACCACGAAAACAAGACCGAGGCCGATGGTGGCCGCCAGGTTGCGAATGAGGCCGGGCACTGCCGCCCGCTCGGCCCGGTAAGCGGTGAGACTGCTGGTCAGCAGGACGAAGGTTATGCCCAGCCCGAGAATCTGGTTGAGTTCCGGGGCGCTCAACTGCCTCCGGGTAGTAGCGGCTTGAAAGGGCCGCCCCGAAAAGATAAAAAGCCACAGGCCCGTCCGGTTGACGAATAGGCGCCCTTCGGCGTACTCAACAGCGTGCAGGCGTGCCATCCTGAGAGCATGTTTGAAAACCGTCAACGGGCGGCTTGTGGCATAGCTCGAAGATGCCGCCCAACCTGTCTCGCCGGCCGAAACCCTGGGGAACTGATATCTTGATTTCGTTTGACAGAACTAAACATGACACTTGTGGAAACGTGCGGCGAATTAACGGGAAACCGCCCGCCTTTTAAAACATGCCCTTAGCATCCAGTGAACCTGTTATAAGGGGCCGCTCCGGGGTTGTCCTCCGGAGCGGCCCCCCTGCGGGTGCTCAGGGTCAGGCTGCCGGCCAGCGCCGGAGGCTGAAGAACTTGCCGGGCTGCCAGGGGGTGCCCAGGGCCGGCAGGAGCCACCGGTCAAGCCCAATCCAGCCGGCGTTCTTCCAGGCCAGCATGAGCAGGACGGCCAGGGTG
>DAOUCL010000256.1:0-7164 GCA_034432015.1 Dehalococcoidia bacterium
GCGGGAGCTTAAGCCGAAGGTTGCCCTCAAGCGGGTGCTGCTTGAGGCGGCGCATCCTGCTGACCCTGCTGCCAGCCCGACCGATTCGAGCCGAACCTGGTCCCTCTAATCCGATTTTGTAAGACAAGCCCAGTTTTGGCGGGCCGTTCCCCAGGGGGTGGGGGAAGCGCCCTCCGCCCGGGTTGCATCCCTTGACACCCTTGGGTATAATAGGGGCCGGTTACATTGCCACCCACCCGCCCTGGCGGGTGGGGGGCTGCCAGTGGTGGCACGGTTGGGGTGGAGCCATGGTTGCGGTCCTAACCAATAGTCGGGGGTCTGTCCTTTTTGGACGATTACCGTACAATCACGACGCGCCCAGCGCCACCCCCGGCCCTCGAGCGGCTTGCGGGGCTGAGTTTGCCCTCGCTGGCCTCGGCCTGGCCGAGGGCGGCCAGGTGCCTCCTCTACCTGGTTCTTGGCCTGGTTTGCCTCGGGCTTACCAGGTTGGCATCCGTTGAGCGGGAATTTTTCGGCCCCTCCCCTGTCACCGGCCTTTACCCCGAAACCGTCGAGCTGGTAAACCCCGGAGCCAGGAGCCCGGAAGGCTTTCTGGTGGTTATGGCCCTGCCCGAAAGCCTTCAGTCGGCGACGGCAACCGGGGGTTCGGCCCAGCCGGCCCAGGCGGTCATCGAATACACCGTCAGCCCAGGGGATACTCTTTACACCATTGCCGAGCGGCTGGGGGTGAGCGTTGAGAGCATCGTTTGGGCCAATAACCTTAGCAACCAAAATAACCTTCAGCCGGGCCAGGTGCTCCAGGTTCCGGCGGTTTCGGGGGTAATCCACACCGTTCAGGCGGGCGAGACCCTGGAGGGGATCGCCCGGCACTACGGGGTTGACCAGGCCAACATTCTGGCCTTTGCGCCCAACGGCCTTTCGGACCCGAACCAGCTTCAGGTGGGGCAGAAGCTGGTGATTCCGGGCGGCCGGGTGCCGGAGCCGCCCCGCCTGGCCGCGGCCCGAACCGAGCCCCGGCCGGCCCCGGTTCAGCCTCCGCCACCCCCGGCCCAGGCGGCCCCCGCCCCGGCCGAAGCCCAGGCTCCCGTGGCCGCGGCCCCGCCACCGCCCCCGGCCCGGGCGGCCGCCGGATTCAGCTGGCCGACGGTGGGCATGATAAGCCAGTACTTCTCGGCCTACCACCGGGGCCTCGATATCGCACCCCCCTACGGCACCCCCGTTCGGGCGGCCGCGGCCGGGGTGGTGGTTCAGGCCAGCGCCGGCTGGAACGGCGGTTACGGGACGGTGGTAGTCATCGACCACGGCAACGGCTTCCGGACCCTTTACGCCCACTTAAGCCGCCTGGACGTCTCCGTCGGGGAGGCCGTGGAGCAGGGCCAGGTTATCGGGGCCGTCGGCCGGACGGGGATCGCCACCGGCCCCCACCTCCACTTCGAGGTCCACCGGGGCGGGGTTCCCATCAACCCCCTGAGCGTTCTTCCCTAATTGCGGCCCTCCGGGGGCCGGGCCTGGTATACTTTAGGCCCGGATGAGGCCGAAGCGGGTCGCCATCGTCCACGACTGGCTTAATCAGCACGGGGGGGCCGAGCGGGTCCTGGAGGTCCTGCACGACCTCTTCCCCGACGCCCCGGTTTACACCTCCATTTTCGACCCCAAAGCCATGCCCCCCGAATACCGAAACTGGAAGATTATCACCTCTTTTATGCAGACCCTCCCCGGGGTGACCCGCCGCCACCAGTGGTACCTCCCCCTCTACCCCCTCGCCTTCGACAGCTTTGACCTGGCCGAATACGACCTGGTCATCTCCGTAAGTAGCGGCTTCTGCCACGGGGTCCTGGTCCGGGCCGACGCCTGCCACCTAAATTACTGCCTTACGCCCCCCCGGTTTCTCTGGAACTTTGAGGCTTATGTGGGGCGGGAGGCCGTGGGCCCGCTCCTGCGGGCCGCCCTGCGGCCCCTCATTAGCCTCCTTCGGGTCTGGGATGCGGTGGCCGCCCAGCGGGTCGACTTTTTCGTCGGCATTTCCCGGGTCGTGGTGGGGCGGATTCGCCGGATTTACCGGCGGGAAGCCTGGCTCCTTCACCCCCCGGTGGAGACAGACCGGTTCAAGCCGGCCGACCGGTTCGACGATTATTTTCTGGTCGTTTCCCGGCTCGTCCCTTACAAGCGGGTGGACCTGGCCGTTGAGGCCGCCAACCGGCTGCGGGTGCCCTTGCTGGTAGTGGGGGACGGGCGGGACCGGCCCCGGCTGGAGCGACTCGCCGGCCCGACGGTGAAGTTCCTGGGTCGGCTACCCACCGCGCAGGTGGCCGACCTGATGGCCCGGTGCCGGGCCCTGGTCTTCCCGGGGGAGGAGGATTTCGGGCTCGTCCCGGTGGTGGCGATGGCGAGCGGGCGGCCGGTTATCGCCTACGCGGCCGGGGGCGCCCTGGATACCGTTATCGAAGGCCGGACCGGGGTGCTTTTCCGGGAGCAGACGGCGGAGGCCCTAGCCGAGGCCATCGCCGCCTTCCGGCCCGGAGATTTTGACCCGGACGGCCTGCGGGCCTTTGCCCGGCAGTTCGATACGGCCGAGTTTAAGGGCAAGTTTTTGGCCCTGGTGGAAAGGGCGGTAGCCGGGGCCGGTCCGGAGCCTTCGGGTTAGACCACCCGCATCGGGTAGTTGGGGGCCTCGTGGGTAACCAGGACCCCGTGGGGGTGGCTTTCGGCGGCGGCCGCCGGGGTCGTCCGCACGAAGCGGGCCTTGGCCTTAAGCTCTTCGATGGTGGCGGCCCCCACGTAGCCCATGGCCGCCTTAAGGCCGCCGATGAGCTGGTATATGACGGTGGATAGGGGCCCTTTGTAGGGCACCCGGGCCTCGACCCCTTCGGGGACCAGCTTGGCCTCGGAGTCCACGTCCCCCTGGCCGTAGCGGTCCCGGGCGAACCGCTGCTTCATTGCGCCGAGGGAGCCCATTCCCCGGTACTCTTTAAAGCGCTCCCCCTGGTAGACGATGATCTCCCCGGGGCTTTCGTCCACCCCGGCCAGGAGGGACCCGAGCATCACCGAGTCGGCCCCGGCCCCGATGGCCTTGGCGATATCGCCCGAATAGCGGATGCCCCCGTCGGCGATGACGGGAACCCCGTAGCGGGCGGCCACCGAGGCGCACAGGTAGATGGCCGTAACTTGGGGCATCCCGACGCCGGTCACCACCCGGGTGGTGCAGATGGCCCCCGGCCCCATCCCCACCTTGATGGCGTCGGCCCCGTTGGCGATGAGCTCCTCGGCCGCCTCGGGGGTGGCGATGTTGCCGGCGATAACGTCCACCGGGAAGCGGCGCTTGAGCTCCCGCAGGGTCTGAATGACGGCCGCCGAATGGCCGTGGGCGGTGTCGATGACCAGTACGTCCACCCCGGCGGCCACCAGGGCCTCGGCCCGCTCGATGGCCTCCGGCCCCACCCCGACGGCCGCCCCGACCCGGAGCCGGCCCCGCTCGTCCTTGGTGGCGTTGGGGTAAAGAATCCGCTTACGGATATCTTTAACGGTGATCAGGCCTTTAAGGTTGAAGTTTTCGTCGACGATCGGAAGTTTTTCGATTTTATGACGGCTCAGGATCTCCTGGGCTTCTTCGAGGCTGATCCCAACCGGTGCGGTAATCAAGTTCTGCCGGGTCATCACCTCTTTGATGGGCCGGTCCGGATTCGTCTCAAAGCGGACATCCCGGTTGGTGATGATGCCCACCAGCCGGCCGTTCTCGGTGATGGGGATGCCGGAGATGTGGTAGCGGGCCATCAGGGCCAGGGCGTCCCGGACCCGGTTCTCCGGCCCAAGGGTGATGGGGTCCGTTATCATCCCCGATTCCGACCGTTTGACCTTATCCACTTCGGCCGCCTGCTCCTCAATGGATAGGTTCCGGTGGATGATGCCGATTCCCCCCTCCCGGGCCAGGGCGATGGCCATGGCCGCCTCGGTGACGGTGTCCATGGCCGCCGACACGATGGGAATCTGGAGCCGGATGTTGCGGGTAAGCCAGGTGGCCGTAGACACGTCCCGGGGCAGGACTTCGGACCGGGCCGGGACTAACAGAACGTCGTCGAAGGTCAGGCCTTCGCCGATAAACTTCTCCTCAAAGAGCATGGTTCGCTCCTCCCAGCCGGGGATTTTCGGGCGCCTTCGGGGCAGGGATAAGATTCACCGCCGCGGTTTTTTGTAAAGATTATACTATTTCGCCGCTAACTTCTTTAAAGAGCTGCCGACCCAGCTCCAGCAGTCGGCTTCGCCGGTCGGGGGGGATGTTTTGCTTGGAAAGATACAGCTCCAGGGCCCGGATGGGGTCGAGCTCGTGGTAGACCAGCTCGGCCTGGCACTCCGGACAGCGCCGGTCCACCGCCTCCACCAGCTGGTACTCCCGGCGGCAGTTGGGGCAGGTAAGCAGGGTAAGGGGCGGCCGGGGCCGGCCGATGGGGACCCGGTTGATAACCTCGTACTTGGCCGGCCGCAGGGCCCGGCGGATGGCCGCCAGGTCCAGCAGGGGCTGGAGCTCGTGGGGGAGGGTTATCCGGAGGCGGACGACGGCGTCGGCGATGGGCTGGCCCTCCAGGGCCTCGAGGACCTCCTCGGTGGGCCGATTGGAGCGGACGGTCACGTCGATGGTCAAGAACCGGCGGGCCGGGACCGGCTTGAATTCAAAGCGGGCCGTCCATTTCCCGGCGTCCCGGTCGATGGTCACCAGCACAAAGCCCTTCTCCTCCCGCTCCTCGGAAAAGTCCACCCGCTCCAGGCTGCCAGCATAGACCATGGGCGGGTCGGCCTTACGGAGGACCTGGTGGCGGTGGACGTGGCCGAGGGCCACGTAGCAGAACTCCGGGCGGGCCAGGTCGCCCGGCGTCCAGGTGTACTCGTTGCCCAGCATCAGGTTCCGTTCACTTCCGGGCTCGGCCCCGGCCACCACCCCGTGGACGGCCAGGATGGCCGGAAGCTCCGGGTCCAGCCGGGCGGCAACTTCCTCCAGTCGGACCAGGGCCCACTCCACGAGCGCCCGGTTTATCTCTTCGATGGGCTTATCCCGCAGGTCGTCCCGGCCGAATACCCGGTGGCGGGAAAGCCAGGGGACGGCCACCACCTGGATGGGCCCGGCCTTGGTCTCGACCCGGTAAAGGTCCAGCCGGTTGCCCACGTAAACCCCCGGGAGGGCCAGGGTCTGGAAGATGTCCAGGGTGGTGGCCCGGCCGCTGGCCAGGGGGACGTCGTGGTTGCCCACGAGCAGCAAGATGGGGACCTGCCTTTCCCGGAGACGGACGACCCGGCGGGCAAACTCCCGCTGGAGGGTGGGGGAGGGGTCCCGGTTCTTGTAGGCGTCCCCGGTGAAGAGGACCAGGTCGACCCCCTCGGCGACGGCGTAGTCGACGACGGCGTCAAAGGCCTTTAGAAAGTCCCCGACCCGGGTTGAAAGGCCCGTTGCCGGGTCGAGGCGGCCGTAGTTTTCCACCCCCAGGTGGAGGTCCGAGAAGTGGACGACCCGGAACACGGCCGCCTAGGCGGTATCGAGCCTTTCGGCCAGGGCCGCCCGCAGCTCCGGGATGGGCACCCGGACCTGAGCCATGGTGTCCCGGTCCCGGATGGTGACGGCGTTATCTTCTAAAGTCTGGAAGTCGATGGTGACGCAGTAGGGGGTGCCCACCTCGTCCTGGCGCCGGTAGCGGCGACCGATGGACTGGGTTTCGTCGTAGTCGACGACCCAGTGCTTACGCAACTCCCGGTGAACCTCTTTGGCCACCCGGATGAGGGGCTCCCGCTTGCTTAAGGGCAGGACGGCCACCTTAATGGGGGCGATGGTCGGGTGAAACCTGAGGACGACCCGGATTCCCTCTTTGTCCGGCTCTTCGTCGTAGGCGTCCAGCATAAAGGCCAGCATCACCCGGTCCACCCCGGCCGACGGCTCGATGACGTAGGGTACGATATGCTGGCCGCTCTCTTCGTCGTAATAAGTCAGGTCTTTACCGCTGAACTCCGAGTGCCGACGCAGGTCGTAATCGGTCCGATTGGCGATCCCCTCAAGTTCGGCCCAGCCCCACGGGAACCGGTATTCCACCTCGACGGTGGCCTTGGAATAATGGGCCAGCTCTTCGAGGGGCAGGGTCCGGAGCCGCAAATTCTGGGGCTTTATCCCAAAGCGAACGTACCAGTTGAGCCGCTCCTCCGCCCAGTACCGGTGGTACTCCTCGTCGGTTCCGGGCTTTACGAAATACTCAAGCTCCATTTGCTCAAATTCCCGGTCCCGGAAGATGAAGTTGCCGGTGGTGATCTCGTTTCGGAAGGCCTTGCCGACCTGGGCGATGCCGAAGGGAAGCTTGCGGCGGGTCGTGTTAAGCACGTTGAGAAAGTTTACGAAGATGCCCTGGGCGGTCTCGGGCCGCAGGTAGACGACGGCGGCCTCCTCCTCGACCGGGCCGAAGTAGGTCTTAAACATGGTGTTGAACATCCGGGGCTCGGTGAACTCCCGGCCGCCGCATTCCGGGCAGACCTCCCCGACTTCGTCGGCCCGGAACCGAACGTGACACCGTTTGCACTCCACCAGGGCGTCGGCAAAGGTGTCCACGTGGCCCGAGGCTTTAAGGACCATCGGGTGGGTGAGGATGGCCGAGTCGAGCCCCTCGACGTCGTCCCGCTCCTGGACCATGGCCCGCCACCAGGCGGCCTTGATGTTGTTTTTTAAGAGGACCCCAAGGGGGCCGTAGTCCCAGACGCCGCTTAAGCCGCCGTAAATTTCGGCACTCGGAAAAACGAAGCCCCGCCGCTTGGCGAGGGATACGATTTTATCCATTAAGTCGGCAACCATCGGGCGGTCCTGCTTTCAGAAGGTCGGCGTTGACAGGTGTCCGCGGGTATTATATCATCCCATTGTAAGCCCGTTCTTTTGGGCCCGGCCCTTAACTTAAGCCTTCAGGAGCGCCCTTTGGGACGACCCGGCCTAACCTAAACCTTACCCCCCGGGGGCGGGCTACGCCAGCCCGGCCCGCGGCCGGGGCGCCCGAAAACCTTGTCGGAGTTTGGCCTTGGACCCGCAGCTGACCGCCCGAATTCGGGCTTATCTTTCCGAAAGGGGACTGGATGGCTGGCTGGTTTACGACTTCCGGGGGCTTAATCCCGTCTTTGCCGAGCTGGTGGGCCGGACGGGTGGCACCC
>DAOUCL010000257.1:0-17480 GCA_034432015.1 Dehalococcoidia bacterium
CTGGCTGCCCCTCTTTGACGACACCAGCAACCCCCGCATCCGCCAGCACCACGAAATTCTGCAAAAATACGCCCCCGGCCTTCAGCCGCAGAACTTCACCGTCTACGGCCAGATGGCGGCCGAAATCATGGTCGAGACCCTGCGCCGGGCCGGCCGGGACCTTACCCGGGAGAAGCTGATTGACGCCGCCGAAAGCATTAAAGACTGGAAGGACAATATCGCCGGTATCGGCGTCACCATGAGCCCGACCGACCACCGGCCGTTCAAGGCGATGCGGTACATGAAGTTCACCGGCGGCAAAATCATCTTTATCTCGGACTACCAGTACGAGTAGCCCCCGGCTTGACCGGATTGACCCGGTCCGGGGCAGTTGGCAGGGGCCCGGACCGGGTCAATCTTCCTCGGGGACCGAAACCGGGGCCCCGGTTTGGTACTCCTTGAGGCGTCGGCGGATGAAGAAGACCGACAGCACCAGGAGGCCGATAATTATGGGGATGTCCAGGGGCCGCATCACGCTGCGGATAGCCTCCCAGTGCTCGCCGAGGAGGTATCCGGCAAAGGCCAGGGCCACCGACCAGGGGAACGACCCGATGAAGGTGAGGACGACAAACAGGGGGAAGTTCATCCGGGCGACCCCGGCCGGGAAGCTGATAAAGGTCCGGATGACCGGCAGGAGGCGGGAGAAGAAGACGGCCCAGGCCCCGTATCGGGCGAACCACCGCTCGGCCACCTCCAGGTCGTGGCGGCTAATTAAAACCCAGCGGCCGTATTTTTCTAAAAAGGGCCGGCCGCCGGCGGCCCCGGCCCAGTAGGCCGCGGCCGAACCGGCCGCGTTGCCGGCCGCCCCGGCCAGCCCGGCCAGGAGCAGGTACTCGGGGCCGAGGCCCGGCTTCTGGATGAGCATCCACCCGGCGAGGGGCATGATAAGCTCGGAGGGCAGGGGAATACAGGCGCTTTCGATGGCCATTAAAACGGCCACCCCGTACCAGCCGATGGCCTGGTAGACCTGGGCGACCCAGGCCAGGATGACGGCTTCGAGCTCGGCAATCACCGGCCCACAATATACCAGGAACCGGCCCCTTCCTGCCAGCGGAACGGCCTTGCTGGTCGGCTTTCCGGTTGGAGCCGGCCTTTGGTCGGGGCGCCCCGACAAGAGCGATTGGGCCTGGTCCTTGCGGTGGGTTCTTGCGAGAAAGCCGGCTAAAATCTCGGGGGACGCCGCAGCAGGATGGGGATAGGTTTACAACCCGTCGGCCCGGCCATCGGGTCCTTCTACACCTGGTGGCGGGGCGACCCTTTAGTTCTGCTTCCGCCCCTAAGCGGCCTAACCATTGGGGCGGCCTCCGACCCACGGGTCCTGGCGGTCCTTACGGGCCTTACGCCGGCCCAGGTAGAAGGGCGGTTTGCAGCCGGCCACCGGGCCTACGTGGGGTGGATGGATGGGCGGCCGGTGGCCTACGGCTGGGTGGCCACGGCCGAGGCCGAAATCGGCGAGCTGGGGCTGGCTTTTAAACTGCCCCCGGCCAACCGCTACCTCTGGGATTTTTTCACCCTACCCCCCTGGCGGGGCCTCGGCATCTACCCCCGCCTTCTTCAGACGGTCCTTCAACGGGAAGAAGACGCCGAAAGGTTTTGGGTCGGCCACGACGCCCCCAACCTCCCCTCCCGCCGGGGCATCTTAAAGGCCGGCTTTAAAGAGGTAGGCCGGGTCTACCGGACCGCCGCCGGCGACCTGGTGCTGGTGCCCACCGGACCCCCGGAACGGGCGCTGGCAGCCGCCCGCCTGCTGGGAATCCGGCTTCTGGCCGGGCCGGTCGAGGGCCTAACCGGCGGCCCCTAGGCGGGCCTCCAGTTCGGCCAGCCGGGCCCTGAGGGCCTTTTCTTCCTCCCACCGCCGGGTCACGTCCCGGATGATGGCCGCAACGCCGAGCATCCGGCCCGTCCCGTCCTTTACCGGGACGACGGTAAACTCAATGGATATCCGGCTACCGTCCTTGCGCAGGGCGGGCACCTTTAGAAGGTCCCGGCCGTATCTGGTGACCCCGGTTTCCATGACCCGGTGGTAGCCCGCCCAGTGGCTGGGGCGGTGCTTTTCGGGGATGATGATATCGAGGCTCTGGCCGAGGGCCTCTTCGGCCGTAAAGCCGAAGGTCTCTTCGGCCCCGGTATTCCAGAGGCGGATCTTGCCTTCCCGGTCGGCGAAAATAACGGCATCGTGGGCCTCTTCGACGATGCGGCGGCAGAGCCATTCAGCGGATAGCTCAGTCGGTTCCATCACGCCTTCCCCCGAACGGGTTTTATTGAGTACCTGCCGATTGAATCTTAGCACCGGGTGCCGGTCCGGCAACTCTGGGCGTCCCGCAGGGCCCCCGCTGGGATTTCTTTCGGGTATCATTTATCGGTTAGCCTAAACCAATGCCCCAGACCCAAGGAGGGTAACCGATGGTTCAGGTTTCCGGAAGGCTGGTCGGCTCCCCCGTAAAGCGCACCGAGGACCTCCGACTGGTCACCGGCCGGGGAACCTACGTGGATAACATCAAGATTCCGGGCCTGCTTTTCCTGGCGGTTCTCCGAAGTCCCTACCCGCACGCCCGGATTACCCGCCTGGACGTTTCCCGGGCGGCCAGAGCTCCGGGGGTCCTGGCCGTCCTGACCGGCCGGGACCTGCTGGCCGCCGGCCTCAGGCCCATGCCCTGCGGCTGGCAGCTGCCCGAATCGGTGGTTCCCCCGCGGTATGCCCTGGCCGTGGACCGGGTCCGGTACGTAGGAGAGCCGGTCGCGGCGGTGGTAGCCGAAGGCCGCTACCGGGCCCGGTACCTACTGGAGCTCATCGACGTGGAATATGAGCCTTTACCGGCCGTGGTCGACCAGGAGGAGGCCGTCCGACCCGGGGTGCCCCTGCTTCACCCGGAGGCCCCCGGAAATATCTGCTTTAAGCGGGCCGTATCGGGGGGCGATTGGGAGCAGGCGGTGCGGGAGGCCGATGGGGTTATTCGGCAGCGGGTCGTGGTCCAACGGCTGGTGCCCAGCCCCATGGAGCCCCGGGCGACCACGGCCTGGTATCAGCCGGAGACCGACCAGCTTACCCTCTGGGCCTCGACCCAGGCACCCCACCTGGTCCGCCAGTGGCTCTGTGAGGTGATGCCCCACCCCGAGCATAAGGTCCGGGTGATTTCGGGGGACGTTGGGGGCGGCTTCGGGGCCAAAATCTTTCTTTACCCCGAAGATGTGCTGGTGGCCTTTGCCAGCCGGAAGCTGGGTCGGCCGGTTCGCTGGGTGGAAACCCGGAGCGACAATTTCCTAGGGATGACCCACGGCCGGGACCACGTCACTTACCTGGAGGTGGCCTACCGCCGGGACGGAACCATCCTGGGCCTCAAACTGACAACCTACGCCAACATCGGAGCCTACGTTTCCCCCTTCGCCATGGTGGTCCCCGGCATCCGGTTCATCGCGATGCTGAGCGGCACTTACGCCATCCCCCACATCTCCGGGGAGGTCTACGGGGTCTTTACCAACACGGTGCCGGTGGACGCCTACCGGGGGGCCGGACGGCCCGAAGCCGCCTACTACATCGAGCGGGCGGTGGACCTGGTGGCCGCCGAGCTCGGCCTCGACCCGGCCGACGTAAGACGTAAAAACTTCATCCCGCCTTTTGATAACTATTACCGGACCGCCATCGGCACCGTTTACGACAGCGGCGACTACCCGGGGGCCTTAGAAAAGCTTTTACAACTGGCCGACTACCAGAAGTTGCGGGCCGAGCAGGAGCGGCTCCGGCGGGAGGGGCGGCTGGTGGGAATCGGCCTCTCGACCTACGTTGAGGTCACGGCCGGCGGCCCCAGCGTCGGTTCCGTCCAGGCCGGGAAACGGGCCGGAAACTTCGAGTCGGCCCTGGTTAGGGTCCACCCCTCGGGCAAGGTTACGGTCTACACCGGGGCCCACGCCACCGGTCAGGGCCACGAGACCACCTTGGCCCAGCTTGTGGCTGACCGGCTGGGGATTCCCTTTGAGGATGTGGAGGTGGTCCACGGGGACACGGCCGCCCTGCCCTACGGCCTGGGCAGTTACGGCAGCCGGACCGTTCAGGTGGCGGGCTCGGCCATCTACCTGGCCTGCGAGCGGGTGCTCGAAAAGGCCCGCAAAATCGCGGCTTACCTGCTCGAGGCCGACGAGGCCGACGTCGTCTTTGAAAACGGCCGGTTCTTCGTCCGGGGCGCCCCTGGCCGGGCCGTAACCTTCCAGGAGGTGGCCCAGGAGGCCTATATTCCCAGCCGGCTACCCCCCGGCTTTGAGCCGGGCCTGGAGGCGGTGGCCTTCTTCGACCCCAGCTCACCCACTTACCCCTTCGGGGCCCACCTGGCCCTGGTGGAGGTGGACCCGGAGACCGGGGCCGTAAAGCTTCTCCGCTACGTGGCCGTGGACGACTGCGGCAAAATCATCAACCCGATGCTCACCGAGGGCCTCATCCACGGCGGGGTCGCCCAGGGGGTGGGTCAGGCCCTCTGGGAGCGGGCCGTCTACGACGAAAACGGCTACCTGCTTACGGGTAGTTTTCTCGACTACGCCGTGCCCATTGCCGAGTACCTGCCCTCCTTCGAGACGGAGGCCGTTGAGGTTCCCTCCCCAGCCAACCCCCTGGGGGCAAAGGGCATC
Organism: Dehalococcoidia bacterium; assembly: GCA_034432015.1. Taxonomy (GTDB): domain Bacteria; phylum Chloroflexota; class Dehalococcoidia; order JAUQQI01; family JAUQQI01; genus JAUQQI01. Next base: position 4,657 of record DAOUCL010000257.1, read on the forward strand.
GGCGAATCGGGCACCATCGGGGCGCCGGCGGCTGTGGTCAACGCCGTGCTGGATGCCCTTAAGCCCCTGGGCATCCGGCACATCGATACTCCCCTTACACCCGAAAGGGTCTGGCGGGCCCTTCAGGAGGCCCGGGCGGGCCGGTCCTAGGGCCGATGCTTCCCCTCGAAGGGATCCGGGTCCTAGACCTTTCCCGTCAGCTTCCGGGGCCCTTCTGCACCTGGCTTCTGGCCGACCTGGGGGCGGACGTGGTCCGCATTGAGGACCCGGCGGCCATCGCCCGGGCCCGGGGTACGGCCGGGGACTCGCCGCCAGTGGCCGAACGGGGTTACGACCCCCACCGGCAGGTCCTTAACCGCAACAAGCGGAGCCTGATTTTAAACTTAAAAGTCCCGGCCGGGCGGGAGGTCTTCTACCGGCTGGCCGAAAAGGCCGATGTGGTGGTTGAGGGCTTCCGGCCGGGCGTGACCCGGCGGCTGGGCATCGACTACGGGACCCTGGCCGGGAAAAACCCCCGGCTGGTTTACTGCTCCCTTTCGGGCTGGGGTCAGACCGGCCCTTACCGGGAGGTGGCCGGCCACGACATTAATTACCTGGCAGTGGCCGGGGTCCTGGACCTTACCGGCCCGGCCGACGGGCCGCCGGTGATTCCGGGGGTCCAGGTGGCAGATATCGGGGGCGGGGCCCTGATGGCGGCTTTCGGCATCATGGTGGCCCTCTTTTACCGGGAGCGGACGGGCCGGGGCCAGTATATCGACGTGTCGATGCTGGACGGGGCGGTGGCCTGGCTGGCCCACATCGTCGGCCGGTTTTTGACCGGGGAGGTCTGGGAGCGGGGCCGGGCCTTGCTGAACGGCGGGGTCCCCTGCTACAACGTTTACCCGACGGCCGACGGCAAGTACCTGGCCGTGGGGGCCCTGGAGCCCTGGTTTTGGGCCAACCTCTGCCGGCGGCTCGGCCGGGAAGACCTGATCCCGAAGCAGTTCGCCACCGGCCCCGAGGGGGAGGCGGTCCGGGCCGAGCTGGCGGCCATCTTTAAGACCAGGACCCGGGACGAGTGGGCGGCGGAGCTTATGGGAGCCGACACGTGCGTCGCTCCCGTCAAGGACCTGGGCGAGGCCCTGGCCGACCCCCAGGTGCAGGCCCGGCAGATGCTTTTAGAGTTCGACGACCCCCGCTACGGCCGGGTCCGGCAGGTGGGCTTTCCCATCAAGTTCTCGGCAACCCCGGCCCGGGTCCGGCACCTGGGCGGGCCCCTGGGGGCCGATACCGAGGCGATTCTGGGGGAGCTGGGCTATTCGGCGGCCGAAATCGAGGGCCTCCGGCGGGCCGGGGCCGTTCAGTAGGCCCCCCGGCCCGTGATGACGGCGGGGATCGTCTGGAGCAGAATCTTTATATCCAGCCAAATGGACCAGTTCTCGATATAGTAAAGGTCCAAAAGGACCATCTCGTCGAAGGGCAGGTCGCTGCGGCCCTTCACCTGCCAAAGGCCGGTGAGACCCGGGGAGACTTCCAGCCGCCGCCGGTGCCAGGGCTCGTAAAGCTCCCACTCCTCGGGCACCGGCGGCCGGGGTCCCACCAGGCTCATCTCCCCCCGCAGGACGTTGATGAGCTGGGGGATCTCGTCCAGGCTGAGCCGGCGCAGGATGCGGCCGACCCGGGTTCGGCGGGGGTCGTTGCGAATTTTAAAGAGGGGCCCGGTGGCCTCGTTAAGGTCTTTAAGCTTTGCCTTCTCCTGCTCGGCCCCCACGTGCATCGACCGGAACTTGTAAAGGACAAAGGGCCGCCCGTTTTTCCCCACCCGAACTTGCCGGATGAGGGCGGGGCCGGGCGAATCGAGGCGGATCAGCAGGGCGATAAAAAGCCAGAGGGGCAAAAGGCCCAGAAGGACCAGGCCGGCCACGGCGATGTCGATGGCCCGCTTGACCAGCAGGCTGGTGGGGCTCAGGTTCTGGGGACTCAGGCTTACCAGGGGTATCCCGTCCAGGTCGTCGACGTTCACCCGGCGCAGGCTGATTTCGTAAAGGTCCGGCACGACCCGGAAGTCGAGGCCGACCCGGCGGCACCCCCGAACCAGCCCCATCAGCCGCTCATGGGAGACGTTGGGCTGGGCGATGATGAACTCGTCGACCTTAAGCTCCCGGGCGACCTTCTCGGCGGCGCTGAGGGGCCCGAGCCAGCGGAAGCGGCCGATGTCGTCGGTCACCTGGTCGTCGAGGAAGCCCAGAAGCCGGAAGCCCCGCCCGCTTCCGGTGGTTAAAGTGTGCATCACCAGCTGGGCCAGGGGACCCGCCCCGATCACCACCGTCTGCCGGACGCCGATCCCCCGCCGCCGGAGCAAGGCCAGAACCCCTCGGCCGCCCAGCCGGAAGGCGAGGGTAAAGGCGGCCCCGGCCGCCCAGGCAAAGATAAAGAGCAGGCGGGAATAGGGGTAGCCGTAGTAAAGAAAGGCGGCCGCCAGCAAGAGCATCGACCCCACACTGGTGGAGGCTACCAGCCTTCCCGCCTCGTCCAGCAGGGAGTCCCGGAAGGGCCGGGCGTAGACCCCGGCGATGCCGTAGCCGGCCGTCAGCAGGGCGGCGAAGGCCACCTGCAGGGGCACCAGGTCGGCATAGGGGACAAAGCTGGCCTCCGGGACCTCCCGGCCCAGCTCCAGGACGTACCGGCCGTAGTAGGCCAGGGCGAAGGCCCCGTTAAGCAAAACAAAATCGACCAGGGCGACCCCGAGCCTAAGCATGGTCTTCTTCAGGCCGGCAGGGTTCCGCCGGCTTCCCCGAGCTCTTTAAGGGCCCCGATAAGCTCCTCGACCCCCACCGGGACCGCCCCTACCTTGCCCACCACCAGGCCGGCGGCCACCGCCGCAACCCAGCCCGCCTGGCTCAGGCCGGCCCCGGCCGCCAGACTCAGGGTGAGGGCAGCGATGGTGGTATCCCCGGCCCCGGTCACATCCCGGACCTCCCGCCGGCCGACGGCCGGGACCACCTCGGGGGCCGCCCCCGGCCTGAAGAGCATCATCCCCTTTTCGCCCATGGTTACCACCAGGTTGGCGCACTTGAGCCGCTCCAGGAGGGCCTGGCCGGCCGCGGCCACCTCTTCGTACCCGGCTAGGCGGCGGCCCAGGACCGCCTCGGTCTCCCGCAGGTTCGGCTTTACCAGCTCAACCCCCTCATATTCAAAAAACTGCTCCAGCTTCGGGTCCACCGTCCGGAGCAGGCCCCGCCGGCCGGCCCGGACCTTGGCCTCGGCGACTACCCTGGGGGTGAGCACCCCTTTGTTGTAATCCTCGAAGAGCAAGGCATCCGCCCCGGCCAGGAATGCCTCCAGCCGGTCCAGAAGCTCGTCTTCGACGGCTGGGGGGATGGGGCCGGTGAATTCCCGGTCGGCCCGGACCACCTGCTGGTTGTGGGCGATGATCCGGGTTTTAAGGGTGGTGGGGCGGTCGGGGTCGGTGACGAGGCCGACATCGTCGATGCCCTGGCCTGCCAGGGCCTCCCGGAGGAGCCGGGCGGCGTGGTCGCCCCCCACAACCCCCACCAGGAGGGGCTCGGCCCCCAGGGCCTTAATGTTGGCGGCCACGTTGGCCGCCCCGCCGGGCCGGACCGTCTGGCTCTTTATTTCAACGACCGGAACCGGCGCCTCTGGGGAGATGCGGGTCACCGTCCCCCAGAGGTACTCGTCGAGCATCACGTCGCCCACCACCACGACCCGCTTGGCCTGCCAGTTTCGGACGATGGCTATGAGCTCGGTTGCGCCCATAACGACCAGCTTCTCCCGAAGGTTTAGCCCAGGCCCTCGACCAGGGCCTGGGCCAGCAGGGGAACCATCAGCTCGTGGTGGCCGGTGAGGTGGATCCCCCGGCCCCCCTGAAGGGTGGGCCGGCGCAGGACGTTCTCCGACGGCCGGTAATGTCGCATCATGTCCAAGTTTACCGTGGTAAAATTCTCGACCCGGTGTCCCAGGTTGCGGGCCAGGTTAAGGGCCTTAAGAAAGACCTCGGGCAGAACGACGGCCGAACCGACGTTGAGATAAACGCCCCCTTCGAGCCGAGCGACCAGGCCCGCAAACCGGAGAAAATCCTCGAAGCTGGCGGCCCCCAGGGCGTCGCCCCGGGCCGCCGGGTGCATGTGGATGATGTCGGCCCCGACGGTCACGTGGAGGGTTGCCGGGATGCCCCGCCGGTAAGCCTGGGCCAGCAGGCTTATATCGGCGTTAGGCAAGTTTAACTCCAGGATTTTCCGGCCGACCATCTCGCCCCAGCCGGCGCCGGCGGCCATGGCCTCCGCCGCGCACTCGTTAAGATACCGGCCGGTCTCTTCGGCCATCCCGAAGGTCCCGGTGGCGAGGCCCTCGGCCACGTCCTCGGAGGTCTGCCCGACCAGGGCCAGCTCGAAGTCGTGGATGGCCCCGGCCCCGTTCATGGCGAGGCCGCTCACGTAGCCGGCGTCCATCAGGCCGATAATGACCGGGTTAAGGCCCACCTTGATGACGTGGGCCCCCAGGCCCCAGATGACCGGCCGGCCCGAACCCCGGGCCTGGCGGATGGCCCGCACCGCCGCCCGCAACTCCTCGGCCGCAAGGATCCGGGGGAGCCGCCCGAAAAACTCCCGGAAGGTGCTCCCCGGCGCAGGTGGTCCGGCCAGGGCCTCCCGGGCGACCTTGCTGGGCCGGGCCTGGAGGGGAACGGTCCGGGCCCGGCGGTGGTCCAGGCGGGGAAATTCAGGCCTCTCCGCCGGCAAGCTCCGCCTCCACCAGGTCGCAAAGTACGTGGCCCAAGGTTAGGTGGCACTCCTGGATGCGGGCCGTATCCGCCGAAGGGACCACCAGGGCAACGTCAGCGAGGGCCGCCAGCGGCCCGCCGTCCCGGCCCGCCAGGCCGATGGTCTTCAGGCCGCGGGCCCGGGCGGCCTCGACCGCCCGGAGGACGTTCGGGCTGCGGCCGCTGGTGCTGATTGCGATGAGGACGTCGCCGGGCCGGCCCAGGGCCTCCACCTGCCGGCTGAAAACCTCCTCGAAGCCGAAGTCGTTGCCGATGGCGGTGAGGGCCGAGGTATCCGCCGTGAGGGCCAGGGCAGCCAGCCCCGGCCGGTTCCGCCGGTAGCGGCCGACCAGCTCGGCGGCCAGGTGCTGACTGTCGGCGGCGCTTCCGCCGTTGCCGCAGAACATCACCTTGTTTCCCCCCTTAAGGGCTTCGGCTACCAGCCGGGCGGCCGCCGCCAGCCTCTCGGCGAGGTTTTCGGCTAGCCAGAGTTTGAGCCGGGCCGATTCGGCCAGCTGGGCCCGGGCGGAGGCCACCGGGTCCGTCACGTTCCCCTCCGGGACCCGACCCCGGCCGGCCGGCCTAAAAGCTCCGCCGCCGCCTTCACCACCCGCCGGACGGGAATCAGGGTAAGGCAGTAGTTTTCGATGTGCCGGCAGTGGACGTGGTCGCACGGCCGGCAGGGCAGGTCGATTTCTAAAAGCCGATATTTGGTGCCGTAGGGGTGGTACTTGGCCGGCTCCGAGGGCCCGAAGAAGGTCACCACCGGGACCCCGGCCGCGGCCGCAAAGTGCATGGGGGCGCTGTCGTTGCCGATGAAAAGGTCCACCTCCCGGAGCAGGGCGGCCGTCTGGCGCAGGCTCAGCCGGCCCACCAGGTTGATAACCGGGCCGTCATAAGCCTCCATGAACCGGGCGGCCAGGCCCGCCTCTTCGGGACCGCCCACCAGGTAGACGACGATTTCGGGGTAAAGCTGACGGAGGTCCCTGGCCGCGGCCGCAAACTTGCCCACCGGCAGGCACTTGGTGACGAAGCCGGCCCCCAGGTGGAAGGCAACCCTCGGCCGGCCGCCCGCACCGGCCACCAGGTCCCGACCAAAGGCGACCTCCTCCGGCCGCAGGGGAATCTGCGGTCCCCCGTCCACCGGCCGGACCCCGAGCTGGCCCACCACCGCCTGCCCAAAATCCACCCGGTGGACGGGCCGGTCGGGGCCGAGGCTTACGTGAAGCCAGGACCCCCCACCCCGGGCATCGCTGCCGACCCGAAGCTTGGGCCCCAAAAGCCACGTAAAGAGGATATCCCGGGGGTCTCCCCGGAGCTCCACGGCGGCATCGAAGGCCTCCCGCCGCAGGCGGCGGACGGCCCCCAAAAGTTCAAGGGCGGCATTCGCCCAGCTCAGCCGCTCCCCCCGCCAGGCCCGGTGCCAGGGGACCTTCACGGCCCAGATGCGGTCCAGGGCCGGGTGGCCCTCCAGGAGGGCCGACCCGGCCGGGTCGGCCACCAGGTGGATTTCGGCGGCGGGAAAGCGGCGGCGAAGGGCCCGGATGGCCGGCTCCGAGAGGAGGACGTCCCCGATGGAGTCCAGCCGGACGACGGCGATTTTGAGCCCCCGGCCGTCCCCGGTGGTGAGTCGGGTAAAGACCTCCTTCCAGGCCCGGTCCCGGCCGGTCCACCGGTCGTGGAGGCCAATGAGCCGGGCGATGGGGCGTTCCAGGCGGCCGATGACCCGGCTTTTGACCTTTCGGTCGAGGCCCATCATCCTCCGATTATACACCGGGCGCTGGGACCCCCGGCCTTAAGGCCGGCGGCCGAGGATGAGCCGCCGGTAAAACTCCCGGGTCTGGTCGGCCACGGCCCGGTGGGAGAAACGGTCCGCGGCCTGCCGGCGACCCAGCTCCCCGAGGATCCGCCGCAGGGTCGGGTCCAGCATCAGCCGCCGAATCGCCCCCCGCAGGCCCAGCACATCCCCCTCCGGCACCACGATGCCCCCGTCGCCCAGCGTCCGGGGAACCTCCCCCGAGTCGCTGCCCACCACGGGAACCCCGCAGGCCTGGGCCTCAACGACCACCCGGCCGAACTGCTCCTTCCACCGCCGGCCCGTCCGGGAAGGTACCACAAGGACGTCGATGGACCGGTAAAATTCGGGCATCTGCCCGGAAGCGAAAGGCCCGAGCAGGCGCCAGCGGCTGCCCAGTTCCTGGAGCCTGGCCTCCACCTGCCGGCGGACGGTCGGGTCGGACCCGAAGCCCCCGACGATGAGGAGCTCCCAGTCGCCTTCAAGGCCGGCCACCGCATCCAGCAGCCAGTGGGCCCCCTTCTCCGGCACCAGCCGGCCGACAAAGCCGATGCGAAACGGTCCGGTCCGGGGGCGGGGTTCCGGCCGGAAGAGCTCCGGGTCCACCCCGAACTGGGGGACCACCGCCACCGGCCCGGTAAATCCCCGCCGGCGCAGGAGCTGTTCGGCCTCCCGGTTGCCCGCAATGGCCCCGGCGGCCCCGGCGAAGACGGCCCGCTGGAACCAGGAGAAGGGGGGCGGGATGGGGTTCGGCATGTTTTGCCAGGTGAAGAAAAGAAAGACGGCCCCGACCTGGCGGGCCAGCCGCAGGCCGTGGAAGGTCACCAGGTCGTAAGGCTCCTCGTCCAGGTGAACCAGGTCCGGCTTAAATTCGGCCAGAACCCGGCCCAGTCCCGGATAATAGTGCAGGTGGACCCGGCCGTTAAACCGGGGGGGCAAGATGAAGACCCGGTAGCCATCGTCGTCGCCTGGCTCAAAGGGGGCCACCTCCTTGCCGAACCGCCAGAACGGGGGGACCACCAGGCCGAGCTCAATATCCCCACCGGCCACCAGGGCCCGCAGCTTCTTCCGGTATTCGGCCACGTAACACGCCTTGGAAACCATTAGCACCCGGATCATGGGCCTTTCGGACGCTCGGCCGAAACGTGCATCACCACCGCCGCCAGGGGCACCCGGCCCAGGAGGGTGGACTCCAGGTGGGCCAAAACCCAGAGGACCCGGACGAAAGCCCGGAAAAGAAAATTGCCCCGGAGCCACCGGGCCCACCCTTCCCGCTCCAGGTAAAACAAAAGGTCTTTAAGCTGGCCCACCGGGTGCATGCTGTAGCGGACGTCCTGGACCCGGAACCCGGCCCCGGCTAGGAGCCTTAAGATGTCGGCGTGGGTGAACCGCTGGATGTGCCCCCCGTGGCGCTCTTTCAAATCGGCCCCGACCTTAAGCCGGTCGGTGAGCCAGTAGAGGGTAAGGGGCTGGCCCTCGCAGGGAACGAGCAGGTGGAACCGGCCCCCCGGCCGCAGGACCCGGAAGGCCTCGGCCAGGGCCGCCTCCGGCCCGGGCAGGTGCTCTAAAACGTCCACCATCAGCACGAAATCGAAGCTTGCGTCCCGGTAGGGCAGGTTGTGGGCGTCGGCCAGAACGTACTCGACCGGCTCCGGGAAGGTCCGTCCGGCCTTAAGGCTGACCAGGGAGAGGTCACAGCCGTGGAGCTCCCAGCCCGGCCTTCGGCGGCCAACGGTTCGCAGGAAGCGGCCAGCCCCACAGCCCACCTCCAGCATCCGGCCCGGCTCCGGTGGGACCCAGGCCAGGGCCCGCCGGAAGGCGATGTTTAAGGGGTGGACGTAACCGCCGCCCCAGACGAGGTCAAGCCGAGTGCGCGTAAATACACCCAAAAGGTCGCCTCCGCGGTTTTCGCCCAGGTGAACTGCCGGGCCCGCTCCAGGCCCCGGGCCCGAAGCTCGGCCCGGAGGTCGGCGTCCTTTAAAAGTTTTAATATGCTTCCCAGCAGGCTTTCGTCGTCCTCGGGGTCAACAAGGAGGGCCGCCTCCCCGACCACCTCCGGCAGGGAGGTTCGGTTGGAGCAGACTACCGGGGTGCCGCAGGCCATCGCCTCCAGGGGCGGCAGGCCGAAACCCTCATAAACGGAGGGGTAGACGAAGAGGTCGGCCCCGGCGTAGAGGGCCGGCCTATCCTCGTCCGGAACCGGCCCCAGAAACCGCACCCGCCCCCCGGTACCGGCATCCGCCGCCGCCCGCAGAATGTCCGGGAAGATCCGGCCGGGCCTGGGCAGCCGTCCGCCGACGGCCAGCAGCCACGGCTCGGGGACCAGCCGGAACAGGCGCACCAGCCGGTCGACCTGCTTCCGGCGGTCGAATCCGCCCAGGTAGAGAACGTACGGCCGGTCAAGGCCGTAGCGGCGCCGGACGGCATCGACCCTTTCGGGCGTAAGGCCGGCCCCGAAATCCGGGTCGACCCCCAGGGGGACCACCTCGACCCGGTCGGCCGGGACGGCCGTAAACCGGAGGATGTCCTTCCGGGTCCACCCCGAGTCGGCGATGACCCGGTCGGCCCGGGGCAGGGACCGGACGGCCGCCCAGCTGTAAACCCTGAAGGCCAGAGACGGCCGGTAGTCCGGCAGGGCGAGCATCAGCAGGTCGTGGACCGTCACCACCAGGGGGCGTAGCCGGAACCACGGCGGGCCGAAGTACGGAACGTGGACCAGGTCAACCTGCGCCCGCCGGGCGAGCCGCCAGATTTCCACCTGCTCGAACCAGAGCTTGCCCAGGTTGCCCCTGAGGCGGGGCCCTTCCGCGGGCCCAAGGCGAAGGACGGTCAGGTCTCGGCCCAGGCCCCCGAGGCCCTCAAAAAGCCGGCGGCTGTACTCGCCGGTCCCCGTCTCCGGAAACTGCCAGAAGTAGCCGCTAAAACCTACCCGCATCGGCCCCTCAGCGCCTCCCGGTAGACCCCAAGGAGGGTTTCGGCGGCCGCCTCCCAGGTGAAGTTTGCCGCCCGGGCCCGCCCGGCCGCCACCGCCCGGGCCCGGGCGGCCTCGTCGGTTAGGGCCTCGTAAACGGCCTCGGCCATGGTGGCGGGGTCTTCCGGGTCCACCAGCCAGGCCGCATCCCCGGCCACTTCCGGCAGGGAGGCCCGGTTGGAAGTGACCACCGGCACCCCGGCGGCCATGGCCTCCAGGACCGGCAGGCCGAGGCCCTCATAGAAAGAGGGGTAGACCAGCACCCCGGCCTGCCCCAGCAGGGCCGCAACCTCGGCGTCGGAAAGGCCCCGGAGCCAGCGGATGTCGGCCCGAAAGGGGGAGGCTCCCAGGGCGGCCAGAAAGCCGTCGTAAAGCCAGCCCGGGGCGCCGACGATAACCAGGGGCCGGGCGGTATCCGGATATTTCTGCCGGAGCAGGTTGTAGGCCGCAATCAGGCCCGGAAGGTTTTTGCGGGGCTCGACCCGGCCGATGAAGAGGATAAAGCCCGGCTCAAGGCCGAAGGCGTCGAGAAGACCGTCGGCGGGGGGCAGGGTGCTGGGCAGGTCAGCCCCCCCGTAGACCACCCGGACCCGGCCCGGGTCGACTTTTAAAAACCGGACGATATCGGCGGCGGTGGCCCGGGAGTCGGCCACAACCAGGCTGGCCCGGCGGACCGAGGCCGGCACCGCCCGGCGCAGAAACCGGCCGAGCTTAGCCGGCGCCCACCGGGGATTGACCAGGAAGTTGAGGTCGTGGACGGTTACGACGCCGGCCGCCCGGGAAAGGGGCGGCAGGAGGAAGTTGAGCCCGTGGAAGAGGTCGAACCCCGGCACCAGCCGGTCGAGGGGAACGGGCAGGCCGAGCCGGAACCAGGCGGCCAGGAAGGTGTGCTCGCTGAAGGGGAGGCGAATCAGTTGGAACCGGGGGCCGTAATGGGCGGCCGGGTCGAAGGGCGGACAGTCCCGGGTTGTCACCAGTAGGAACGAAAATTCCGAGGTCAGCCGGCTCAGGCCCCCCACCAGGCCCCGGACGAACCGGCCGATGCCGGCCGACTGCTTTAAGGCCGGGGTAAAATCAAGGGCTATTACCGGCATCGGCCGCAACCTCCCGGGTCGTCTCGAGCCGCCCCGAAAGGATGTAAGCCGGCAGGCCCGAGAGGATAAGGCTCCAGTAACTGATCAGCCGGTCGGCCAGGGCCACCGTCACGGCCAGGTCCAGGGGCACGGCCAGGCTGAGCAGGCCGGCCACCCCCAGCTCCACCAGGCCCAGGCCCCCGGGGGTGAAGGGGACGGTGGTAAGGACCGAGTTGGCCAGGGCGGCAAAGACCACCGTGGGGGGGACGATTTTCAGGCCCAGGGCCTGGGTTACCAGGGCAAGCCGGCCCACCTCGCAGGCCCAGATGGCCACCGTAAGGGCCAGGGTGGGAGGCAGCCGCTTGAACCCGGCCCGGGTTCCGGACTCCAGCCGCAGGTAAATGTCGGCGAATCGGGCCGGCAGACGCCGCCGGACCCTCGGCCCGAGGCGGTAAAAGAGGCCGACGCCGGCCAGGGCTACGAGCAGGAGGAGGATGCCCAGCCCCCCGACCTCGGCCAGGGTCCGGCGGGAGACCGACCCGATGAGAAAAACCGCCGAGGCGGCCAGGGCCGAGACCACCACGATGAGGTCCAGGAGGCGCTCGATGAGGACGGTGCCCGCCGCCTCCGAGAAGCCCGAGGCCCCGTTTCGTTTTAAGTGATAGGCCCGGTAGAGGTCTCCCAGCTTCGCCGGGAGAAGACAGTTGGCGAACCAGCTGGCCAGGATCACCAGCGCCAGGTGCCAGAAGCCCGGGGGCGGCTTAAGGTCGGGGCCGGCCAGGTTGCCGAGGATGATTCGCCAGCGCAGGCCCCGCAGGGGGAAGGTGGCGTAGTAAACGGCCACGGCCAGCAGAAAGAGACCCAGGTTGGCCCCGCCCAGGACCTTGAGAGCCTCGAGGGGGCTGATGCCGGCCCCCCGAAAGAGGGCCAAAAGGAGGCCGAAGCCGACGGCCAGCGAAAGGTACGTCCGCCAGGACCGGAAGACGCGGGGAAGCTCGGGTACTGACCCGTTCATTGGGAGTTCTCCGGCCGGGAGCGGCCGGCGGCGATGCCCAGCGTCAGGCCGAGCTGGACGGGGAAGCCGGCCACAAACATGTTGTCAAAAACGTTGTGGGTGGCCACCGCCACCACCCACCCGGCCGCCACCCAGCCCAGGGGATCCTCCGGCTCCCGGCGAACGGCGGTCACCGCCGTGGCCAGTAGCCCGGCCAGCAGGCCCAGGTGGGCCAGAAGGCCTCCAACCCCGGTCTCGGCCAGCAGATGGAGGTAGTAATTGTGGGCGTGGGTGGCCAGGGCCGGCAGGGTCTCCCAGCCCCGGACGGCAAAGGTCTTGTAGGCGACCCCGAAGTTCCCCGGCCCCACCCCCCGCAGGGGGTTTTCGGCGAACATAAACCAGGCCGCGTACCAGTAGGCCATCCGCTCGAGGATGGCGTAGTTATCCGGGCGAGTAGGCTCGTAGCGGGGGTCGGGCAGGGTGAAATAGGCCGAGAGGGGGGCCAGCCGCCCGCTCACCTCGGCCGGAACCAGGCCGTAGGCCAGGGCCGGCAGGCCGACGACGATGGCCACCCCCAGAAGGGCGAGCAGGCCCACCATCGCCCGCCTTCCGCCCAGACTGGCTACCCCGAGGCCGGCGGCCAGGCCGAGCCAGGCGGCCCGGGAAAGGCTGAGGAGTTCCCCTAGGCCGGCGGCCCCGAGGGTGATGACGCTCAGGCCGACGTCCCCGGCGGATCCCCGGCGCAGGCCGTGCCGGAGCCAGACGTAGGCGGCCACCAGCCCCATGGTCAGGTAGCTGGCGTAGGGGTTCGGCTGGCCGAAGGTCCCGTAGGCCCGGAGGGTTTCCCCAAAGATGAAGCCCAGGGGTCCCAGGCGCAGGGCCGACTGCATGAGGCCGAGGCCCCCTTCGATAAAGGCCAGGCCGAGCAGGACCCGCAGGTACCACCGCCTTTGGGATTCGGTCAAGCTGGCCGAGGCCCCGACCAGGAGGGCCAGGGCAAAGAGGGCCCACTTGGCCAGCTCTTTAAGGGCGAGGGGCAGCGATTCGGCCGCCGGCAGGGCCCAGAAGAGGGTGCCCAGAAAGATAAGGGCCGGCCAGAAAACCCCCGGCACCCGCAGCGGGGCCCGGCCCGTCCCCAGCCGCAAAAGCCAGGCCAGGGCGTAAAGGGTCAGGACGACCTCGGCCGGGCCGACGGCTATCTCCCCCAGGCGCAGGCCGAAAGGGGTCGAGAGGGG
>DAOUCL010000258.1:0-3200 GCA_034432015.1 Dehalococcoidia bacterium
CTATAATCGGGGCGAAATTGGGGTATTTAAGGCTCGTCCTCGGCCTGCTGGTAAGCGGGGCGGCCCTGGCCCTCGCCCTGCGGGAGGTGGATTTGGGGGCGGCCTTCGGGGCCCTCGGTCGGGTTCGGCCGGAGCCGGCCGGCCTAGCCCTTTTGCTGGTGCTCGGTTCCATCGGGGCCAGGGCCTACCGCTGGCAGGCCCTTTTCCCGCCCAAGGCCCGGCCGCCGGCGGGCCGGCTTTTTAACCTGGTTGCCCTCAGCTACCTGGTAAACAACCTTCTTCCGGGCCGGGCCGGCGACCTTGCCCGGGTCGGGGCCTTAGCCTACGCCGAGAAGCTTCCCTTCGGGCTGATTTTGACCACCGTGGTGGTCGAAAAGCTTCTGGACCTGGCCGCCACCGTCGCCGTCGTCGGCCTGCTGGCCGGCACCCTCCCTATCCCCCCGGCCCTGGCCGGCCCGGTCCGGTGGGCGGCCGTCCCGACGGCTGCCGGCCTGGTAAGCCTGGGCCTCTTCGGCCGCTTCGGCCCCGGGGTGCTGGCCCGCCTCCGGCTGCCGGCCCTGGTTCGGCCCCTGGCCGACCTCCTGGCCGGGGCGGCCGCCGGCGCGGCCGTCCTTACGTCCGCCCGGCCCCTGGCCCTGGCCGTCTTCTGGTCGGCCGTAGTTTGGGGGCTCAACGGCCTGGTGGTCCTTTTACTCGGCCACGCCTTCGGCGTTGGCCTCTCCTTTGGGGCCAGCCTGCTGCTCATCGCCCTGGTTTCCCTGGCCATGCTGGTTCCGGCCTCCCCGGGCTACATCGGGGTCTATCACCTGAGCGTGGTGGTCGTCCTGGAGCTTTTCGGGGCGGACCGGAACCGGGCCTTCGCCTTTGCCCTGGGCTCCCACCTGCTGGTCTACGTCTTCGGCCTGACCCTCTTCGGCCTGGTGGGCCTCTGGCGGGAGGCCCTTGACCCCAGGCTTGTTTTCGGGTTTGGGCGGAAAGGGGGCCTCCCGCCGGCGGCCTAGAGCTTATACCCGATCCGGCGCAGAAACTCCTTGCGCCAGGCGATATCCTCGTCCCCCTCGACCCCCAGGGGCGAGCCCCCGTCGACCACCCCCAGGATGCCCCGCCCCTGTTCCGTCTCGGCGATAATCACCTGAACCGGGTTAGCGGTGGCGCAGAAGAGCCGGACGATTTCGGGGACGAGTTTAAGGCTGTTAAGGACGTTTATCGGGTAGTAACCCGGCGCCAGGCAGAGGACGAAGGAGTGGCCGGCGCCGATGAGCAGGGCGTTCTTCTTGGCCAGCTCGGTCATCGCCTCGTCGGTGCCCACCCAGCGGACGAGGCGCTTGCCCGAGGATTCGCAGAAGGCAAATCCGAATTTAATCCCGGGCACGGCGGAAACCAGGGCCTCGTAGACGTCCTCGACGGTTTTTATAAAATGGCTCTGGCCGATGACCACGTTCACGTCGGCCGGCTTTTCGATGTTTACTATTTTAAGCTCCATAGGCGCCCTCCGCACGGCATCCGTTTTTATAGGGGATTATACCAGCCGGATTTGCTAGAATGTGACCGGGTATGTCGCAGCCGGTCCGCACCCGCTTCGCCCCGAGCCCGACGGGTTTTCTCCACGTGGGCAACATCCGGACGGCCCTTTTTAGCTGGCTCTGGGCCCGGAAGAACGGGGGCGTCTTTATCCTCCGGATCGAGGACACCGACCGAGACCGGATCGTGCCCGGCGCCCTGGAGTCGATCCTCGAGAGCCTGCGCTGGCTCGGCCTCCACTGGGACGAGGGGCCGGAGGTGGGCGGCCCTTACGGCCCGTATTTCCAGTCCCAGCGCCTCGACCTTTACCGGCAGGTGGCCGAGGAGCTCATCGCCCGGGGCTGGGCCTACCGCTGTTACTGCACCCCGGAGCGGCTGGAGGCCCTGCGGGCTGAGCAGCGGGCCCGGGGCGAACCCCCCGGCTACGACCGGCGCTGCCGGTTTCTTACCCCGGCGGAGCGGGCCGAACTGGGGCGTCAGGGTCTGCCCTACGTCGTCCGGTTCAAGATGCCCCTGGAGGGAACCACCGCCGTCCCAGACCTTCTCCGGGGTGAGATTATCTTCGAAAACGCCAAGTTCGACGACCACGTCCTTCTTAAGTCCGATGGCTACCCCACCTACCACCTGGCGGTGGTGGTTGACGACCACTACATGCGCATCAGCCACGTCATCCGGGGGGACGAGTGGATCCCGTCGGCCCCCAGGCACGTCCTCCTTTACCGGGCCCTGGGCTGGGAGATGCCCGTCTGGGTCCACACCCCCACCGTCCTGGGCAAGGACCGTTCCCGGCTGAGCAAGCGCCACGGGGCGATGCCGGTGCTCGAATACCGGGAGCAGGGTTACCTGCCGGAGGCCCTGGTCAATTACCTGGCCCTGCTGGGCTGGTCCCCCGAGGACGAAAACGAAGTCTTCAGCCCCGAAGAGCTCATCCGGGCCTTCGACCTGCTCCGGATCGGCACCAACCCGGCGATTTTCGACCCCGAAAAGCTCCTCTGGCTCAACGGGGTTCACATCCGGCGGCTTTCGCCCGAGGAGCTGGCCGAACGGCTCATTCCCTTCCTGGAGCGGGACCTTCCCCCGCAGGTTCCCCGGCCGCTGGACCGGGACCTGGTCCGGCGGCTGGTGCCCCTCATCCAGGAGCGGATAAAGCTTCTAACCGAGGCGGCCCCCCTGGTGGAGCCCTTCTTCGTCGAGGAGCTTAGCTACGACCCGGCCCTCCTGATTCCCAAGGGCCTGGACCGGGAGGCCACCCGAAAGGCCCTGGCCCAAGCCCTGAATCGGCTGGCGGCCCTGCCCGACTTCGAGGTTCCTACCCTCGAGGCCGCCCTCCGGGCCCTGGCCGAAGAGCTCGGGTTAAAGGCCGGCACCCTCTTTATGGCCGTCCGGGTGGCCGTCACCGGCCGGCCCGTCACCCCGCCCCTCTTCGAGTCGATGGCCATCCTGGGCCGGGAGCGGGTCCTGCGCCGGCTCGAGCAGGCCGTCCGTCTGCTGGCCTAGGCTTCGCCGACTGCGGCTTATGGTTCTCTTCCTGGGCGAGGCCGATGTCTTAAAAGTGCTTACGGTCGAGGAGGCCGTTGCCGTCCTGGAGGCCACCCTCCGGGACCAGGGCCTCGGCCGGGCCGTGAGCCTGCCCCGCCAGCAGGTTCGGACCGAACGGGGGCTTTTTCACCTCAAGGCCG
>DAOUCL010000259.1:0-6277 GCA_034432015.1 Dehalococcoidia bacterium
CACCCTGGCCTGGGCCTTCCGGGAGGAGTTCGATGCCGAGGCCCGGGCGGTTCTGCGGGCGCTCGAAACCGCCGAGGCCTGGGTGCCGGCGGTCTGGGCCCTTGAGGTTGGCAACGGGTTGCTCGGGGCTGAGCGACGGGGTCGCCTCGTCTGGGCCGATGCGGTGCGGTTTGTCGCCCTGCTGGGTGAGCTGCCCATTCGCCTCGAGCTGGACGGGCCGGAACGGATGCTGGGCGAGGTGTTGGGGCTGGCCCGGGCCCAGGGGCTTGCAACCTATGATGCGGCCTACCTGGACCTGGCGATGCGGCTGGGGATTCCCCTGGCCAGCCGGGACCAGCGGCTCATCGAGGCGGCGGTCCGGTGCGGCGTGCCGATCTTTCGCCCCCGTGGCGCGGTGTAAGCCACTGTCCCGGCAGCAATCCGGGCGGCCCGGTGGCATTCAGCTGCCCAGCTTCAAGGAGTTCCCGAGCCACCTCGCAGACCCCGCACGCGGTTTGCCCCAGGCCAAAGCTGACCAGAGAAAGGGCACCTGTCCACAGTGCCGGCCGCCGTCCGACCTGCCAGGCGCCTTTCCAGGTTCGTAAGCGCCAATCAGTTGCCACGGCTGACGCATCCTCCGTCCGCCGACCCAGGCCGGCCGCTCCCGCCACAGCAGGCCGACCTGCCTGTTCATCCTCATTGAAAAACCTGGAATCTCCGTCCCGGACGGCATCCGTATACCTCCTGAGCCCTACCCCGAAAAGCTCCCCGCCCGAAAGGCCGCCCTCGTCGACCCGGAAAGCTCGCAGCCCGGGCCAGCTCTTCGGGGGACGCCGGCGTCGGCAAAGCCCGCGGCATCGCCGGCATACCGGCTCACCGGAGCCAGGTCTCGAGCCGAAGCAGTGGCGCCGCCAGCTGCTCCAGGGTCTGGAGGCCGCCCGACCGGGCGCAGAAGCCCAGAGGCCGCCTGTATTCTGTCAGAATCATCCCCTCGAATTCATCCCCGGTTCCGGTAATAAGCTCGCCGGCGAAGGCCGCCCGGTCGAGCTGCCGGGCAAACCGTCAACCAGCAGGGCCCGGTATCCCTGCGGCAGCCCGGCTTCTCCGACCCCGACCCGGATGGGACCGGCCGGTATCTTGACCAGCTCGCCGGCCGCCTCCCCGGTAAGCTCCGACCGGACGGCGGCATCCGCCAATCTCCGCATCAGCCGGAAAAACCACCGCTCTAGCGCTCGGCTGTTGAACAGCCAGTTAAACGCCGAAGCCAGAAGGGCCCTTTCGGAGTGGCTTTCGGTCCGGCCCCGGGTTCCGGCCGAGGCCCTCTTTGTCGGCCGGCGGGGGCCTTTGACCCCGGCGGGGGTCTGGCGCATCGTGGCCGGGGCCGCCCGCCGGGCCGGCTTAGAGAAAGTCCATCCCCATGCGCTGAGGCACACCTTCGCCACCAGGCTTTTACGGGAGGCCGGGGCGGACCTGGTGCAGGTGGCGGCGCTTTTGGGCCACCAGGATATCTCGACCACGGCCCGGTACACGAAGCCCTCGGCGGAGGATTTAGAGGCGGCCTTGGAAAGGCTTTAGGTTATGCGGGTGTGCGTACGCACGCCCACACGGCCGCGTGGGAGGGCGCCTGCCTGCCGGACGCCGGGTTTTGGCCGCGATGTCCCGGCGGGTCCGGAGGCTCACGCTCCGGGCCGCCCCGACGGCAGGCCCTGTCCCGCTTCCCGCCGCCCCGCCGGAAGCCGGGGTGCAGCCCTCGCCGCCGTGGGGTTGCCGGTCAGCGGGGCTGGGAGACCGGGTCAGCCCCCGCAGCAGCAATCCTTGCCTTGCAGCCTCCGCTGCTACAGCCCGACCCTGTGACCGGAAGCCGGCGCCCCAAAATCCCTCTTACTGCCCCGCCGGCATGCCGCTGCCGTCAGCCAACCGCAAGCGGCAGCTTCGAGGGCCGGTATCCGGTTGTAATGAAACGACGGGTGTCGGGTAAGCCAATCGGCGGCCGCATGCCCCGCACTTAAGCCCGACTGTGACGGCCGTGCCTGCCTTCCGGGTCCGGAATCCCGGCCGAAAAATCGGGCAAGCTCTGCTGGGTGGCGCCACCGCCCAGGCATAGCCCGGCTTCACAAAACTGGAAAACCCTGGTTCAGGGCCCGGGCCTTGTCGGAGCCGCCTGGCGGGGGATATACTGGGCGGGAAGGCCATGGGTTCGGAAAGCCACCTTTTCCAGCGGGCGCCGGGGGCGCCGTTGCCGACGGCCGTCCGGGGCGAAGGCGTCTTCATTTACGACGAGCACGGGAACCGCTACCTCGACGGCTGTTCGGGAGCGCTGGTGGCCAATCTCGGCCACGGGCGGGAAGATATTGCCCGGGCAATCGCCGCGCAGGCGGCCCGGCTGGCCTATGTCCACGGGGGCGCATTCACCAGTGAGCCGGCTGAAACCCTTGCCCGGATGCTGGCGGAGCTGGCTCCTGCTGACCTCGATCGGGTTTTCCTCGTTTCGGGTGGGTCCGAGGCGACGGAGACTGCGCTGAAGCTGGCCCGGCAGTACTGGGTGGCACGAGGTCGGCCGGAAAAGTATCTGGTTGTTTTCCGCTGGCTCAGTTACCACGGCGCAACCCTGGGGGCGCTGGCGATGTCCGGGCACGGCGCCCGGCGCCGTCCCTACCGGCCGCTCCTGGCCGAATTCCCGCACATTCCGCCCTGCTACCATTACCGGTGTCCCTTTTGCCAGGCTGAGCCGGACTGTAACCTGCGGTGCGCCTGGGCCCTGGAGGCTGAGGTCCTCCGGGTCGGGCCGGAGTATGTTGCGGCCTTCATTGCCGAGCCGGTTGTGGGCGCGGCCGCCGGGGCGACGACCCCGCCCCCCGGCTACTTCGAGGTTATCCGGCAAATCTGCGACCGGTACGACATCCTGTTTATCGCCGACGAAGTGATGACGGGTTTCGGGCGCACCGGCCGGATGTTCGGCATCGAGCACTGGGGCGCCGTTCCGGATATTATCGCCGCCGGGAAGGGAATCTCGGCCGGGTACGCCCCGCTGGGGGCCGTCATCGCCCGGGAGGAGATCTACCGGACGGTGCAGGGCGCCGGCGGCTTCGTTCACGGTTTTACTTACTCCGGCCACCCGCCCAGCGCCGCGGCCGGCGTGGCGGTCCTGACGGTCCTGCAGGAGGAGGGCCTGGTGGCGGCGGCCGCCCAGAGGGGCGAATACTTAAAGGCCGGCCTGCTCCGGCTCCAGGAGCGCCACCCGTTGGTCGGCGACGTCCGGGGCAAGGGCCTGATGCTCGGCCTCGAGTTTGTCCGGGACCGGGCGACAAAGGAGCCGTTCCCCCGCGACCTGAAGGTAAGCGAGCGGGTTGTGGCGGCCGCCTTCCGGCGAGGCCTCTGCGTTTACCCGGGGTCGGGGACCGCCGACGGTGTCCGGGGGGACCACCTTCTGGTGGGGCCGCCCCTCACTATCACCCCGGCCGAGCTTGACCTGCTGGTCGCCATCCTGGATGAGGCCCTGGCGGACGTAGAGGCCCAGGTTCCCGGCTGATGGGTCTGGTCATCACGGTTGCCAACCAGAAGGGCAGGATCGGCAAGACGACGACGGCGAACCTGGCCGACTTCCTGGCCGCCGCTGGTTCCCGGGTGCTGCTGGTCGGCCCCGACCCGCAGGCCAACCTGGCTACCTCCCTCGGCCTCGAGCCGGCCTTACCCCCGCCGACCTATCTCGCCCTGCTGGATCCCGCCCCCACGCCGGGGCTGGTCGGGCGGGCCCGGCCCTGCGGCGCATTATGAGCAGGCGCAGGGGGCCGCAGTCCGGGTGAGCAGCCCCCAGAAGGTCAGCAAGACCTATCTGCTCGATAAGCTTGGCTTGCGAAATCGGGCTATGGGCCTCAACACATCCCGGGACAGGCCGCGCCTTCCGTGCCGACGGTTATCCCGACCCCAGCCAGCCGATCTCTCAAGCCCCGGTCCAGCAACAACGTCGAAGGCGTTCCCCTTGCCCCCTCCAGCAGCTCATCGGCTACCTGCCGGCCTTCGGCGCTTCCACAGCTCGAGTCAGTGCGTAGGGCCAATCCCAGCCAGAGCCTGCCACCAGACCTCCTGGCCCTTGCGGGCGCTGCGGGCCGGCCTCGCACCCGGCAGTAGCCGGCCCGCTTTGCGGGCGCAGCCGAAGGCAGCTCTTGATCGGCAGGGCGGTAGGAGCGCCTTCGGCGGCTCAGCGCCGGAGGCGGTCTTCGGGAAGGTTGTTTACCAGGTACGCCTTCAGCTGCTCGAATGCGTCCCAGAGCCAGCCTCGCTCTGCTTTAGCAGGCTCCAGTTTAGACGGACTTCCTCCAGGAAGCCTGCTTTGAACTAGACATAAGATTCAAGGCAACTTATGTCTGGTTTCCCAGGATGTGCCCGAACCAGCGCAACGGGAGCGCCTTCGGCGCCGCCCCCCAAAGAGGGCTGCGGCTCGGCGCCGGCCAAGCCCGCTGACCTGGTGCAGGCCCGAGGGTCCTCTGCCCAGGCAACAGCGGCGCCGCTTTGCGGCCGCCGCCGGCTCTGGTCGGGACGGCCTGAAGGTCCGGTTACACTGGGCGCACTTGTAGCGGACGGTGATGACCTGCTTTACGAGTTGAGTAACCGTGCCGGTGAAGATAAATTGAGCCGCCGCCGGTCCTCGGGCTAGGTCGGTCGCCTTCGGCGAGGCGGTGGGCCGGGAGGCGCTCCCCGGAGGCGCCTGCCCCACGGTGGACTTCGTCGACCGGCCCATCCCACCACCTACGGGACAGACCCGCGGCGGACGACCAGGTCGATGTTTAGATAGCCGGCGTCCTCGTCGACCCGGAAGTAGAGGCGGTACTGACCGACGTCGGCCCGCAGAACGCCCAAAAGCTCGCCCCGAAGTCGCCGGACCACCCCGAGGCTCTCGATCGGGACGGCGCTCAGGGGAATGAGCTGGTCATCCCAGTATTCTTTCTCCTCCGGGGGACGCTTTAAAAATTTTGCCCGATGCCGGTCCCGTACGACCTCGGCGGTCGCCTCCCAATCCTCCAGAAACTCCCGCACCTCCCCCCAGCGGCCGCTGGCCGTGGCGGCCTGCCAGAGCCACTCGAGCTCGGCCCGGAACTCGGCCCGGTCGGGCGGCGAAAGGTCGGCCACCCACGGGAAGGGCTGGGCGGAGTCCCCGAACAGAAACTGTTCAACCATACGCCGGATCGCTTCGAAATCCCGCATTCTCCCGTTCCCCGGTCATTCCTCTTCTGATTTAAGCCGCCAGATCCCATAGTCGATGACCGTTGCTTCGGTCTCGACCGGCCGGTACCAGCGCCACCTCGGCCCGACCCTGGCCCGCACCTTCCAGGCCAGCGATTTCGGCCCGGCCTCAAGGTGCCGTAACAGCCGGTCGACCTTGGCCGCGATGTCGGCCCGGTCCCCCTCGGTCAGCAGCTCCGAACCCAGGGCCAGCTCCCGGCAGCGCCGAAGGTTGGTCGCAACGGTGTACCAGAAGCCCCAATCGCGGCCGAGCAACCGGGCAATGTAGTCGGGGTCAATGGCATCCGCCTCACCGGGGGCCAGCGGGTGGGCCCGTAAAAGAAGCCAGGTGTCTTTGAGGTCTCTTTCGGAAAACTGGACGACCTGCAGCTTTTCCAAAAGCAGGTCGGTAGGGGTGATAGTCGGAAAGTCCAGTTCGAGCCGACCCTTGAAGGGAATATCGTGGTTAAACATCAGTTTATCAAAGAAGACGTCGACCTGGAACCAGCCGTCCGGGTGGAAATAGATGTGTCGTTCGGAAGCGGCGGTGGAAAGGGTAGTTTTGCGCTTGATGTAACCGAGGCCGGCAAAAAACCTCGGCAGTTGGGGCCGCTGACGCCGGTAGGCGGCGAAATCCAGGTCGGTGAACTCCTGACGGGCCGCAAAGGGTGCATCCGCAACTAGCCGGCCGAGCCGCCGGGCAAGCCCGGCCTGATTCTCGCAGTGGATTCGAATGGCAACCCCGCCCAGGAGCCGCAGGACGAGCCCCTCTTCCCGGGCCAGCTCGGCGATCCGCCGGCCCTCGGCGAGGAAGACCTCGCCCGGCACCACCCCGCCCCACTCAGGCGGCAGCCGGCGCTCCGAAACCCACAGGACAAAACCCTGCCCGCTCATACCGGCTGCTCCCGGCCGGCCTTGACGTCCTCCGGCAGGTCGTACCAGCGAAGCCGCTCGCCGATGACGGCCCGGGCCTTCCAGCGGACGGATTTGGGCGCCGCCTCGACCTGGTCCCGGAGCTGCCGGATGCGGCCGGCAACCAGGCCGAGGTCGGCGGTATCCAGGTAGCGGGGGGCCAGCT
>DAOUCL010000260.1:0-3736 GCA_034432015.1 Dehalococcoidia bacterium
AAGGAGACCGCCCGTCATGACCGAACAGGGGGATATCTTAACTAACCTTTTTATATTCGTCCTGGCCTCCTTCCTGGGCCTTGAGCTCATCCGTCACGTCTCCCGGCTCCTGCACACGCCCCTGATGTCCCTCACCAATGCGATTTCGGCCATCGCCATCGTCGGCTCCCTCCTGCTGGCCGGGGGACACCACGACGACCTGACGGTGGCCCTGGGGGCCGTGGCCGTAGCCGCCTCCAGCGCCAACATCGTCGGCGGCTACCTTATTACCGAGCGCATCTTACGGATGTTCCGGGGGCGGCCCGGGCGATGACCCCAGACCGGCTTACCGAAGCGATTTACCTGGTTTCGGCCGTCCTTTTTATCCTCGCCCTCAAGTTTATGAGCGAGGTCCGCACCGCCCGCTGGGGCAACTGGGCCGGGGCCCTGGGGATGCTCCTGGCCGTCGTCGGCACCCTGATGCGGCCGGAAATCACCGATTACCGCTGGATCGCCCTGGCGGTGGTGGTCGGGTCCCTGGTGGGTGCCCCCATGGCCCTGCTGATGCCCATGACGGCCGTCCCCCAGCGGACGGCCCTCTCCCACGCCTTCGGGGCCTTGGCCGCCGGCCTGGTGGGCACCGCCGAGTTCTACCTCCGGGGGTCCGAACTTAACCCCTTCTTTATGGGCGTCCTCTGCGTGGAAGTCCTGCTTGGGTATCTCACTTTTACGGGCAGTCTTTTGGCCTTCGCCAAGCTCCAGGAGCTCATCCCCACCCGGCCCATCGTCTACCCCGGCCGCAACTATATAAGCCTTTCAGTCCTGGGGCTGGGGGTGCTTACTGCCCTGGTGCTTATCGTCAACCGGGGTCCGGCCGAGCTTTTCCCGGTGCTGATTGGGGCGGCCTTGCTTTTTGGGATTCTGCTGATTCTTCCCATCGGCGGGGCCGATATGCCCACCGTCATCGCGATCTTAAATTCCTACGCCGGCCTGTCTTCGGCTTTTATGGGCTTTCTGCTTAACAATAAACTTTTAATCGTCGCCGGGGCCCTGGACGGCTCTTCGGGCCTCATCCTCTCCATCTTGATGTGCCGGGCGATGAACCGCTCCTTTACCAACGTGCTTTTCGGGGCCTTCGGCCGGGTTGTGGTCGAGAAGGCGGAGGAGGGCCGCACCGTCCAGGCTTACACCCCCGAAGATGCGGCGGCGGTGCTATCGACTGCCCGCTCGGTAATCATCGTAACGGGCTATGGGATGGCGGCCTCCCAGGCCCAGCACGCGGTGAAGGAGCTGGCCGACCTCCTGATGGCCCGGGGGGTGGACGTAAAATTCGCCATCCACCCGGTGGCCGGCCGGATGCCGGGCCATATGAATGTCCTGCTGGCCGAGGCCGGGGTTCCCTATGACCTGCTCTACGAGATGGATGAGATAAACCCCCTCTTCCCCGACACGGACGTGGCCCTGGTGGTGGGGGCCAACGACATAACCAACCCGGCCGCCCGGACCAAGCCGGATTCGCCCATCTACGGGATGCCCATCCTGGAAGTGGACAAGGCTCGGACGGTTATCTTTATCAAGCGGAGTCTGGCCCCGGGCTTTGCCGGAATCGACAACGAGCTGTTTTACCTGCCCAAGACCATGATAGTCTTCGGGGATGCCAAGAAGGTGCTGACCCAGATAATCGCCGCCTTAAAAGGATAAGGGAGGTTAAAGGATGCTGGTCGGCGTGGTTCGGGAGACCTTCCCGGGGGAGCGCCGGGTGGCCCTCACTCCGGCCGCCGTCCCGGACCTGAGACGGTCCGGCTTCGGGGTGGTCATTGAGGCGGGGGCGGGCCTTGGGGCCGGCTTCCCCGACGGCCTTTACGCCGAGAAGGGCGCCGAGGTAGTTTCGGACCGCCGGGAGGTCTTTGGCCGGGCCGATATCATCGCCCAGGTCCGGGGCTACGCGGCGAACCCGGAGGCGGGCCGGGCGGACCTGGCCTACCTGCGGCCGGGCCAGTTTCTGGTGGGCTTTTTCGACCCCTTCGCCAACCCCGAGGCGGCCTTAGAGCTGGCCCCGACGGGGGTAACCGTCTTTGCCCTGGAGCTTCTGCCCCGGATAACCCGGGCCCAGCCGATGGACGCCCTCTCCTCCCAGGCCACGGTGGCCGGCTACAAGGCGGCCATCCTGGCGGCCGAAGCCCTGCCGAAGATGTTCCCGATGCTGATTACAGCCGCCGGTACGATAACCCCGGCTAAGGTCTTTGTCATCGGGGTTGGGGTTGCGGGGCTGCAGGCCATCGCCACGGCCCGGCGGCTGGGGGCGGTGGTCTCGGCCTACGACGTGAGGCCGGCGGCCAAGGAAGAGGCCCAGAGCGTCGGGGCCAGGTTCATCGAGCTTCCGCTGGAGACGGCCGGGGTTGAGGCCGGGGGGGGCTACGCCCGGCCGATGGACGAGGATTTCTACCGCCGCCAGCGGGAATTGCTCACGGCGGTGGTGGCCGAACACGACGTGGTGATCACGGCGGCGATGGTGCTGGGCCGGCGGGCGCCGGTGCTGGTGACGGCGGAGATGGTGGCCGGGATGCGGCCGGGGTCGGTAATCGTCGACCTGGCGGCCGAACGGGGCGGCAACTGCGAACTTACCCGCCCCGGGGAGACGGTTGAGGTGAACGGGGTGAAGATAATCGGGGCCTCAAACCTGCCGGCCACGGTCCCGTACGACGCCAGCCAGATGTACGGGCGCAACATCGTAAGCTTTGTACGCCACGTCTTCGGCCGGACGGGTCCGGACTTTGGGGAGGAGATCACCCGGGAGACCCTTCTGGTCCGGGAGGGGGAAGTGATAAACCGGCGGGTGCGGGAGCTGCTGGGCCTGCCGCCCCGCGTCGCCGAAGGGGTCGGCTAAGCGGCCGGCCCGGTCCCCTGGGCGCATAACGCCCCGTTTTCCGTGAAAAGGTTTGACGTCGGTCCCCCGTCGGGTATAATCCGATATGTCGAGATATATCGCATCCGGTTACCGGGTAGGTTTCGGTGTTCGGGCACGGCCTTTCGGGTGAAGTGGGGGAGCGGTTCTTCGGCCGGGGCGGCCTTAAGTATCTCATCCTCGACCTGCTGGCCGAGCGGCCCCGCCACGGCTACGATATCATCCGGGCCCTCGGGGAGCGGTTCGGGGGCTTCTATTTCCCGAGCCCCGGGGCCGTTTACCCCGTCCTTCAGGGCCTGGAGGCCGCCGGCTACATCGTCCTGCGCCGGGAGAACGGCCGCAAGGTCTACGCCCTGACCGACGCCGGCCGAGCCTTCCTTGAAGAAAACAAAGAGGCCGTTTCGGCCGTCCGGGAGCGGGTCCAGGCCCTGTGGGCTGCCGTGACCGAGGAGGAGTTTCGGCCTGTTCTGCGCCAGCTCCGGGAGATCGGCCGCTACCTGGTCTGGCAAAACTTTAAGAAAAACCTCCGGCCGGAAAAGCTCCGGGAGGTGGAGGCCATCCTGGCCGAGGCCCACCGGCGCGTCCGGTCCGCCGTTGAAGGGAGCAGTTTAAATGGCTAAAAATCCGGGTACTGAGCTCCTGGTCGAGCCGCCCAGGCTTACCCGGTCCCAGTTTCTGGGCACCATTGCCGGCCTGGTGCTGGCCATGCTTTTGGCCGCCCTGGACCAGACCGTGGTTGGGACGGCGATGCCCCGAATCGTGGCCGAGCTCGGGGGCTTTGCCCAGTACACCTGGACCGTCACCATCTACCTTATCGCGTCGACCCTCACCGGCCCCATCGTCGGGCGGCTG
>DAOUCL010000261.1:0-2724 GCA_034432015.1 Dehalococcoidia bacterium
GGGGACGGGACGTTAAACGAGGCCCTGCAGGGGGTTGTCCACACGGCCACGGCCCTGGGGGTCATTCCCCTGGGGACGGCCAACGTTTTTGCCCGGGAAGTGGGGATTCCCCTGGACCCCATCCGGGCCGCCGAGCTTCTGACCCGGTGCGAGGTCCGCCGCCTGGATGTGGGCCTCACCAGTACCGGCCGGTATTTTCTCCTCTGGAGCGGCATCGGCTTCGACGCCGAGGTGGCCAAACAGGCCGAACTCCGCTTTAAGCGTCAGCTCGGCATCCTGGCCTACATCGCCGCCGCCGTCCGCACCTTCTTCTGGTTTGAGGGAACCCGGGCCCACATCGAGCTGGACGGCCGGAAGTTTCGCCGCCGGGTTCTGCTTATGGTGGTGGCCAACACCCGCCTCTACGCCCTGTTCCCCCTCTCGGCCCAAACCCGCCCCGACGACGGCCTCTTCGACGTGGTCCTGTTCGGCGGGCGGGGTTTCTTTACGAAACTCAGACACGTCTTCGGCTTCTTTTCCGGAAGGCACCTGCAGCTGCCGAAGGTTCTCAGGTTCACCGCCCGGACGGTATCCATCCGCAGCGCCCGGCCCCTGCCGGTCCAGGTCGACGGCGAGCTCATTGGGACAACCCCAATGCGCTTTTACATCCAGCCGGCCGCCCTCCGCATCCTCCTGCCCCCCACCGCCCCCTACGGCTACCCCGACGGCCGGCTGGGCAGCGGGACCCGGGCGGCGAAGGCTCCGGACCGCTCCCTGCCATGATTTCCCGGGAGGAGTTCCACCGGCGTCAGGAATCGGCCCGGAAGCTGGCAGCCGAGGCTGGCTTGGCCGGCCTTATGGCCGTGGGCCGCTCTTTTTACGACCGGCCCGGTCCCCTGGCTTACCTTACCAACCACTTCCCGGCCTTTCCGGCAACGGCCTTCGCCCCGGGCCGGCGAGGCCTCGGCCACGGGGTTTTTATCCTGCCGGTTAAAGGCGACCCGGTTCTCTGCGTCGACCTTCGGGGCTACCGGAAGGAGCTGGTGGCCGTCGAAGACGTCCGCCAGGCCGGCGACCTGGTGGGGCTGGTGGCCGAGGTCCTGCGGGAAAAGGGCCTGGCCGGGGCCCGGCTGGGCCTGGCGGGGTGGGACATCCTGCCCCTGGCCTTCTACCGGGACCTCGCCGGCCTCCTGCCCGAGCTGAAGCTTGAGCCGGCCGACGACCTGCTCAACCGGCTGCGGCGGGTAAAATCGGAGGCCGAAATCGGCCTCCTGCGCCGGGCGGCCCGGGTGGCCGGGGCGGGTTTGCAGGGGGCCCTTAAGGCCGTCGGGCCGGGGGTCACCGAGGCGGAGGTGTGCGCCGCCGGCACCGCCGCCGCCCTCCGGGCCGGGGCCGATTTTGTCCGCTACCTGCGGGTGCATTCCGGCCCGTGGTCGGCCGCCGGTTCCCGCTGGCCCCCGGCCACCCACCGGCCCCTCGGGGCCGGCGACCTGGTGGCCCTCGATATCGTCGGGGCCTGTCAGGGCTACCAGTTCGACGTCAACCGGAGCACCGTGGTCGGCGAGGCCGACGGCCGAACCCGCCAGCTTCTGGAGGCCGTTTACCTGGCCAGTCGGCTGATGGTGGAACACTGCTACCCCGGGGTGCCGGTGGCGGAGCTGGTCCGGGTTGCCCGGCGCGGCCTGGACGAGCTGGGGTTCGGGGCCTACGCCGCGGCGATGATGGGCCACGGCATCGGCCTCGAAACCGTCGAACCGCCCTACATTACGGCCGACGCCGACGACGTCCTGGAGCCGGGCATGGTCCTGGCAGTGGAGCCCGGGGTCTTTATCCCGGGCTGGGGCGGGGCCAACATCGAGGAGATTGTGGCGGTCCGGGAAGGTCCCCCGGAGACCCTCACCCTTATTCCGGCCCGGCTGTGGTGAGGAGGTTGAGGGCCGTCGCCAGGTAAACCTTGAGTTGGGTGACCAGCGAATCCACCAACACGTATTCGTCGGGGCCGTGGGCGTGGAAGCCCACCGGGCCGAAAACCACCGTGTCGACGCCGGCCTGCCGGTAAAGCCGGCCGTCGGTGGCCCCCGCCCAGGCGACGAAAAACTCCGGCTCCTTTCCGGTGACCTGGCGGTAGGCCGCCTGGACGGCCCGACAGACCCGGCTGTTCGGGTCGGTCATGTTCGCCGGCATGAAGGGTATCTGGCCCTCCGCCGTCCCGGTCAGGATTTCGTAGCTTCCGGCCCCGAACTCGGCCACCACCCGGTCGAGGGCCTCCCGGACCTCGGCGAGCACCGACTCCATCGTCTCCCCCGGCACCGTCCGCCGGTCGACGGTGATTATCGCCTCGGCCGGCACCTGATTGGGCGTCTGGCCCCCGTGGAAGATGTTCACGCTGATAACCGGGTAGCCCACGGCCGGGTGGAACCGGTCGATGGGACGGTCCAGGGCCACCACGGCCCGGGCGGCCAGGGCCACCGCGTTCACCCCCTCGGCCCGGGCGTAGGCCGTGTGGGTGGCCTTGCCCGTAAAGCGCACCTTGAACTGAAAGACGCCCCGCTCGGCGATCCGGAGCTTTAGGTCGCTTTTCTCCCCCACCAGGACGGCATCGGGCCGGGGAAGGGCGCCCGCCCGGGTCTGTTCGATTAAAAAGCCGGTGCCGAAATGCCCACCCCGCTCCTCGTCCGAAACCAGCTGGAGCTGAACCTGGCCGGGGAGGTCCGGGCAGTGGCGCTTGAGGAGGATGAGGGCGTA
>DAOUCL010000262.1:0-5143 GCA_034432015.1 Dehalococcoidia bacterium
CGAGCTGTTCGGCCTGCTTCAGGAAGAGGGCGCACGGCCGCGGCACGCAGAAGAGGAGGACCGCCTCGGCCCCAGCATCCCGGAGCTTGATGATCTGCGACGACATGTCTACTGCGTTTACTTCAAAGCTCTCCCGGGCAACAACGGGGTAGTTGGCTTTCTTTAAGGTCTCTTCAAACCACCTGGCCCCGTCCTTGCCGAAGTCGTCGTTCTGGTAAAAGATGCCGGCCTTCTTCCCGGGCAGGTTCTGGATTGCGTACCGGGCCAGGAGGATCCCCTCAACCCGGTAGTCCGGCTGAAAGGCGAAGACGTACCGACGTACCGGCTCGGTCCACTTGGTGGCCCCGGAGGCGATGTACATGTCGGGGATCTTGTTCTCGTTCAGCCACTCGAAAACCTGGCTGTGGGTCGGGGTGCCCAGGCCGTTAAAGATGGCGAAGACCTTATCTTGCTCGACCAGCTTCTTGACGACCTCAACCGTCCGGGGCGGCTGGTAGCCGTCATCCTCGATTTTATAGATTATCTTCCGGCCGTTAACCCCGCCCTGGTCGTTGATGTACTTAAAGTAGGCCTCCGAGGCCCGGGAGATGACCGAATAGCTTGCCGCCGGGCCGCTCAGGGGCTGATGGGTTCCGAGCAGGATGCTGTCGTCGGTCACCCCGACCTCGGTCACCCTGGGGGCCTGCTGGCCGGCCGGGGCCGGCGCCCCGGTCGGGGCCTCCCGACAGGCCATCAGAACCAGCCCGAAAGTCACCAGAAATGCTGCCGCCTTCCAGACGCCCTGAGTCATAAAGCGCTGACCTCCCTTCACTGGAATCTGCCGCCTATCCGGTTAAAAAAGGGCTTTTAACCGCTTATCCCTTCGGCCTCACCCCCCTTCACCGGCAGCCCGGCCTTCCCGACCCACCGGGCCTTAACCTTATAATACAAGCTCACCAGGCCGCCGGGCAAAAAGACAATTACTAGAATTAAAATTACCCCGTAGATCGCCCAGATAAGCCCCCTGGTGGTGGCCCCCACCGCCGAAAGCCCCACCAGGTTAAGGAGTGCGGCCAGGTAGTCCGTCAGGTTTGAGGAGACGAGGGGCAGGATGACGATGAGGACCGCCCCGATAACCGACCCCGCCACCGACGCCAGCCCCCCGATGACCACCATGGTCAAAAACTCAATGGAGACGACCAGGGTAAAGGCATCGGGGGCGATGTAGCCGAGCAGGTAGGCAAGAAGCCCCCCGGCCAGGCCGGTGTAAAAGGCGCTGACCGCAAAGGCCAGGGTCTTGAACCGGGGAAGGCTTACCCCAACCGCCTGGGCCGCGATTTCGCTGTCCCGCAGGGCGATGAACGCCCGCCCGACCCGGCCCCGGACCAGGTTCACCGTCACCCACACCATCAGGATCGCCGTGACCAGGCAGATGTAGGCCAGCCACTGGTCCTGGGCCAGGCCGAGTCCGGCCGGGGGGCGGGGCTGGGCCAGTTTGAGCCCCTGGACACCGCCCGTCAGCCCCTCGAACTTGAGAAGCGCCTGGGGCACGGCAATAGCCAGGGCCAGCGTGGCAATGGCCAGGTACGGTCCCGAAAGCCGCAGGGACGGCCAGCCCAGCAAGTAACCTGCAATCCCGGCTGCCAGTCCCCCAACCAGGATACAGAGGGGCCACGGCAGTCCCAGACGGGCGGCGACGATGGCCGTCCCGTAGGCCCCGATGGCGAATAACGCCCCGTGGCCCAGGGAGATCTGCCCCGAGTAGCCGGTGAGCAGGTTAAGGCCCAGGGCAACCACCGTATATATCGCCATCCGGCTCAGGACAAAGTTTGCAAACTGATTGACAAAGAGGGGTACCACGAGAAGGGCAACAACCAAGACGCCGAGCAGTAACCGACCAAGCATGGACCGTCAGACCTTTCTCCGGCGGGCGGTGCCGAAGAGGCCCTGGGGCCGGACGACCAGCACGGCGAGAATCATAAAAAACGCCAGGCCAGCCTTGAGCTCGGTGGCAACGAGGGCGCCGAGCAGGTTTTCAATGACCCCGACCAGCAGTCCGCCGACGATGGCCCCGAACGGGCTGCCCAGGCCACCCAGCACCGCCCCGGCGAAGGCGTAAAGCAGGACCCCGGCCATCATGTTCGGTTCGAGGAAGATCTTCGGGGCCGCCAGCATCCCGGCCACTGCCCCCAGCACCGCCGAAAGCCCCCAGCCGAGGCTCAGCATGCGGCCCACCGGAATGCCTACAAGCCGGGCGGCCGTCCGGTTGTGGGCGGTGGCCCGCATCGCCGTGCCTAGGGTTGTGCGGCGCAAAAACAGGTGGAGCAAAACCATAATTACCAGAGCAGACCCCAAAATCCACAGGTCGAGCAGGCCGACGGTGAGGCCGGCAAACCGGATGGTGCCAGCCGGGATCGGGGTCGGGAACCCCTTGGGCACGTAACCCCAAATCCAGCCGGCAACGCTGTTAAGAATGCTGTAAAGGCCCAGGGTAACAATGACCACGCTCAGCACCGGGGCGTCTTCCACCGGACGGATTACCACCCGCTCAACGGCGTAGCCGAGGATGAAGGCAAACCCGAGGGTGAGAACCGCCGCCGGCACAAAGGGCACCCCGTACCAGGTGAGCAGGGTGTAGGCGATAAAGGTCGTAAACATCGCCAGCTCGCCCTGGGCGAAGTTGACCACGTCGGTCGACTGGTAGATCAGGACCAGGGCGAGGGCGAGCAGGGCGTAGATACTGCCGGCGCTCAGCCCGCTTATAACCTGCTGCGCAAGGCTCAGAAGCTGGCCTTCTGTCACCGTTAGTACCCGAGGTAAGAACGTCGGACAGCTTCGTTCTGGCGAAGTTCGGCAGCCGGACCCCAGAGGACAACCTGGCCGGTCTGTAGCACATAGGCCGTCTGGGCGACCTGCAGGGCCCGGCTGGCATCCTGCTCGACCAGCAGAACCGTCGTCCCCTCGGCATTGATCCGGCGGACGGTCCGGAAGATCTCCCGGACCACCATCGGCGCCAGGCCCAGGGACGGCTCATCCAGAAGCAAAAGGCGGGGGCGGGCCATCAGCGCCCGGCCGATGGCCAGCATCTGCTGTTCGCCCCCGCTTAAGGTCCCGGCCAGCTGTTTTCGCCGCTCCCGGAGAACGGGGAAAAGGTTAAAGACCCGCTCCAGGTCGGCCGGGATGTTCCGCCGGTCCCGCCTGGCGTAGGCCCCAAGCATCAAATTCTCCCCAACGGTCAGGTCGGCGAAGACCTGGCGTCCCTCGGGAACGTGGGCGACTCCCAGCCGCACAATGGCTTCGGGCGGGAGCCGGTCAATGCGTCGGCCGTCCAAATACACGGCCCCGGCCGTGGGCCGAAGCAGGCCCGAAATGACCCGCAGGGTAGTGGTCTTCCCGGCTCCGTTCGCCCCGAGGAGGGCCACGACGCTTCCGGCCGGCACCTCCAGCGAAACGTCCCGGAGGGCCTGGATCCGGCCGTAGGCGGCGCTCACCCGCTCCAGCCTAAGCAATCTCCTCTTCCTCCCCGAGGTAGGCCCCGATCACGGCGGGGTCGTTCCGGACGGCCTCAGGAGGTCCCTCGGCGATCTTGCGGCCGAAATCCAGCACCGCTATCCGCTCGCAAAGCCCCATAACCAGCCCCATGTGGTGCTCCACCACGAGCAGGGTGATCCCGAGGCCCCGGACCTCCCGGATAAGGTCGGCCAGCTCGGCGACCTCGGCCGGATTAAGGCCGCCGGCCGGCTCCTCGAGCAGAAGCAACTTCGGCCGCATGACCAGGGCCCGGCCGAGCTCAACCCGCTTCTGCAGGCCGAGGGGGAGGGCCGCCGCCGGCAGCCCAAGATATCGGCTCAGCCCCAGCATCCGGGCAACCTCCAGGGCCTGCTCGCGGGCCGCCCGCTCCTGACGCCGGGCGTCAGGCAGACCGAGCAGGGCCGACCACAGGGGGTAGCTCAGGCCCAGGTGCTGGCCGGCCAGCAGGTTTTCCAGGACCGTCATACTCTTGAAGAGCTCGACGTTTTGAAAAGTCCGGGCGATGCCCAGGGCCGGTATGGCGTGGG
Source organism: Dehalococcoidia bacterium (assembly GCA_034432015.1). Classification (GTDB taxonomy): domain Bacteria; phylum Chloroflexota; class Dehalococcoidia; order JAUQQI01; family JAUQQI01; genus JAUQQI01. Next base: position 4,038 of record DAOUCL010000262.1, read on the forward strand.
GCGGGAGACTGAGCAGGGTTCGGCCCTCGAACCGGATGTCCCCCCGGTCCGGGGTGTAGAGCCGGCTGATGCAGTTAAAAAGGGTGCTTTTACCGGCCCCGTTGGGGCCGATCAGGCCGAAAATTTCGCCCCGGCGGACCGAAAAGCTCACCCCGTCGAGGGCCCGGACCCCGCCGAAACTCAGGTGAACCTCTTCGACCACTAAGAACCCTTCGGCAATGGTCATACCGTCCCCTGGGATTTCCCGCCGGCCGGCGGGAACCTGTCGGAATGTTGGCTTATATTTATTTATTTCGCCCCCGGCGGCTTTTGTCAAGACCCCGGGGCCGCCCCTATAATGGTGGTGGAGGGGGTTGAAGACGGTCGTCCTGGCAACCAACAACCCCGGAAAAGTCCGGGAGGTTCGGGCCATCCTTGCCGGCCTGCCCCTCTGCTTAAAAACCCCGGCCGAACTCGGCATCCGGGCTGCCGTCCGGGAGACCGGGGAGACCTTCGAGGAGAATGCGGTGTTAAAGGCCCTGACCTACGCCGTCATGGCCGGGCGGCCGGCCATCGCCGACGACTCCGGGCTGGAGGTACCGGCCCTGGGGGGCGCCCCCGGCGTCCACTCAGCCCGGTACGCCGGCGAGGACGCCACCGACCGGGAGCGCATCGAAAAGCTCCTCCGGGAGCTGGCCGAGACCCCGGCGGCCGACCGGCGGGCGGTGTTCCGGTGTGTGGCGGCCCTGGCCACCCCCGACGGCCGGGTCTGGACCCGGTCGGGGGAACTCTGGGGCGAAATCGCACCGGAGCCCCGGGGCGAGGGCGGCTTCGGGTACGACCCGGTTTTTCTTGTCCCGGCGCTGGGCCGGACCCTGGCGGAGCTTTCCCCCGAAGAAAAAAACCAAATAAGCCACCGGGGGAAGGCTTTCCGGGCCCTGGCAGAGCTACTGGCCGAGCTTTTGGGCCGAGGGGAGCTTGAAGATGACTGCTGATGGGTTTTCCCCGCTTATTGACCCTTTTAACCGGCGGATAACGTATCTGCGGATATCGGTTACGGACCGGTGCAACTTAAGGTGTCGTTATTGTATGCCTGATATCCACATCAACTTTCTTCCCCGGGAAAA
>DAOUCL010000263.1:0-3842 GCA_034432015.1 Dehalococcoidia bacterium
GACTTTTGCCGGGGTCGAATCGGCGCTCGAGCGCCTTCGGCGCTGCGCCGGGCTCGGCTAAAGGCCTTGAAAGCCAAACTCAACATAAGTCGCCTTGCGACTTATGTTGAGTTTGGGGCCACCCAGGACTTTAAATTCCTCCCACCCCCTTTGGGACAGAGGGGTCAGATACACGCGCTTGACAGGGCGGGCCCTGGTTCATATAATCCGAAGTGGACGGCTTAGCCGCGGGGATATAGCTCAGCTGGGAGAGCGCGGCGCTCGCATCGCCGAGGTCGGGGGTTCGAGTCCCCCTATCTCCACCGGGCCGAAGTGGCGGAATTTGGCAGACGCGCTGCGTTCAGGGCGCAGTGGGCGCAAGCCCGTGCGGGTTCAAATCCCGCCTTCGGCACCGGGGGCGGCCCCGACGGAGGCCATTGGCTGGGGTCCGCGTGGCGACATGCGGACCAAGGTGGGCGGCTTCGCCCGCCCGAGGCCGTGGTCAGTCGGGGCCGCCCCCTTTAAAAACCCAGCACGCCCGGCTCAAGCACGCTCCCTAAAAGCAGTTCCCTTAACACCAGGGGCGCCACCCCCAACCAGTCGACTACCTCGCCCACCGCCGACCTTCGGAAGTGCCGGGTGTAGTCCAGCTCAAAGGTCACCCCCAGCTGCCCCGTTCCCCCGTGACCGGCCAGATAGACCCGAAAAAGCTCATCCGGATGGGGGGCGTGGAAGGTGGCCGCCAGCCGGAACCCCTCTACCCGGTCGGCCAGGGGATGGGCCAGGATCGGGTAGACCCGAAAGACCTGCCCGAGACCCTGGGCCCCCGGCGGAAGCCCCAAAGTGACGGCGCGGCCGAGGGTCGCCGCCTCCACCTGCCCGGGCTCGAAAGCCCTCAGGTACGCCTCCAGAACGGCCCCGGCTAGGCGCTGAAACTCCCCCCAGTCGACCCCCAGCCCGTCGTGGCCGAGCCTCAAAAACGCGGGGGCCGCCTCGATACTCCAGGGCTCCCAGGTCAGCTCAACCTCATGGGCGCCCGCGGCCACCAGGCGGCGGCCCGGCAGAAGGGCCTTAAGCTCCGCCCCGAACCGGGCGGCCGGTCCGGGGCCGTGGGACCGGGCCTGGGCTCCGGGCCCGCAGATAAAATGACACCTGATGCGGCCCTCGGCCATCTCCGCTTCGCAGTCGCTCCGGAGGTCGGCGGACGGGCCCTGGGGGCAGCCCCGCCGACGTCCATTAATGCCGGGGCAGGTCCACCACGGCCCGGCCGGTTAGGACCCGTTCGCCCCGCTGGTTATCGACCCAGACCTCGCAGTCGGCCTGGGTCTTGCCGCCTTCGGTTCTCACCTGCTCCACCCGGCCCCGGCAGGTGAGAACGTCCCCGGGCCGGACCATCGCCGTGAAGCGCGCGCGCAGGCGGCGCAGGTTCGTCGGCCCGACCCAGTCGGTGAGCATCTGGGCCGCAAAGGCCATGGTGAGCATCCCGTGGGCAATGACCGTCGGCCCAACCCCGGATTGGGTGGCGATTTCATCATCCAGGTGGATGGGATTAAAGTCCCCGGAGGCCCCGGCATACTTGGCCAGCTGAACCCGGGTGATGGGGCCCTTGGTCAGGGCCGGAATTTCGAAACCGGGCTTGACCTCTAAAAGCTTCTGCTCGACCACGGCTTACTACCTCCGGATTCCGGTGCTGCGGGCGATGGCCACCAGCTCCCCGAAATGGTTAACATAGCGGCTTTCGGTGACCACGAAGAGCATCCGGCCGGTGCGGCCGGCCTTTTCGTAGATATCGACGATGCGGCTGGTCATGGTGATAACGTCCCCGGCCTGAACCGGCCGGAACCACTCGTATTCCTGCTCCCCGTGGATGGCCACCCGGCCGTAGGGGATCCGAAAGAGGGTCTCATCCCGCCGCTGCCAGGGCCAGCGGCCGATGGTGGTAAGAAAGGTCGGGGGCGCAATGATGCTCCGAAAACCTTTGGAGCGGGCGTAGTCCTCGTCGTAATAGAGGGGATTGGGGTCGCCGATGGCGTCGGCAAAGCGCCGGATCTGCTCGGTGTCCACCACAACCGTCACCGGGGGCGACTCCCGGCCGATGAGGGCCCGAATCTCGTCAGGAAGGGTTTCGGCTTCGGACATTGGGTTCCTCCCGCCAGGGTTTTCTGGTTGATGATAGCGGGCTGGGGCCGGCGGTGCAAGACGGGGAAAGGGGGCCGAGTCGGTCTGTAAGCCGGGTTCTGTACGGCCGGGGGATCCCGGCCGCGGTGGCCATCCATCTGGGGTGACGGTTGCCCGCCACCTCTAGCGGCCTACCCGGGGGCTCGGACGGGCACGCCTCAACGCCCCCTGCTTGGCCTTGCTCCGGGTGGGGTTTGGCCAGCCAGCCGGTCACCCGGCTGCTGGTGCGCTCTTACCGCACCTTTTCACCCTTACCGGACGGCTAAAGCAGCCGCCCGGCGGTTTGGTTTCTGTGCCACTTTCCGCGGGTCGCCCCGCCTGGGTGTTACCCAGCACCCTGCCCGTGGGAGCCCGGACTTTCCTCGGGCCCAGGCCTTCGGGGCCTGGGCCCGCGGCCACCCGACCGGCTCAGCCCCCATTTTAAATTTTATCGCCTTTTGCCGCCTCTTGCTGGGCGAGCTGGCGCAGGACGAACTTCTGAATCTTGCCGGTGGAGGTCTTCGGAAGTTCGGGGACGAATTCGACCCTTTTCGGGGCCTTGAAATGGGCCAGCCGGTCCCGGACCCACCGAATGAGCTCCTCGGCCGTGGCCGACATCCCCGGCTTGAGTACCACGTAGGCCTTAGGAACCTCGCCCCAGTACGGGTCGGGCACCCCAACCACCGCCACCTCCAGGACGGCCGGGTGGGAGTAGAGGACGGCTTCGACTTCGACCGAGGAGATATTCTCCCCGCCGGAGATGATGATGTCCTTTTTGCGGTCCCGGAGCTCGATGTAGCCGTCGGGGTGCCAGACGGCCAGGTCGCCGCTGTGGAACCAGCCGCCCTTGAAGGCCTCGGCCGTGGCGTCGGGGTCCTTGAAGTAGCCGGCCATCACCGTGTTGCCCCGCATCACCACCTCCCCCAGGGTCTGCCCGTCCCGGGGCACGTCCCGCATCTGCTCGTCCACCACCCGGAGGTGGGTGGCCGTTGGGTGGGGGATGCCCTGCCGGGCCTTAAGCCGGGCCCGCTCCTCGGGCGGAAGCCGGTCCCAGTCGCCCAACCACTCGCAAAGGGTGTTGGGCCCGTAGGTTTCCGTAAGGCCGTAAAGGTGAATGAGCCGGCCGCCGAGCTGGTCCTCGACGTCGGCAATTACCTGGGGGGCTGGCGGGGCCCCGCCGGTGGCGACCACCACCGGGTGGGGGAAGCGGCGTCCGGCCTGGACGCCGTAGTTGGTCAGGGCGATGAGAACCGTCGGGGCGGCGCAGAGGTGGGTCACCTGCCGGCGCTCGATCTCATCAAAGATCTGGGCCGGGTCAACCCGCCGCAGGCAGACGTGGGTTGCTCCCACGGCGGTAACGGCCCACGTGTAGCACCAGCCGTTGCAGTGGAACATGGGCACCACCCACAGGTACACGCTGTTAACGTTGAGGCCCACGGAGAGGCAGTCGCCTAAGGCGTTAAGATAGGCCCCGCGGTGGGTGTAAACCACCCCCTTGGGCCGGCCGGTCGTCCCCGACGTGTAGTTAAGGGTGATCGGCTCCCGCTCGTCCTCAATAGGGGGTTCGACGGTCGCCCCCAGGTGAGCACCGATGAAGCTTTCATACTCCTCGCCGGGCAGCTCCGCCGGCGCCCCCTCATCCCGAATAACGACGATCTTGCGCAGGCCCTCAGGCGGGGTCTTCGGGAGCAGGTGGAGAAACTGCC
>DAOUCL010000264.1:0-7144 GCA_034432015.1 Dehalococcoidia bacterium
AGGAGTGAGTCCAGGCCCGCCAGGATCCCCACCGCGATGTACCGGGCGTACTGGGGCGGAACCGCAAGCCCGGCCAGGCTGCCGGCCAGCAGGCCGAGGCCGATGCCCAGGAGGGCGACCCAGACGGCTCCCTTCACCGGCGTAAAATGCCAAACCGCCCCCCGCGCAGGTCGATGACCCGCGCCTCCGGCTCCCGGGCCAAGACCTCCCGCAGGATGGCCACCCGCCGCTCCAGACCGTCACCTTGCCCGAGGCGCCAGACCTGGCCGGTCGGGGTCGTTACCACGAATCCGCTCACGGCCGAATACTCCACCCGGGCCGGCCGGACCCCGAGCTGCTCCGGCAGAACCTCCCACAGCCAGCGGGCCCACCGGACGGTCTCGGGGTCCAGTCGGGCGGCCGCCGGGTCGTTGCTTCCCCCGTCGACCAGCCGCGGCAAGGCGGTTTCCCCCTGCACCGCCCGGTAAACCACCCCCTCTTCGTCCACCAGGAACGCCTGGTTGGCCCGCTGCCAGACCAGGACCGGCCGGCGCTCCTCGGCCTCGACCCGCACCCGGTTGGGTAACACTCTTGTAATTTTAACCGATTTTATGTTGGGAAAGCGGGTGAGCACCGCATTTTCAAGATAAGGCCGGTCAAAGTCCAGCATCGGCTTCCCCTCCAGGGCCAGGGCCGCCCGGACCTGGGCCGCCAGCTCCGGATTTAACCCCTCCACCTCCACCCCGGCCACCACCCACCGGGGGTAGAGGGCAAAGAGGCCGACGATGACGAGGGGGATGGGCACAAACCACCGGACGACCCCCCACAACCGGCCGAGGGGGCCCGGCCGGCGGAGAGCCCGTCGGCTTAATCGGGGTCGTTCCGGCACCGGCCCCGCTCCTGGTGGCGCTCGATGGCCAGCTGAATTAACCGGTCCACCAGCTCCGAAAAGTTGAGGCCCGCATGCTCCCACAGCTTCGGGTACATGCTCACCGGGGTAAACCCTGGGATCGTATTCACCTCGTTAATATAAAGTTTGTCCGAGTCCCGGCAGTAGAAAAAGTCCACCCGGGCCATTCCCGCCAGGTCCAGGGCCTTGAAGGCCGCCACGGCCAGCCGCCGGACCTCCTCCGCCACCTCCGGGGGGACGGGGGCCGGGATAAGGAGCTGGGTCCGGTCGTCCCGGTACTTGGCGTCATAATCGTAAAACTCCCGGGCCGGGACGACCTCCCCCAACCCCGAGGCCACCGGGTCGTCGTTGCCCAGGACGCTGCATTCCAGCTCCCGGGCGTTTATGGCCCGCTCGACGAGGACCTTCCGGTCGTACTGGGCGGCCCGTTCCACCGCCGGCCCCAGTTCCTCCCGACGGGTCACCTTGCTCACCCCCACCGAGGATCCCAGGTTGGCCGGCTTAACGAAGCAGGGCAGGCCGACCTCGGCCCTAACCCGGGCGATTACCCCATCGGGGTCCCGGCGAAAATCCCGGGCCAAAAAATAGATGTGGGGCACCACCGGCAGGCCCCGGGAGGCAAAAACCGCCTTCATCAGGACCTTATCCATCCCCAGGGCCGAGCCGAGGACCGGGGCCCCCACGTAAGGAATTCCGGCCAGCTCCAGCAGACCCTGGACGGTACCGTCTTCGCCGAAGGGCCCGTGGAGGACGGGAAAGGCCACATCCACCTCCAGCGGGGCCCTCTCGGCCCAGGGGGCCAGCTCCAGGGGGTCCGCCGGGGCCGGCAGGCCGGCTTTTCCGGCCGGCTCCGGGCCGGCTTCGGCGGCCCTTAAGGCCGCCTCGGGACCCCCTTCCAGGGCGGCCCAGGCCGCGGCCGGCCGTAAAACCCAGCGGCCGTCCCGGGTGATGTAGACCGGCCGGACCTCGTAACGGGCGGGGTCTAAGGCCCCGACGATGGCCCGGGCCGAAACCACCGAGACCTCGTGCTCGGCCGAGCGTCCGCCGAAGAGCACCAGAACCCGCAGTTTGCCCATCTTATTCACCTCCACCGGGAACTTTAAGGTCCGGGCCCACCAGCTCCACCTCCAGCTCCAGTTCGACCCCGAAGCGGGCCTTAACCTCCCGGCGGCCCAGGCCGATAAGGGCCGCCACATCGGCGGCGGTGCCGTCCCCCCGGTTGACGATGAAGTTGGCGTGGACCGGAGAATACATGACGCCCCCGATTCCCACGCCCTTAAGGCCCGCCCGCTCCAGCAGCCAGCCGGCCGGGGTCTCGGGGCTCGGGTTTTTAAAGGTCGAGCCGGCGCTGGGCTCGAAGGGCTGGGTTCTACGCCGCTGCTCGGTGGCGGCCCGGAGGCGGGCGGCCGCCTCGGCCGGGTCGGTCCGCCTCAGCCGAAACCGGGCGGCCAGGATTACCCACCCGTCGGCCTCCCCCCGCCGGAAGAGGCTCGTCCGGTAGCCGAGCCCCAGCTTTGCGGCCGGCCACTCGGCGTAGCCGTACCGGGGGTGAAAGAGTTCGACCCCTTCCAGGGTGTCCGCCGTCGAGCCCCCAAAGGCCCCGGCGTTGTTAACCACCGCGCCCCCCACCGTCCCCGGCACCTGAACGGCCCACTCCAGGCCGGTGTAACCCCGGCCGGCGGTCACCCGGGCCAGCCTGGGGAGGGCCGTCCCCGAGAGGGCCCGGGCCACCGCCCCCTCCGGGGTTTCCTCCAGGCTGAGGCCGTCCGTCTGGTTGACGACGACCAGCCCGGCAAGGCCCCGGTCGGAAACCACGAGGTTGCTTCCCCGGCCGATGACCCGGTAAGGGAGGCCGAGCCGGCAGGCGGCCGTTACCGCCCCCACCAGCTCCGCCCAGGTCCGCACCTTCACCAGGTACTCGGCCGGCCCTCCCACCTGGAGGGTGGTGTGCTTGCGGAGGGGGATTCCCCGCCGCCAGCCCTTCGGGACGGCGACCTCAGTGTCCATTACCCTGTTTCTTTACCAGCCGCCGGGCGGCCTCGTCAATGTCCCCCGCCCCCATTACCAGAATCAGGTCGGCCGGCCCGACGATGGCCCCCAGCAGCTCCCCAAGCCGGCCCAGGTCCGGCAGGTAATAAGTCCGGCCGGGGAGGCGGGCCCCCAGGGCCGAAAGGAGGGTTTCGGCCGTCGGGTCCCCCGGCCGGTACTCTTCCCGGGCCGGGTAGACCTCGCACAGGACCAGGATGTCCACCGTGGCCAGGGCCTCGACGAACTCGCCGAAAAGGGCCCGGGTCCGGCTGAAGGTGTGGGGCTGAAAAACCCCCACCAGCCGCCGGTCCGGAAAGGCAGCCCGGGCGGCCGCAACGGTGGCCTGGATTTCCGTCGGGTGGTGGGCGTAGTCGGAAAAGACCGGGACCCCCCGGAAGTTGCCCACCGGCTCGAACCGCCGCCCCACCCCCCGGAAGGTCCGGAGGACGGCGGCCACCGGCTCCGGGCCTACCCCGAGGACGTGGGCCGCGGCGAAGGCCGCCAAAGCGTTGGCCACGTTGTGCCGGCCCGGCAGGGCCGATTCGGCCCGGAGAACCCGCCGGCCGTTGTATCTCACCTCAAAGTCTGCCCCGCCCCCCGGCCGGAGGCGAACCTGCCCGGCCGACCAGAACTCCCCCAACCCCGGCCCATCCCCGAGGCCGTAGCCGACGACCCGGAGGTCCCGGCGCTCGGCCCCCAACCGCCCGGCCAGGGGCGAATCCGTCCCCACGACCAGGGTCCCCCCCGGCGGAAGGTTGCCGACGAAGGCGGCGAAGGCCCGGTAGACGCCCTCCAAGTCGGGGAAGCAGTCCGGGTGGTCGTACTCCACCGTGGTGACCACGGCCACCTGCGGCCGCAACTTAAGGAAGCTGTAGTCATACTCGTCGGCCTCGGCCACCCAGTAGGGCCCCCGACCCACCCGGAGGTTGCCCTCCCAGGCCGGGACTTCGGCCCCCACCGCGCAGGTCGGGTCGAGGCCGGCCGCCTCCAGGGCCAGGCCCACCAGGGCGGTGGTGGTGCTCTTGCCGTGGGTTCCCGCTACGGCCACCCCGGTACCCTCAGCCAGAAGCTCCCCCAGGGCCTCGGCCCGTTTGCGGACGGGAATCCCCCGCCGGCGGGCGGCCGCCACCTCGGGGTTATCGGGGGAAACCGCCGCCGAAACCACCAGCAGGTCGCAGTCAAAAAGGTGGGCGGGGTCGTGCCCGACGGATACGCCGATTCCTTCCCGAGCCAGCCGGTCCAAAACCGGGCCTGGAGCGCGGTCGCAACCGGTGACCCGGTAGCCCCGGGCCCGGTAGAGGCCGGCCAGGGCGCTCATGCCCGCCCCGCCTACCCCCATCAGGTGGACGTGTTTAAGGCCCACCCCCAACCGCCTCCAGCAGAAACTCGGCCAGGGCCCCGGCCGCGTCCGGCCGGTAAAGGCCCTTTAACCTTTCGGCCATTTCGGCCCGGCGGTCCGGGTCGTCCAAGAGGGCCAAGATGAGGGGAACGAGGCAATCCAAGTCCCTGGGCCGGACGACCACCACCCCGGCCGTCCGGGCCAGGTACTCGGCATTGGCCCACTGGTCCGAAAAATCCCCCGGCACCAGGATGGCCGGGCGGCCGGCGGCCGGAAGCTCCCCCAGGACCGAGGCCCCCGCCCGCCCCACCACCAGGTCGGCGGCCCCGTAGGCCAGCTCCACCTCTTCCAGGTAGGCTACCGGCTTGTAGCGGTCCCGCAGCCGGGGCGGCAGGCCGGCCCTGACGGCCTCCGCCCGGGGGTAGTCGGCCCGGCCGGTGAGGTGGACCACCTGGGCGGCCTCCAAAAGCCGGCCGAGGCCGGCAAAGACGGCGTCGTTCAGGGCCCGGGCTCCCTGGCTTCCGCCCATCACCAGGACCGCCGGAAGGTCGGCCCCAAGGCCCAGCCCCGCCCGGCCGGCCGCCCAATCCACCCGGCCGATGGCCGGCCGGACCGGGTAGCCCACCAGCCGGACCCGCCGGTGGCTGAGACGGCCCAGGGCCGCCTCGTTGGTTACGGCCACGGCCGCGGCCAGGGGTTCCAGGAAGCGGACGGCCCAGCCCGGGGCCACATCCAGGGGGAAGAGGACCAGGGGTATTCCCAGGGAGCGGGCGGCCAGGCCCACCGGCACCCCGGCGTAGCCGCCGGTGCTTAAGACGGCGTCGGGGCCGAAATTTCGGAGGAGGTTCCTCGCCCGGAAAAAGCCCCGGGCCACGGTAAGGGTCCCCCCAAGCCAGCCGCCCGGCCCCCGCCCCCGGAAAGGTGCGGCCGGGACCGAGGCGTAGGGGATTCCGGCCCGGGTGACCAGCTCCGGCTCCGGCCCCTCCCCGCTCCCCACCACCAGGACGGCCGCCAGCCTTTCCCCAAGGGCCCTCACCAGCTGCAGGGCCGGGTAGAGGTGGCCGCCGGTGCGGCTTCCGGCGATTACCAGTCGAACTTTAGCTTTCCTTGCCGTCATCGGATTCGGCCACCGGCCGGTGTCGGGAGATGTTGGCCACCATTCCCAGGGCCCCCAGGGTCACCACCAGGGCCGAACCCCCGTAGGAGACCAGGGGCAGGGGGACGCCCGTCAGGGGGATGAGGTGGGTGATGCCGCCGATGTTGACAAAGGTCTGGCCCACCAGCCAGATGGCCACCCCCCCGGCCAGAAGCATCCCGAATCGGTCCGGGGCGTTGAGGGCGACCCGCAGGCACCGGTAACCCAGAAAGCCCAGCAGGCTGAGGAGAAAGAGGCCCCCGACCAGGCCGAGCTCCTCGGCAACGATGGCAAAGATGGCGTCGGTGTGGGCCCCCGGAACGTAGGCGAACTTCTGTCGGCTCGCCCCGAAGCCCCGGCCGAAGAGGCCGCCGCTCCCCAGGGCGATGAGGGACTGGACGACCTGAAACCCGATCCCCTGCGGGTCGGCCCACGGGTCTTTAAAGGCGGCGAGGCGGCGGGCCCGATAATCCGCCGTCAGGGCCAGCAGGCCGACCACCCCCAGGCCGGCCAGGCCGACAAAACTGACCTGAAAGGCCGAAAGGCCGGCCAGGAAGACCATTCCCAGGGCGATGGCCCCCACCATCACGGCCGTTCCCAGGTCGGGCTGAAAGAGGATGAGGCCCACCAGTCCCCCCACGGTGACGGCGAAGGGGAGGGCCCACCGGATAAAACCGACCCGGCGGCCGGCCTGCTTTTCCAGCCAGGCCGCCAGGTAAACGGTCAGGGCCAGCTTGGCAAATTCCGACGGCTGCCAGGCCGGCAGGGGCCCCAGCTGGAGCCAGCGGCTGGCCCCGTACTGGGGGTCGCCGGTATGCCACACCAGGATGAGTCCCAGGTACGCCACGAGTAGCCCCCAAACTGCCAGCCGTTTCCAGACCCGGTAATCGACCAGGTAGGTGACGGCAAAGGCCCCGATGCCCAAAGCCAGGGCCGCCGCCTGCCGGCTGAAGAAGTAATAAGGGTTGTTAAATTCCCGCAGGCCCACGGCGAAGCTGGCGCTGTAAACGGCCATCAGGCCGAAGACCGCCAGCAGACCCCCACACCCCAGGAGCCACCAGTCGGGGGGGCCCAGCCGGGTGGCGGCCAGTTCCCGGGCCCGGATGCGGCTCCGCCTTTCGGCGACGGTTTCCCGGCGCCGGCCCCCTATGGGGAGCTGTTCTGCCCGCACCATTCCCTTACAAGCCTGCGGAAAACTTCGCCCCGGTGCTCAAAGTCCCGGAATTCGTCGAAACTCGCAAAGCCCGGCGAAAGCAACACCGTATCCCCCGGTCGGGCCAAGGTTACCGCCCGGCGGAAAGCGGCGGCCACGCCGGGCTGAACCTCGTCGACGGGGACGCCCCCGGCCAGCAACGCCGCCCGCACCTGCGGCCCCGCCTGACCGTAGGGGATGACCAGGCGGCAGGCCTCCCGGGCGGCGGCCACCAGGGGGTCCAGGGGGAGGCCCTTCGGCTTGCCCCCGGCCAGGAGGACCACCGGCGGAGGCGTCGCCCGGATCCCCGCCGCCGCCCGAACGGGGGAGGTGGCGATGCTGTCGTTGACGAAGCGGACCCCATTCGCCTCCCCCACCGGTTCCAGGCGGTGGGGGAGGGGCCGGAAGCGAAGGAGCACCCGGCGGATGGAAGTGACCGCGGCGCCAGCCAGGTGGGCCGCCAGGGCGGCCGCCAGGCAGTTATACAGGTTGTGGCGGCCCGGCAGCGGGATCTCCCCCACCCCAACCAGGTCCACCTCTTCATCCCCCCGGGTCTTAAGG
>DAOUCL010000265.1:0-2392 GCA_034432015.1 Dehalococcoidia bacterium
GCTGGACGGCGGTTCCGGGTGCGGTCCGCTACAACGTCTACCAGTCGGCCGACTCCGGCCGGACCTTTGTCTTTATCGCCAGCACGGGCGGAACCGCTTTTGCGGTGTCGGTGGACAACAATACCCGCTACGATTACGTGGTCACGGCCGTGACCGGGGACGGGCGGGAGAGCCCGCCCTCGAATCCGGTTGCCGTCGTCTGCGGGAACCCGCCGACGCCCACGCCAACCCCGACCACAAGTCCAACTCCGACCCCGGCGACCCTTCCCGACCTGCTGGTCAGCAGCCTGTCAGCACAGGGTCCCAGGTCCAATCAGGAGCCTCGGGTGGGCGAGCCGGTCACGGTGCGGGTGACGATTCAGAACGCCTCGGGGGCCCCGGTAACCGGCTTCTTCTACGTGGACGCCTACGTCGACCAGGTGCCGGTGCCGGGAAGCCCGGGCTTTGCCTGGGTTGCCGTAAACGGCCTCGCCCCCGGGGCGTCAAAGACGGTGACTTTCACGTACACGTTTTCGATGCCCGGGTCCCACTTCCTGCAGGCCCAGGTGGACACCTACAACCAGATCCGGGAAGGCAGTGAGTCGAACAACGTGAGCGTGCCTTATCCCATCGCCATCCAGGGCACGGCCGCGACACCGACGCCCACGCCGACGCCCGGCAGCCCGACCCCGACGGTAAGTCCCGGGCCGACCGGAACCATCCGGGGAACCGTCTGGGCCTCCACGTCCGGCGGGCTGACCCTGGCACCCCGGGCGACGGTAAGGGTCCTTTCCGGGAACACCCTGGTGGCACAGACCCTGGCCGGTCCGGACGGGCAGTTCAGCCTGAGCGGCCTGCCGTCCGGCACCTACACCGTGGCAGGGAGCCTGTGCATTGAGGGTGGGTCGTACGTGGACTCGGTTCCAGGGGTCACCGTCACGGGCGCTCAGACCACGCAGGTAACCCTGCTTCTTGAGAACTTCGGCGGGACGTGTGCGCCTTGAGGAAATTGAGGCCGGTGTTGCTGGTTTTTGGCATTCTGCTGGCCGGGTGCGGTACGGGCCTGGCCGTCACCCGGCAGGCGGATGTCAGGCCGACCGACGTAACGGCCCGGACGGCCTTCCGGGCGGCCGCCCAGGTGGGGCGGGCCTGGCGGTCCGATGCCCGGCTGGTGCTTGTGTCGACGTCCTGGCAGAGCCCCAGCGCGGAGCGGCTCCGAACCGGCCGGGGAGCCTGGGCCTTTTACTTCGTTTCGGGGGACGCGGCCCGGGTGGTCACCGTGGCCGACGGCCGGGCCGAGGCCGGACCCGAAACAGCGCTGGGAGGCGACCTGGACGAGGTGGTCTTCCTGGACTGGAAAGTGGACAGCGACGGGGCCGTCGAGGCCTTCCTGCGGGCCGGGGGCGAAGCTTTTCTTAAAGACCGGCCCGGGGCGAGCCTGACGGTCAGGCTTCTCAAGCCGGCCGACCGGCCGGCCCCAGAGTGGCGGATTACCGCCCTGGACTCCGGGAGCGGGCAGAGCCTTCAGGTCCGGGTTGACGCCGCCACCGGCACCGTCGTCGACTCCGGGTCAGGAGGCGGCCGGTGAGCCGGAAAAATCGGGGCCAGAGCCTGCTGGAGTTTGCCCTCGGGCTGATGGTTGTGATGCTGCTGTTTATGGGCGTCTTTGACCTGGGCTTTGGAATTTACCAGTACATTACAATATCGAACATGGCCCGGGAGGCGGCCCGGTACGCCGTTGCTACCGAGCACCAGCCGCTTTCCCAGCAGGACTTTATCGGGGACGTGACCAACCCCCGCTCCAACGCGGCGGCCATCGCCGCCGGCCTGGCCCGGGGCGTAGCCCTCCGAACCGACTGCGCCGGCGCGGACTACACCAGCCCGGCCGCCCCCTGCTGGAAGCTGGCCTCCGGCTTTTCCGGCTCCTTTTCGGGCCCCTGGCAGGATGCCCCGAGGTACTGGGAAGGCCCGGACTACTGGAACGGTCCGGATGCAACCCTCACCTTTCACATCTATCCGGAGACGGACTGGACGCTACGCTCGGGTTTCGGCCGGACGATTACGGCCACCGTGACCTATAAATACCGGCCGATAACCCCACTGATACCCTTCGAGGTCCGGCTGACGGCGTCGTCGGTGGTTATGACCGAGTAATACGCAGAAAGGCGGTGGGACCTGTGGTTGACCGAAAGCTGGGACGGGGCCAGAGCGTCGTTATGGTTGCCCTCGCCATCGTCGCCCTGGTCGCAATGGTGGGTCTGGCCATTGACGGCGGCTACGCCTACGCCCAGCGACGGCTCATTCAGAACCTGGCGGACTCGGCGGCCCTGGCCGGGGCCGGCAAGCTCCGGGACGGCCTGGCCTACACCACCGACGCCGAGGTCCGCCGGTCCATCGAACGGTATGCCGGGGG
>DAOUCL010000266.1:0-12098 GCA_034432015.1 Dehalococcoidia bacterium
CCGGGCGGCCACCTGCCGGGTAATCGTCCGGTAGAAGGTCGTCAGGGGTATAACCACCACGTCGTCCTCGTTGCCCAGGGCCCCGGCCCCCTTCCGGGCAAAGACGCCGATAACCCGGAAGGTCGCCTGGCCGATCCGGATATTCTGGTCGATGGGGTCCGATTCGGGGAAGAGCTGGTCGGCCACATCGGCCCCGAGGACGGCCACGGCCGAGGCCGCCTCAAACTGCTGCTGGTTAAAAAAATCCCCGGCGGCCAGCTGGTAGTTCCGCACCCACCAGTAATCCGGGGTGGTGCCGACGATGCGGGTGTTCCAGTTGGTCCCGTTACCCACCACCTGCCGGAACGTCTGGTTAAAGGGCACCGCCGCCGTAATCATTGAGAGCAGTTCCGGGTCGTTGTTGAGGGCCACGGCGTCGTCGTAGGTGAGGGTTTGGGCCGACCCGAAGCCCAGGGCCAAGCCCCCCTGCTGGACCTGCCCCGGGCCGATGAAAAGGAGGTTGGTGCCGATGTTTTGAATCCGGGCCGTAATCTGCTCGTTGGCTCCCCGGCCGACGGAAATCATGGCGATGACGGACCCGACCCCGATGACGATACCAAGCACGGTAAGAAAGGTCCGCAGCCGGTTGACCGAAAGGGCCTGCAAGGCCGTAAGGGTAAGGTCTAAGTACTTGGTCATGGGCCCTTCTTCCCGAGGGCGGCCTCGGCGTCGCTGGGGTTAAGGTTGGGCTCGTCCCGGATGATAAGCCCGTCCCGCATCTGGATGATCCGCCGGGTGTGGCGGGCAACATCAGGTTCGTGGGTTACGATGACGACGGTCACCCCCCGCTCCCGGTTGAGCCGCTGAAGCACCGCCAGGATTTCGGCGCTGGAGCGGGAGTCGAGGTTCCCCGTCGGCTCGTCGGCCAGGATGAGACTCGGGTCGTTGGCCAGCGCCCGGGCGATGGCCACCCGCTGCTGCTGGCCACCCGAAAGCTGGGTCGGCCGGTGGTCGAGCCGGTCGCCCAGGCCGACCAGCTCCAGAAGCTCGGCTGCCCGCCTCCGGCGCGTCGGCCGGGGAATCCCGGCGTAAATCATCGGCAGTTCCACCTGTTCGATGGCCCGCAGGCGGGGAAGGAGGTTAAAACTCTGAAAGACGAACCCGATCTTGCGGTTGCGTATTATGGCCAGGTCGTCGTCCGAAAGCCGGCCCACGTCGGTGCCTTCGAGCAGGTAGCGGCCCGAGGTGGGCTGGTCGAGACAGCCCAGGATGTTCATCAGGGTAGACTTACCCGACCCCGACGGGCCCATGATCGCGACCAGCTCGCCCGGATTTACCTCCAGGCTCACCCCGGCCAGGGCGGTCACTTCTACCTGCCCGAGGCTGTAAACCTTGGTTACGTTCTGGAGCAAGATCAGAGGCGGCATGGCCGAGGCCTCAGCGCCCCCCGGCCGGCGGCGGCCCGCCGAAGCCGCCCGGCGGGCCGCCAAAGCCTCCGGTGGGGACCCGGGGCTGGGCGGTGGTGGTTCCGGGAATCACCACCCGCTCGCCCTCCTTAAGGCCCGAAACTATCTCCGTAAGCTGGTCGTTGCTCAGGCCGGTCTGAACCTCCCGCCGCTCCGTCCGGCCCCCGTCCACCAGCACCTCGACGTAGCGGGTCCGGCCCTGGGTGCGCACGGCCCGGTTCGGCACGGCCAGGACGTTCTGGCGCTGGTCGTAGATGATGCTCACCAGCACCGTCATCCCGGGCCGGAGGGGCAGGGGCTGACCGGGCTGGGCCTGAATCTGAACCTGGACCTGGTAGTTTACGACGCCCTGCTGGATGGTCGCGGTCGGGGCGATGGCCGAGACCCGGCCTTGAAACTGCTGGCCGGGCAGGTTGTCGCTGGTGATGCGGACCGGCTGACCGACCTTGACCTTGCCGATATCGGCTTCATCGATATTCACATCTACCCGCAGGGACGAAAGGTCGGTGAGCACCACGATGGGACCACCGGCTGTGGATGTCTGCTCGCCGGGGTTGACATTCACGGCCGCCACAACCCCGTCGAAGGGCGCCCGAAGGACGGCATTTTCGAGGTTGTTGCGGGCCTGCTGAAGGCTGGCCTCGGCCTGCCGAACCTGCTCCTGGGCCACGGCGATGTCGTTCAGGTCCGGACCCTGGAGCGCCTTGTCCAGCTGGGCCTTGGCCTGGGCCACCGCGGCCTCAGCCGCCTTTAAGTTGGCCTGCTCGTTTAGGGCCTGCTGAAGCTGGTCAAGCTGCTGCTTCGCCTGGGCCATCGCGGCTTCGGCCGCCTTGATCTGGCTCTGGTCATTCAGCTGGGCCTTCTTGGCCTCGAGGGCCTGGCGGGCCTGCTCGACCTGGGCCTGGGCGGCCTTGATCTGGTCCTCGGTCGGCCCGGCCGTCCTTGCCTGGTAGGCGGCCAGGGCAGCCTGATAGGCCGCCTGGGCCTGGGCAAGGGCTTTAGCTTCGGGCCGGTCGGCGGCATCCCGGCGGCCAGCGATGCGGTTATAAGCGAGCTGGGCCTGGTCGAGCTGGACCTTGGCCTGGTCCAGTTGGGCCTTGGCGGCGGCCACGTCGTTGGGATTGGGCCCGGCCAGAAGCTGGTTCAGGCGGGCCACGGCGGCGTCGTACTGGGCCTGGAGGGCGGCCAGGTCCTGGCCGGCTGTCGGCGGGTTCAGCAGGTTTTGATATTTGGCCACGGCGGCCTCGTAGTTGGCCTGGGCGGCCCTAAGCTGCTCCTCGGTAGGCAGGGCGGCCTTGGCCGCCTCGTACTTTGCCAGCGCCGAATCGTAGGCCGCCTGGAGGGACTGGATGTCCTGGGGCTTGGGGGGCTGAAGGAGCTGTTGGAGTCTAAAACGGGCGATGTTGACGTTGGCCTCGGCCTGGGTTACCTGGGCCTGAAGGTCGGTGGTGTCTAAGGCGGCCAGGGGGTCGCCCTGCTTGACGGCATCCCCAACCTTTACGTAGACCTCCTTGACGATGCCCGGGGTTTTAAAGGTGAGCCTTGCCTGGTTGGGGGCAGAAACCGTTCCCGAGGCGTTGACGGTTGCCAGGATATTCGTCCGCTGAACCGGGACCGTCTGGAGCTGGGCCGTCTGGGCCGGTCGGCTGAGGACCTGAGTGTAAACAAGGTAGCCGGCCACGGCCAGCAGGACCGCCGCGGCGGCCGCCAGGAGCAGGCGGTTCCCCCACAGCCGCCTGAAGACGCCGTTGACTTTACCGGCAAGGGTGGTTTCCGCCTCGGCCATATCAGGTTCTCCTTGCCAGCAGCTTCGGTTTGGCCCCCTCGGCCGGGGGCCGTTCGGGGGCCGGGTGCCAGACGGCGAACTCGGTGCCCGTCTGGGGGTCGCTATTAACCCGAATTATACCCCCCTGGGCCTGGACGATTTCCCGGGTTATGGCCAGGCCGAGGCCCAGGCCGTGGTGGTTCCGGTGGTAGAAACGCTGGAAGATCTTCTCCCGCTCCCCCTCGGGGATAAAGGAGCCGCTGTTAAAGACCCGAACCCACACCCCGGGCCGCTGCTGGTAGGCCCCGGGCTCAACCGTCACCCGGATGAGGCCGCCGGCCGGGGTGTGCTGGACGGCGTTTTTAAGCAGGTTAGCGAGAACCTGCTCCGTCCGGGTCGGGTCAACGAGGGCCTCGGCCGGCCCGTCGGCCGCAAACTCGAACCGCAGGTTGCCGGAGTCCTCCCGCTCGAAGCGGCGCAAGCAGGTCCGGGCCAGCCCGGCCAGGTCCACCGGCTCCGGGTTGAAGGGCACCTGGTTGGCCTCCAGACGGGAGAGAAAGAGCAGGTCGTTTACCAGCCGGTCCATCCGGTCGGCCTCCTCCAGGATGATCCGGGCCACCTCGGCCACTTCGGCCGGCGAACTTACGGCCTGCTCGGTCAGGGCCTGGGCGAAACCCTTCACCGAGGTGAGGGGCGTCCGAAGCTCGTGGGAGACGTCGGCCAGGAAGTTTTTAAGGGTTCGGTAGGAGCGGCTTACCTGCTGGCTCATCTGGTTGAAGGCCTCGGCCAGCTGGATGGTCTCCCGGGTGCCCCGGGCAGGCACCGTCTGGTCGAACTCCCCGGCGGCCATCCGGGTGGCGGCCTGGGTAAGCTCGGCCAGGGGCTGGGCGATGGACCTGGCCAGAAGCCAAGAGATGCCGGCCGATACCCCCAGCGCCCCCAGCCCGGCCAGCCCCAGGCTGGGCAGGAGGGTAAGCCAGCCGCCCCGCAGGCTCGAGTTGGGGATGCCCACGGCCACGATGCTGGTTACCCCTCGGAAGGGCCTGACCGAGACCGCCGGCACGACGGCAAAGGTGTGGCCCCAGGCCTCCACCCAGACGGTCCCGGCCGAGCGGACGGCCGAGGCGAAGTCGAGGCGCCGGCCCTCAAACTCGCGGCCGGTATCGGCCACGACCGTGCCGGAGGCATCCAGGATGAGCACCCGGATATCCAGCTCGGCGGCATCCTCCCGGAGAAGGTCGGCCATGGCGGCCGGCGACTGGCCCTGCCGCTCCAGGGCCGCCACCTGGACGGCCACCGGCCGGCTAAGTTCGGCGATGCGGGCGGCCCGGGCCTGAAACTGGTAGTGTTGAAGTACCCACAAAAAGCCGGCGCCGGCCAGCAGCAGGCAGACGAAAATCACCAACGTAAAAGCTAAAAAGAGCTTTGCCCGCAGGGTCATTCGTGCACTACGAGTTTATAACCTGCCCCCCGTACGGTCTGGATCTCCACCCGGCTGCCGGCAAGCTTTTGCCTCAGCCAGGCGATGTGGACGTCCACGGTCCGGGTATCCCCGGCAAAATCGTAGCCCCAGACCTGATTAAGAAGCCGGTCCCGGTCCAGCACAATGCCGGCATTGCGGGCCAGGGCGGCCAGCAGGTCGAACTCCTTGGCCCGGAGCTGAACCGGCTGGTCCCCAACGAAGACTTCCCGCCGGCCAGGGTCGATTACCAGGTCGCCCAGCCTGATGGGCCCGTCGACCCGGAGCCGCCCCTCCGACCTCCGGAGGACGGCCCGGACCCGGGCCAGCACCTCCCGGGGGTTGAAAGGCTTTGTTATATAATCGTCGGCCCCCATCTCCAGGCCGACGACCTTGTCGATATCCTCATCCCGGGCGGTGAGCATGATAAGGGGGACGTCGCTCTCGGCCCGGACCCGGCGGCAGACCTCGAGGCCGTCGATGTCGGGAAGCTTTAGGTCTAAAACGATAAGGTCGGGCCGGAGGGCCCGGGTCTTGCGCAGGGCCTCCTCGCCGCTGGCCGCCGTCTCCACCTGAAAGCCCGACCGACTCAGGTAAAGCTTAAGCAACTGGGTGATGTTCGGCTCATCGTCCACGACCAGGATCGTCGCCGCCATACGTTACCCCATCCCCAGGAAGGCGCTTTCATTAAAAATTTTGGGCGGGATCGTTTAAAAGCTAATTAACGAATTGTAAAATGGCCCTTCAACCGGTTCGGAGGCGGTAGCCGATGCCGGGTTCGGTGATGATAAACCGCGGATTCTGAGGGTCCGGCTCGAGCTTGCGCCGGAGCTGGGCCATGTAAACGTGTAAATAATGGGATTCGTCCCCGTATTCGGGCCCCCACACCTCCCGCAGCAGCATCCGGTGGGTTACCACCTTCCCGGCGTAGCGGGCCAGGGTCTTGAGCAGGTTGAATTCGGTGGGGGTGAGGTGCACCTCCTGCCCATCCCGGAAGACCTGCCGGCGGGCCAGGTCGATGGTGAGGCCGTTAACCCGAATTACCGGTTCGCTCTGGGCCAGGGGACCGGCGGCGTGCCGGAGGGCGACCCGGATCCGGGCTAAAAGTTCGGTTACGCTGAAGGGCTTAGTGAGGTAGTCGTCGGCCCCGGCCTCGAGGGCCTCCACCTTATCCCGGTCGTCGCTCCGGACCGAGAGGATGATTATCGGGGTGGTGGAGGCGGCCCGCACCTCCCGGATGACCTCCAGACCGGAAATGTCGGGGAGGCCCAGGTCCAGCAGAATCACGTCGGGCCGGCGGCCGTAAAAAAGCGAGAGGGCCTCCCGGCCGGTCTCGGCCGTAATCACCTCGTAGCCGTTGCCGGTAAGGTAAGTTTTAAGGGCCCTAAGGATCTCCTTTTCGTCGTCGACGGCCAGAATTCGGGCGCCGGCCATTCTCTCACCTCATCCCCAGCGGGCTGGCCTCCGGGATCCCGGGGACGACTAAGGGCAACGTAAAGCTTATGGTCGCCCCGCCCCCCGGGGTGGTCTCCGCCCAGATTTTACCCCCGTGGGCTTCCACCAGGCCCCGGGCCACCGCCAGCCCCAGGCCGATGCCCCGGGCCCCCCGGTAGAAGCGGTCGAATACCCGGCCCTGCTCCTCGGGCGGGATTCCGGGGCCGTGGTCGATAACGCTTACCCGAACGGCCCCGTTCACCCGCCGGGCCGTAACCCGGACCTCGGTTCCGGCGGGCGCGTACTTAAAGGCGTTTTCCAGCAGGTTAGAAAGCACCTGGTCCACCTGGACGTAGTCGAGGGGCACCGGCGGAAGGTCCTCCGGCACGTCCACCACCACCCGGTGGTCGGCCGCCAGCGGCCGCATCCGGCCGACCACGTCGTTGACCAGGTCGGCCAGGGGGTAAAGCTGTTTGTTGGGCCGCAGAACCCCGGCCTCAAGGCGGGACATATCCAGCAGGTTCTCAATGATCCGGTTGAGCCGGTCCGCCTCCCGGTCGATGGTGAGGGCCAGCTCCCGGCGGGCGGCCGGGTCGGCCGTAAGGCCCTCCTGCATCAGGCTTCCGGCGGCGGCCTTGATTGCCGCCAGGGGCGTCCGCAGGTTGTGGGAGACCGAATGGAGCAAGGTGGTCTTAAGCTCGTCGGCCTGCCGGAGGACGTCGGCGGCGATGGCCTCCTCCCGCAGGCGGGCCCGCTCCACCGCCTGGGCCAGCTGGTGGGCCACCCCGGCGATGGCCCGGTCCTCGTCCCGGGAGAAGGGCGGCTCGCCGGGCCGCCGGCCCAGGCCCAGCACCCCCACCACCCGGTCGCCGGCCCGGAGGGGCACCAGAAAGGTGGGGTTGGCCGGGCCCACCGCCAGCCCCGGCCGGGCCGGACCCACCAGCCGGATCCAGCGGCCGGGGTGGGCCGGGCTGCTCAAGTACGTCGCCGGACGGCCCTGGGCGTAGACGCCGGCGGCCATTACCCGGGCCGGCTCGGCGGGAAAGTCCCCTTCAACGGCCACCGGATTCAGCCGGCCCCTGGGGTCGGCCAGCAGGACGGCGCAACCGGCCAGGTTGAACTCGGCCCGAAGGCGGGCGGCCACGGCCTTAAGGGCCTCTTCGGGACTTCGGGGACCGTTAAGAAGCTCACTGATTTCGTAAAGCAGAACGGCCGCCCGCTCCCGGCGGCGGGCCTCCTCCGTCCGGCGGTGGAGCCGGCCGGCCAGCTGGCCGGCCACCAGGGCGGTGGCCAGGAAGAGGTAAAGGGCCACCCACTCGGCCGGGTCGGCGATGCCGGGGCCCAAAGGGGCCATGCAGCACCAGTCGTAGGTGAAGACGGCGGCGAAGGAGGCCAGCACCGCCGGGCCGACGCCGAAGGCGCTGGCAATCCCCAACACCACCAGCAGGTAAAGCATCAGGCTGTTGGCCGTGGTCAGATAGACGCTCAGCAGGTCGATGGGGGGAGTTGCTAGCAGAACGGCCAGCAGGGCCACCCCGTAACCAAGCACCGGCCGCCGCTTCGTCCGGAGGGCGTCGGCGAGTCGCCGGAGCCGAATAAAACCGTCTACCATCCCCAAATCTGATCATAGCACCGGCCCCCGGCAATTTTTAAGAGAATCTTTAGACTGAAAAGGCGGGTCTTGAGTCCCTTTTTAGGCCATCAAAGCCATACTTTTTGAACGGGCCTGGTGTTATGGCGACCGACCGTCAAAACCCCGAAGGCGAACACCCCCACCCGACCGGCGACCGGCGGATAACCCCCGACCTGGAGGCCACCGAGGTCGCCGCCGGCCGGCGGCCGGGCACCCGCTACGTGCGGATCGTCCGGCCCTTTGCGGCCGAATTTCGGCGGCGTGGCCGCGGGGAGCTGGTGGCCACCGAGCGGGTCCTGGCCCCCCGAACCCCCGGCCGCCAGGTTCTGGCGGCCCTCCGGCGGGTCCTTATCGGCCGGCGCATACCCACCGAGCGGGAGCTCCACGAGCGGGTCGGGGTCTTAAAGGGAATGGTGATCCTCTCCCCGGACGCCATTTCCTCGGCGGCCTATGGCCCGGAAGAGATAATGCGGGTGCTGGCCATGGCCGGGGCGGCGGCCTTAAGCCTAACCTTCCCGGTCGCGGCGGCGATAACGGTCCTGCTGGTCATCGTTGCCACCTCATACCGGCAAACGGTGTTGGCCTACCCCAGCGGTGGGGGAAGTTACATCGTTGCCAGCGATAATCTGGGGCGGCTTCCGGGGCTGGTGGCCGCGGCCGCCCTCCTTACGGATTACGTCCTTACCGTCGCCGTATCGGTTACGGCCGGGGTGGCGGCGGTGGTTTCGGCCTTCCCCGACCTCTTCCCCCACCGGGTGGAGCTGAGCGTTGGGGTCGTCAGCCTGCTGGCCCTGGCCAACCTCCGGGGCATCCGGGAGGCGGCCAACATCTTTCTTGTCCCGGTTTATCTTTACATTTCCAGCCTGCTCGGCCTCATCGGCCTCGGCCTTTACGAGATTATCACCGGCACCGCCGGACCCTACGAGCCGCCCCCCGGGGCCCTGGCCGGGACGGAGCTTGGGACCGAAGCCCTCTCGGTCTTCTTGGTTCTGCGGGCCTTTGCCTCCGGCTCGGTGGCCCTGACCGGGGTTGAGGCCATCGCCAACGGCGTGCCCATCTTTAAACCGCCCGAGGGCAAACACGCCGCCCAGGCCCTCACCCTACTGGCCCTGATTTACGGCACCATTCTGCTGGGCATCGGCTTTCTCGCCGCCTACCTGCGGGTTATTCCCGACCCGGCGGAAGTTGAGACCGTCCTCAGCCAGATTGCCCGCACCCTGGCCGACCGCTCCTGGTTTTACTACCTGGTCCAGTTCGCCACAATGGGCATCCTGCTAATTGCGGCCAATACCGCCTTTGCCGACTTTCCGCGGCTGGCCAGCATCCTAGCCAAGGACATGTACTTCCCCCGGTTCTTTGCCCGCCGGGGCGACCGGCTCGCCTTCGACAACGGCATCATCCTGCTGGCCGCCCTGGCCGTCGTCTTAATCGTGGCCTTCGGCGGAAGCGTAACCCAGCTGGTGCCCCTCTACGCGGTGGGGGTCTTCGTCGCCTTCACCCTCTCCCAGGCGGGGATGGTGGTCCACTGGCGGCGGGAAGGGGGGCCGGGCTGGAAGCTCCGGGCCGCCGTCAACGGCCTGGGGGCGCTGGTCACCGGGGTGGTGACGGCGGTAGTGGGGGTTACCAAGTTCGCCCTGGGCGCCTGGGTGGTAATCCTCGTCATCCCGACCCTGGTGGCCTTAATGCTCGCCATCCACCGCCACTATCGGTTTATCGAAGATATGCTCACCATCGACCGCCCGGAGGCGGCCTTAAGGCCCCTGCGGGGCCTGCGGGTGGTGGTGCCCGTGGCCTGGGCCGACCGGGCCGCCCTTAACGCCCTGACCTTTGCCCGCCAGCTCGCTTCTGACGTAGTCGCCGTCCACGTCAGCCTGGACCCGGGCGAGGCTGCCCGCCTGCGCCGGCGCTGGGCGGAGCTGGGCATCGACGTGCCCCTGGTCGTGATCGACTCGCCTTACCGGGCGGTGGTTCAGCCCCTGCTGGCCTACATCGACGCCTTGCGCCGGGAAGACCCCAAAACCCCGGTCGTGGTGGTCCTGCCCGAAATCGTCCCCCGCTACCCCTGGCAGTACCTCCTGCACAACCTAACCGCCCTGCGCCTCAAACTGGCCCTCTTTTTCCGGCCTAACGTGGTCGTGGTGGACATGCCCTACCACCTCGGGCCGGCCGAGGGCTGGTAGTTTCCCCGGCCAGCAGCCGGAACCCCGGGCCATGTATCATAGTCTTAGAAGGCCATGCCCAAATCCCGGACCGTTTTTATCTGCCAGAACTGCGGGGCGGAAAGCCCTAAATGGCTCGGCCGGTGTCCCGACTGCGACCAGTGGAACACCTACGTCGAGACCATCTCCCCGGGCAGTTCGTCGGCCCGGCGCCCGGGTGGCGAGGCCGGTTTGGTCCGGGCCGCGGCCGTCTCCCAGCTTGAGGCCCGCCAGCTCCCCCGCATTTCCACCGGGCTGGGGGAGTTTGACCGGGTGCTGGGCGGGGGGCTGGTGCCGGGGGCGGCCGTCCTCCTCGGGGGCGACCCCGGCATCGGCAAATCGACCTTGCTTTTACAGGCCGCCGACCTCCTGGCCCGGGACGGCCGGCAGGTCTGGTACGTCTCGGGGGAGGAGTCGGTGGAGCAGATAAAGCTCCGGGCCGACCGGCTCGGTGTCCGCTCCCCAAACCTTTACCTGCTGGCCGAGACCTCCCTGGAGGTTATCCTGGACCAGCTAGAAAGCGCCCGCCCGGATGTGGTCATTATCGACTCGATTCAGACCCTGGCCAGCGAGCAGATTCCGGGGCTGCCGGGCGGGGTAAGCCAGGTTCGGGAGTGCGCCCAGGCGATAATCCGCTGGGCCAAAACCGCCCGCACGCCGGTCTTCATTGTCGGCCACGTCACCAAGGAGGGAACCATCGCCGGGCCCCGCATCATCGAGCACCTGGTGGACGTCGTCCTTTACCTGGAAGGCGACCGCTACCAGAGCTACCGGGTCCTGCGGGGGGTTAAAAACCGGTTCGGCTCCACCAACGAGGTCGGGGTCTTCGAGATGGGGGAGCAGGGCCTGACCGAGGTGGCCAACCCCTCCCTCTTCTTCCTGGCCGAAAGGAACCCGGAACTTCCGGGCTGCGTGGTAACCGCCACCCTGGAAGGCACCCGGCCTTTGCTGGTGGAAGTTCAGGCCCTTACGGCCTACAGCACGGTGGGAATCCCCCGGCGGGTGGCCCACGGCATCGACCCCAACCGGCTGGTGCTGCTCGGGGCGGTGCTCACCCGGCGGGCCGGCCTGGCCCTGGGCAACCAGGATATCTATGTCAACGTCACGGGCGGCCTGCGGCTGGAGGAGCCGGCGGCCGACCTGGCGGTGGTCCTGGCCATCGCCTCCAGCTTCAAGGACCGCCCCCTCCGGCCGGACCTGGTGGCCTTCGGGGAGGTGGGGCTGGGGGGCGAGTTGCGACGGGTGGCTCAGGTGGAGCGGCGGCTTACTGAGGCCCTCCGGCTGGGCTTCCGGGCCTGCCTGCTCCCGGCCGGACCGGTGCCCCGGGTTCAGGGCATCGAAATCATACCGGCCCGCACCGTGCGGGAGGCCATCAAACTGGCCCTGGGGTGACCCTGAAGAATGGGCGTGGAGCTGGCCGTCCGGCTGTTAGGAATGCTGGCGCTGGCTTACGCCGGCTTTCGGCTGGGCGAAGTGCTGGCCCTCGACCCCAGCGACCCCGGCGCCCTGCGGGCGCTGATCGCCCTTACCCTGGCCGGGGCGGGCATCGGCCTGCTGATTACCCCGTACCTTACGGTGCGGCCCCTCCGGCGGGTCCGGGACCAGCTTAGGGTTATCTCCGCCCAGGACCTGGTAGCCGGCACCGTCGGCCTCATTATCGGGCTGGTGATCGCCGCCCTGCTGGCCCTGCCCCTTTCCCTGCTGCCGGCCCCCTTCGGACAGGTCCTGCCCTTTCTGGCCAGCCTGGTTTTAGGCTACTTCGGGGCCACTTTGATGGTCTGGCGCAAGCAGGAGCTGGTGCAGTTTCTTACGAACCCGTGGCGTCTGGGGAACCGGCAAGGGGCGGCCTATATCCTGGTCGATACCAGCGTGCTTATCGACGGCCGACTTGAAGCGGTTTACCGGGCCGGTTTCATCCCGGGCACCCTGCTTATTCCCCACTTCGTTTTGGACGAGCTCCAGCAGGTGGCCGATTCGCCCGACCCCATCCGGCGGGGCCGGGGCCGACGGGGCCTGAGCGTTCTTAACCGGCTGCGGCGGGACCCGGCCATCCCCCTCGTCATCTCGGAGCTCGACGTCCAGGAGGCGGTCGGTGTGGACGAAAAGCTGTTGGAGCTGGCCCGCACCCACCACTGGCCCATCCTGACCTGCGACGCCAACCTCC
>DAOUCL010000267.1:0-7270 GCA_034432015.1 Dehalococcoidia bacterium
TGACAAGCCGATAAACCTCACCAACGGACCCCAGGGGATCCGGGCGATCCAGCGGCCGCCCCTCTTCTTCAAGCCGGTCCTCACGGCCCTGGGGATCACGGCAGACGACGCCACCCTCTACGCCCTTTATTTCTATTTCCTGGTTCTGCTGGTGGTGGGCTTTGCCGTTGTCATCACCCGCCGGCTGGAAAAC
This sequence comes from Dehalococcoidia bacterium, assembly GCA_034432015.1. Taxonomy (GTDB): domain Bacteria; phylum Chloroflexota; class Dehalococcoidia; order JAUQQI01; family JAUQQI01; genus JAUQQI01. The sequence continues at coordinate 194 of DAOUCL010000267.1, forward strand.
TCCTGGGTGGGCCGGGCCTGGACGGCCATCCGGGAGGATGAGCTGGCGGCCCAGGCGATGGGAATCCCCCTGGTCCGAATGAAGCTGGGAGCCTTTGCCGCCGGGGCCTCCTTTGCGGGGGCCATGGGAATGATTTTCGGGGCCAAGCAGTATTTTATAAATCCCGAAAGCTTCACGTTTATGGAGTCCATCGGCGTCCTGGCCATGGTCATCGTCGGGGGGATGGGGAGCATCCCCGGGGCCATTGTGGGCGCCACGGTGGTTACGGTCTTAAACCTTCAGGTTCTTAAAGGGCTTTCGCTCCTCCTTAACCAGTTGCGGGCTACCGATGCAGTTATCCCAATTATTAATTACCCCCTGTCCCGCTGGCCAACCCAGCTGGACCCGGCCAAGTACGAGCGGCTCGTCTTTGGGATCCTCCTGGTCATTATGAGCATCCTCCGTCCCCAGGGGATCATCCCCGAGCGGCGCCACCAGCTGGAGCTGGAAGGGCGGCGGGCCGAGGCCGCCCCCGCCCTGGCCCCGACGGCCGGAGGTGGGGCCGATGGCTGAGTTTCTCCTCGAGTGCCGCCGGGTAACCAAGCGATTCGGGGGCCTGGTGGCCGTCAACGCCGTGGACTTTGGGGTGGAGCGGGGCCGGATCGTGAGCATCATCGGGCCCAACGGGGCCGGAAAAACGACCCTTTTTAACATCATCAGCGGTTTTTACAAACCGGACGGGGGCGAGGTGTGGTTTGAGGGCCGGCGCATCGACGGGTTAAGGCCCGACCAGGTGGCGGCCCGGGGAATCAGCCGGACCTTTCAGAATATCCGCCTCTTTCAAAATATGACCGTTTTGGAAAACATCCTGGTGGGCATGCATACCCGAATAAGGGCCAGCGTGGTGCAGGTGCTGGCCGGGTCCCGGGCCTTCCTCGAGGAAGAGCGGGCCCTGGTGGAGGAGGCCTTTCGGCTATTCCGGTTTGTGGGCCTGAAGGCGAACCCCAACGAGTTGGCAAAAAACCTCCCCTACGGCGAACAGCGGAAGGTGGAGTTTGCCCGGGCCCTGGCTTCTAAGCCGGAACTTATCTTGCTGGACGAGCCCACGGCCGGGATGAACCCCCAGGAGATGGCCGAAACGACCCAGCTCATCCGCCGGCTCCGGGATGAGCTGGGGATCATGGTGGTGCTTATTGAGCACCAGATGCGGGTGGTTATGGGGATCTCGGAGCGGGTGACCGTCCTCGATTACGGGGAGAAGATCGCCGAGGGGCCGCCGGCCGTGGTCCGGCGGGACCCCCGGGTCATCGAAGCCTACCTGGGAAGGGGTGCCGCCCTTGGTTCAGCCGATTAGGGACGTCCAAGCCGCGGCCGCCACCGTTGCCCGGCCCGTCCTGGAGCTCCGGCAGGTCCACACCTATTACGGCCACATCCACGCCCTCAAAGGGGTCTCCCTGGTGGTGCGGCCCGGGGAGATCGTGACCCTCATTGGGGCGAACGGCGCCGGTAAGACCACCACCCTGCGGACTATGTCGGGGCTGGTCAAACCCCGGCAGGGCCAGGTCCTGCTGGAGGGCCGGGATATCACCCGGCTGCCCCCCCACGAGGTCGCCGCCCTCGGGGTGGGCCATGTGCCCGAAGGCCGTCGGATATTTCCGCGGCTAACGGTCCTGGAAAACCTGGAGATGGGGGCATACCTGGTTCGGGACCCGAAGGAGGTCCAGCGGCGGCTTAAAGCCGTCTTTGAGCTTTTCCCCAGGCTTTATGAGCGGCAGGACCAGCCGGGCGGCACCCTCTCGGGCGGAGAACAGCAGATGCTGGCCATCGGCCGGTCCCTGATGATGGGGCCCAAGATTATGCTTTTAGACGAGCCCTCGATGGGCCTGGCACCGGTCCTGGTGGAGACCATCTTCGGGGTTTTGCGCCGCCTCAACGAGCAGGGCACCACCATCCTGCTGGTGGAGCAGAACGCCCACATGGCCCTCCAGGTGGCCCACCGGGGCTACGTCATCGAGACGGGCCGGATCGTCCTGGAGGGGCCGGCGGCGGAGCTGGCCCGCAACCCGCAGGTCCAGGCCGCCTACCTGGGCGGCCTCGAATAGGGGGGCGGTTTGCAACCGGCCCCGGGAGCGGGTTAGACTTCGGTTGGCCAACACGCATGGAAAGGAGGGGGAAAGATGTCGGAGGCCGCCGACATTCGGGACGAACTCAACCGTAAGCTCGAATCGGACGGAATCCTGGTTCGGGGTCGGGTTACCCCGGCCTACGCCGAAATCCTGAGCCCCGAGGCCCTGCGGTTCGTCGCCACCCTGCACCGGGAATTCAACCCGGGCCGCCGGCGGCTACTGCGCCGCCGGGCCGAGATTCAGGCCGATATCAACGCCGGCAAACTGCCCGATTTTCTGCCCGAAACCGAGGAGATTCGCCGGGCCGACTGGCGGGTGGCCCCGGAGCCGCCCGACCTTAAGAAGCGGTGGGTGGAGATCACGGGCCCGGTGGACCGCAAGATGATCATTAACGCCCTCAATTCGGGGGCCGACGTTTACATGGCCGACTTTGAGGACGCCTTCTCCCCAACCTGGGCCGGCACCGTCGAGGGCCAGATCAACCTGCGGGACGCGGTGGACGGCACCATCGAGTACGTAAGTCCGGACGGCCGCCTGTACCGCCTGGCCGAGAAGACGGCGGTCCTCATGGTTCGGCCCCGGGGCTGGCACCTGGAGGAGAAGCACGTCCTCATCGACGGGGCGCAAGTTTCGGCGTCCCTATTCGACTTCGGCCTCTTTTTCTTCCATAATGCCCGCAAGCTTATCGCCAAGGGAACCGGGCCCTATTTTTACATCCCCAAACTGGAAAACCGCCTGGAAGCCCGGCTGTGGAACGACGTTTTTAACCGGGCCCAAGACCTCCTCGGCATCCGGCGGGGAACCGTAAAGGCCACCGTCCTTATCGAGACGATCTTGGCCGCCTTCGAGCTGGACGAGATCCTTTACGAGCTTCGGGACCACTCGGTGGGCCTAAACTTCGGCCGCTGGGATTATATTTTCAGCTTCATAAAAAAGTTCTTTAACTTCCCCGAGTACGTCTTCCCGGACCGGGCGCAGGTGACCATGGATAAGCACTTTTTACGGTCGCTGGCCCTTCTGCTGGTGAATACCTGCCACCGGCGGGGGGCCCACGCCATCGGGGGGATGGCCGCCCAGATTCCGGCCCGCGACCCGGAAGTTAATGAGCGCAACATCGCCAAGGTTCGGGAAGATAAAGACCGGGAGATCTCCCAGGGCTTTGATGGGACGTGGGTTGCCCACCCCTGGCTGGTTCCCGTCGTCCGGGAGATGTTCGAGCAGCGGATGCCAGGGCCGGACCAGCGGCACGTAATCCACGAGGGGTTGCACGTCACCGCCGCCGACCTGTTGAAGGTGCCCGAGGGGGAGATCACCGAGGGCGGCCTCCGGACCAACGTGAACGTGGGGGTGCGCTACCTGGAGTCGTGGCTGCGGGGCACCGGGGCGGTGGCCATCAATTACCTGATGGAGGACACCGCCACCGTGGAGATCTGCCGGGCCCAAGTTCAGCAATGGCTCCGCCACCGGGTAAGCTTAACGGACGGGCGGCCGGTGACCCCGGAGCTGGTCCGGCAGGTTTTCGGGGAGGAGCTGGGCCGGATCCGGGCCGAGGTGGGACCCGAGGGCTGGGCCGAAAGCAAGTTTGAGCTGGCAGCCAGAATCCTCCTGGAGGAGGTTATCCTCCGGCCCGATTTCGTCGAGTTCCTGCCCCTGGTGGCCTACAATTACATCGACTGAGGACCTGGGAGCAAGCCGGCGGAAAGTGGCCGTTGAAGTTGTCCGGGCCCGGTCGGCCCGGTTGCTTCGGGAGTTCGTCCGTTTTCCCCGCCAGGTCTACCGGGACGACCCCAACTGGGTGCCGCCCCTCGAGGCCGACGAGCTGGCCCTGGTAGGCGGCCGCCACCCCTTCTGGGAGTACGGTGAGGTGGTGCCCTTCCTGGCCCACATTGACGGCCGGATGGTGGGTCGGATTGCCGCCATCCGAAACGACCTGCACAACCGGTCCCACGTCCGCCGCGACGGGTTTTTTGGGTTCTTCGAGGCCGTCGATATCCCCGAAGTGGGCCGGGCCCTTTTCAGGGCGGCGGAACTTCAGCTCCGGGAGTGGGGGTTTGACACGGTCTACGGCCCGGTTTCGCCCTCCATGAACGAGCTGGTGGGCTGGCTGGTGGCGGGGGCGGGGATGCCGACTTTTCTCATGCCGTACAACCCGCCCTATTACCCCCGGCTGGCCGAGGCCTGCGGCTACGCCAAGGCGGTGGACCTCTACGCCTACCTGGCCACCCGGGCCGACCTGGAAAACCCCAGGTGGGACCGGCTGGTCCGGGTGGCCGAGCGGCTGGCCGAGCGGGGCCGGGTGCGGTTGCGGCCGGTAAACATGGGCCGCCTTGAGGCCGAAATCCGGGCCTTTGCCCAAGACGTATACCCGGCAGCCTGGGGCGGAAACTGGGGCTTTCAACCGATCACCGAGGCCGAGCTGAAGCGCATGGCCGCCAGCCTGCGGCCGGTGCTGGTTCCGGACCTGATCCTCTTTGCCGAAACGGTACCGGAGGCCGGGGCCGGGCCCGAGGTCGTGGGGGTGCTCATCGCCGTGCCCGACTACAACCCGGTCCTTAAGCGGCTTAACGGGCGGCTCACCCCCTGGGGCCTATTACGTTTCATTTGGGAGGTGAGGGTTCGGCGTAGCCTGCGCCGGATCCGGGTCATCGCCTTCGGGGTTAAGCCGGCCTACCAGCAGTCGGGGGTGGCCGTGCTAATGGTCCACCGGGTCGTCGAGAATGCCTTAAGGCTCGGCTTTGCGGAGATGGAAATCTCCTGGGTGCTGGAAACCAACCACGCAATGCGGAACATCGTCGAAAACTTCGGCGTAAGGCCCTGCCGAACTTACCGAATATTTGCTAAGGCCATTACGGACCATGGCTGATATTGACCGGCTGGGGGTCGGACAGTTTTGGCCGGGGCGGCCGGCCCACGGCGGGGCCCGCCCCGAGCTGTTGCGGTCGGGGGTTATCGACTTTAGCGCCAACATCAACCCCTACGCCCCGCCCCCCGGCCTTCGGCGGGCGGTGCTGGCCGTCGACTTTAAGCCCTACCCCGACCCGTGGGCCGGCCGGCTGGCCGACCTCATCGCCGCGGCCCACCGCTTAAGCCCGGAGCAAGTGCTGGTGGGCAACGGGGCCACCGAGCTGATTTTTATCCTGGCCAGGGCCCTGCTCGGGCCCGGCCACCGGGCCCTGGTGGTTGGGCCGGCCTTCGGCGAGTACGCCTACGCCTCGGCCCTGAGCGGAAGCCAGGTCTCCGTTTACCACGCTCCGGCCGAAGCCGGCTTTTACCCCGACCTGGAAGAAGTTTTAGAGCTGGTGGGCCGCCTGCGGCCGCGGGTTACCTGGGTGGCCAACCCCGCCAACCCGGCCGGAATTTACCTGCCCCGGGGCTTCTTTGAGGCCCTGCTTGAGGCCGGCCCCGGAATTTTGGTGGTCGACGAGGCTTATAAGTCCTTCGTCGAATCGGCGTGGGCCTCCGAGCCCCTGCTGGATACCGGCCAGGTGCTCCTGCTTCGGTCCCTTACCAAGGACTACGGCCTGGCGGGCCTGCGGCTGGGCTACCTGCTCGGACCGGCCGGCCTCATGCGCCGCATCGCCGCCCACCAGCCGCCCTGGGCCGTAAACAGCCTGGCCCAGGCGGCCGGCGAGTTTATCTTCACCCGGGCCTACGGGTTTATGGAGACGTGCCGGGTCCGGATCGGCCGGCGGCGTCGGGAGCTCCGGCAGGCCCTGACCGGGCTGGGGCTCTGGGTCTCGGACTCGGCGGCCAACTTCTTGCTGGTAAGGACGGGCGACGGGGCCGGCTGCGCCCGTTTTCTTCTGGAAAGCTACGGCCTGCTGGTCCGGGACTGCACCTCCTTCGGCCTGGCCCACTACGTCCGGGTGGCGGTCCTTAAACGGGCCGAGAACCGGCGGCTGGAGGCGGGCCTTGCCGCCTGGGTCAGTCTACGGCCGGGCCCCCTGCCCCCGGCCAGCCAGGACCAGGCGGCCCTCCCGGACGGCAACCGCGACCGGCCCTGGTAGGCCCGGCCGAGCCGGTGGGGGGAATCGCCCCCCTTGACAGGAGAGCCGGCGTCTGCAATAATTAATCGCACATATGTGCTAATTAAGGAGGGTTTACGGTGAAGCGTGAGTTTATGGTCGAGCGCAACGGGCGCACCTTTGTCCTGTATGCCGGCCTGCTGGACGAGGCCCACCGGCAGGGCCTAAAGTCGATCACCACTCAGCTCCTCCAGATCCCGGGCCCCGACAACGGTTATACCGCCATCTGCCAGGCGGTGGTCGAGACCAGCAAGGGGGTCTTCTCCGGCATCGGGGACGCCTCCCCGGAGAACGTGCCCCCGCAGATGCGGATGCATCTTATCCGGATGGCCGAGACCCGGGCCAAGGCCCGGGCCCTGCGGGATGCGGTGAATGTGGGGGTGGCCGCCCTGGAGGAACTGGCCGACGAGGCCGAGCCGGCGGAGCCGAAGGCCGTCCGCCCCCGTCCGACCCGGCCGGTTTCGGCCCGGCCCCCGGCCGAGGAGGCCGCAACGGAGGCCCAGATGCGGGCGATCCGGGCCATCGGCCGGGCCCGCCACCAGTTCTCCGAAGACCGACTGGAGGAGCTGGCCCGGGAGCGGTTCGGCAAGACCCTGGCCGAGCTTTCCCGCCGGGAGGCTTCTGCCCTCATCGACGATTTGCGGGCCGGACCCGATGCGGCCGCCGGTCTGGTATGATCAATGGTCGAGCAAGTTAAAGTTCGGGGAGACGGCAGTCAGCGCAGAATTGGTCGGGCCGGCGGTCGCACTGGCCACCCTCGCCCTGGCGGGCCTTTCGACCCTTTATTATTCGGCCCGGGTCGAGCCGTACCGGTGGCGTCTCCGGCGGCGGCAGGTTCCCCTGGCCGACCTGCCGCCGGCCCTGCGGGGGCTGCGCATCCTGCACCTTTCGGACTTCCACATTACCCGAAAGGATTGGCGCCGGTTTAAGGGCATCCTAGCCTTCAG
>DAOUCL010000268.1:0-3230 GCA_034432015.1 Dehalococcoidia bacterium
CTCGGGACCATTGAAGATGCCTGGGGGGTCGTCGAAGCCTACCGCAAGCGCTGGCAAGTTGAGGAATTCTTCCGGCTGCTCAAGGCCGGTCTTGGGGTTGAGCGGCCTCCGGCCGCTGTAAGTAGGCTGTGGGCAGCGGTGTTGTTGGGACTTGCGCTCTTTTTGTGGGAAGTAAAACGTGAGGAGAGCCCCTTCAAAGACCTTTTGCTCTGGCTTGGGGGCAAGCTCGGGATACCGAGCGAACGGGATGGGCAGGGCGCCGTTGCGCCCGATGCGGGGTTTTCTAAGGCTGCTAAACTACGAGGTCGCCCGGGAACTTCTTGAGGCCGGCCAGCCTCCTACTTGACGCCAAAGTTATGGGTAAACTCCTGAACACACGGGATTCTACCCGTGGTACATTTTCCACCAAAATGCTTGTAAGACGCGCACGGGCAGAAAATTTCCTTTCGTTTCAAGCCCTTGACCTGGAGCTGGATGCGAGGGTCAGCGTCATTGTCGGACCTAACGGCGCGGGCAAAACCAACCTGGTCCGGGTCTTCCAGCTTGTCCGGGACGTGGTAAACAGCATGGCCGCAGGCCGGCAGCCGTCCGGCTGGGATGGGGCCGCCCGTCACGGCGGGCCGCCGGAATTCAACGTTGGCCTCGACGTGGAATTCGCCGAGGACGAGCTTAAGCTTTGGGAGATTTTCTTTGAAGGGGCCCTGGCTTCGGCCGCCGTTGTTTTGCCTGACCAGGAGGCCCGAACCCGGCTGATTGAAGTCGGCCGCCAGCGTCGGCCCCATGACCGGCTGCGCCGGGGCTCCATCGAGGTGGAATTTACGGGCCCGCCCGATCGGCTGTGGCTCGTACGGTACGTGGGTAATGGACTCGTTTTCACTCTGCACAGGGGCTGGCCAGTCATCAGCCGGACGCCCGAACAGGCCGCCAGCCTGTCACCGGTTCAACTGGAAGAATACCTGCGTCGCATCTTCCAGGCTGATGCGCGGGGGGTGATTGGCGCGCTGCTAAGTGGCCTTGACGACCTGATTGAAGAGGCACAAAGGCAGGGCTGCGTCCTGCAGTTTGCGGTTAACCTGTCGGGGCTCTCCTTGGCTTCCCGTGAGCTTTACCGCGCGCTGTCCGGGCTTTCCGCAGGGCACGCAGGTCAGCTCAATTTTCTGCACGTCCTGGATTACATCTTAAGGTGCAGGTTTCTGCTCACGGACGACATCCGGCCCTGGCCCCGGGACAGCTACTCCGCCGACCAGATTGGCCGGCCCGTGGAGCTTGAGGCCGACGGGAGCAATCTGGCCCTTTATCTTTACTGGCTCAAGAATTCACCCGAACCGGAGGATTGAAGACGCTTCCGTGAGGTTGCAGAGCTCTTCAACGGGATCACGGGCTGCCGGGTCGACGTGACCCTGAGGAGTAGCTCCGGCGGCGGATTTGACCTGCCGGTGCTGATTTCGCAGGCCGGGGCGGAGAACCCCTTTGAGGTCTCCCTCAGGTACTCTGGGGCCGGGACCTGGGAGGCCCTGGTCTTAAGCGCACTCCTCGTCCTGGCCCGCGAAGGCGGGTCGGGCCTGCTGGTGCTCGATGAGCCCGCCCTCAATTTACATCCCTCGCGGCGGGTTCTGGCCGAGGTTATCAGGGCTGCCAGGGCCGGGGCCCAGGCCGTCCTCGTTACGCACTCCCCTTACCTGGTGCCGGTGCCGGAGGACATAAGCGACCTGGGTCGAATCAGCCGATTCAGGCTGGAGGCCGGAAGCACCCGGCCGGTCCGGCTCAAATAAGCCGGACCAATCGGGTGTGCTCGGGCTGCTTGTCCGCAGCCCGGATATTGTGGCCCTGCTCTTTGCCCAGGGGGTGATTCTCCTCGAGGGGGAGACGGAAGGGGCGGCGCTGCCGGTCTGGTGGGCGCGGTTGGGTGGCGAAGACGGGGGTCCGGAGGACCACAACCTGGCGGTAAGGCACGTCGGGGGCTACACAGCCTTTGCCGGTTATGTTCGGCTGCTTGAGGGCTGGGGGATCCCCTTCGCCCTGGTCGTGGACGGCGGCCATCTCCGGGGCGTACTGAAGTTAGGAGGCCTTCGCCAAGAGCTCAGGATCCAGCTTGATGAAAGCCGGGTCGACGCGATGCCGTTCGAGGAACTCAGGGCTGAAGCTGAAAGGTACGGGATATTCGCCCTGAATAAGACTGAGCACGATGAGGACAGTGAGAAGGGTCCGGCTTCATGTTTTGAGACCCTGCCCTACGTCAAGGCGGCTCTCGAAACAGTCCCCAAAGAATACGATACGAAGCCGCTCCGGGGGCTGTGGGTAGCTTCAAAGGCGGACCTTCCGCCGGAAGCTGAAGAGGATATTCGGCAGATTTACAAAAGGGTCCTGGGGCATCTCAAGCGGAAAGACTTTTGACCGGACCCCGCATTGGCCGTGCGCCGGGGCTTAGCGGGGCGGTGCTTTTCCACACCGGCCGGCAGTCGGGCGTGTCTGCCACCCCCGGTGAGCCACCGCAACGGCTAGGGTCGGGCGCAGCCGGCGGCCGATCCGGGAGGGCTTTGAGCGGCCGGGCTGACTTGGGCTTATCCTAGGGTCTGTCCCAGAGATGGTGGGATGAGCCAGTCGACAAAGTCGACTGTGGGGCAGGCGCCTCCCAGGAGCGCCTGTCCAGCAGTCGACTCCCGCCGCCTACAGGACAGGCCCGTTCCCACCGGGCAGGCCCGGTCTTCAGCCTGCTACGGACCGCAGCCATCAACCTTCTGCGGAGTAGGGGCTCGGCCCAGAGTCCAGCCCATGCCCCCTTACGGCTCGTGCCGCGCCCAGGGGTTGTAGCTGACCCGCTTACTATGCTCGGTGACTGCTGATGACTTTGCGTAGGTCCTGTGCACAATAAAGGCGTGCTTGACCGGCGGAGCCTTATCGCCGCGCCGGGTTCCGCTTCCGCATTCGGGAATCCGTACGGTCATAAGCCTTTCAGGCTCCGCTTCTGCCGGTTCCGACGCGAGGCGTGCCGATGGTTCGGACGGGGGTCAGCGGCCCGCCTCGGGTCCGCTACCGGCCCCGGCCGGACCGTATCCCGCAGGGAGCTGCTCCCCATCGAACCGGCTCCAATGGGGTCCATACTCGTACATCCCCCAGGAACTCCGATAACTTCGGCCGCCTCCGGGCACATCTGGAATACCCCCGCTTGGGAGTCCTGCCTCGGGTTGGTGCCGAATAGCCGGCAAGCCCGGCCGCTTCCGGCCCCGGAC
>DAOUCL010000269.1:0-3281 GCA_034432015.1 Dehalococcoidia bacterium
GTTGCGGTCAAGCTCGATGCTGACCCCAGGCGTGTAGGCCTTGAATTTAAAGGGCCCGGTGCCCACCACGTCCTTTTTCAGGTCGCCTTTGGCTTGAAGGAGATCTTCCGGGTAGACCACATTCCACCCCTGGGCCAGGTTGGCAAGCAGCGACGGGGCCGGCCGCTTGAGGATAAACCGGACCGTGTAGTCGTCGACGACCTCGATGCCGTCGACGACGCTCAGCACGCCCTTACGGGGACTGACCACCCCCTGGGGCGGCCAGATAATCCGCCCAAAGCTGGCCCGGACATCCCGGGCGGTGAGCGGCTTGCCGTGGTGAAACTTTACGCCCCGCTTAAGGTAAAAGGTGTAATTCTTGCCGTCCGGACTTATATCCCAGCGCTCGGCCAGGTCGGGAATAACCCGGTCGGGGTCCTGGGGGTCGAACTGGACCAGCAGGTTGTAGCACGGGGCCAGCGGCCACAGCACCGAGGAAGTCGAGGCCTGGTGAATGTCGAAATGGGGCGGGTCGCCGTCGACCCGCACCGGGAGGACCCCACCGTACCTGGGGCCCTGGGCCGGACGGGGCGTTTCCGGGGCCGGCTGGCGGCCGGCCGGAAGACAGCCGGCCGCCAGGCCGAGGCCGGCGGTCAGCCCGAACCTGAGAAAGTCGCGCCGGCCGAGTCCAGCGCCGAAACTCCTTAAACCCATCGCCGGATTCCTTATAAAACCGACTTATCAGTCGGTTTTATTATAAGTTTGGGGCCCGTCCCCTTCAACCCCGTGCCGCCGGGGTGATTTGCCGGCGCCGGCGGGCGCCGTATAAAATCAGCCAAGAAAACTTCCTGCTTGGAGGCCCTTCAATGGCCAGCCTTTGGACCAAAGACCTGACCCTTACCCGCCGGCAGATGCTTGGCCTGAGCTTCGGTTTCGGTGCAGGTATTCTCCTTTCCGCCTGTGCCGGCCCGTCAACCCGGGAGGGGGGTGCGAAGCCGGCCCCTGGCTCCCCCAGGTTCGGGGGCACCCTTAAGGTGGCGAACGTCGGTGAGCTCCCGGCGCTGGACCCCGGCTGGACCACGGCTACGATTACCGAGATAACGATGCAGCACGTTTTTGAACCCCTCTTTACCAACAACGGGAGCTTCAGGCCGGTGCCCCACCTGGTGGACCGATTTGAGGTGAGCCCGGACGCCACCCGGTTCGTTTTTCAACTGCGAAAGGAGGTGCTCTTCCACAACGGCCGGGAAATGACCTCCCGGGACGTAGTTGCCTCCCTGAAACGGTGGGCTCAAGTCAGCTCCCGCGGACGCACCGTCTTCAGTCGCGTTGACCGCCTGGAAGAGACCGACCGCTACACCGTAACCCTTACTTTTAAGGAGCCGACGGGAGCCCTTCCGGTTTACCTCGCCGAGGTCGAGTCGATGATCCTGCCGGCTGAGCTGGCTGAGGCCGCCGGGAAGGATAAACTTCCCCCCCGAGAAGATAATCGGCACCGGGCCCTTCAGGTTGGCCGAGTACCTGGTGGACCGTCACCTGCGGCTGGTCCGGTGGGAAAAGTACAACCCGCGACCGGAGCCCCCCGATGGGCTGGCCGGCGCCCGTGTCGCTTACGTCGACGAAATTTTGTTTATTCCAGTTCCCGAGGACTCCGTTCGGGCCGACGGGGTGCTCACCGGTGAGTACCACGCCGCCGACTCCCTCCACCCCGACCTTTTTGACCGGTTCGCCGGAAGTCCAGCGGCCCAGGGCCTCATCGTAAAGCCGTATTATTTTTACGCCGCGCATTTTAACAAAAAACAGGGCCCCTTCACCGACCTGCGGCTCCGACAGGCGGTGCTCCTCGCCACCGACCTGGAGCAGGTTATGGTCGCCGGCTTCGGCCGCAAGGAGTTCTTCCGCCTCGGCCCGGAGATCGCCGCCCCCGAAACCCCCTGGTATTCCAGCGCCGGCCAGGAGGTCTACAACAAGCCCGACCCGGCGCGGGCCCGGCAGCTCCTGCGGGAGGCCGGTTACGACGGACGGCCCATCCGCTGGCTGACCACCAAGGAGTACCCGTACAACTACAACATGGCCCTCTCGTTCAAGGACCAGCTAGAGAAGGTCGGCTTTAAGGTCGACCTGCAGGTGATGGACTGGGCGACGTTGGTCCGGCGCCGGAGCGACCCGAACGAATACGACGTCTTTATCACCAACCACGCCACCTTTCTCAACCCGGTAAGGCAGGTCTATCTAGACGCAAGCTGGCCGGGCTGGTGGGTTTCGGAACGTAAAGACCGGGTCCATCGCCAGCTAATGGCCGAATTCGACCTGACGAAGCAGAAACAGCTCGTAGAAGAGCTCCAGCGCATCCAGTGGGAGGAGCTACCTAATATCAAGTGCGGCGAGGCGTTTGGTCTTATCGGCCTGCGCAAGGAGGTTCAGAACTTTGCAAATTACCCCAAATGGTTTTTCTGGAACGTCTGGCTTGGGTGAATCTCCGGGCAGGCCATTCTGCCACCGGCGACTGACCTACCCGGCCCAATCCACCACGGCTTTGATTTCGTCGGGCGGGTGGCGGCCGAGGGCTTCGGGGGCCGCCTCCACCGAATACCGGTGGGTGATGAGCCGGCCGACAAAGTCCTTTCCCCAGCGGCAGGCCGCCCGGACAAGGTCCTCCACGGCCAGCCGGTAGTGGTCCCGGGCCGCATTCACGCTCCCAACCACCAGCAGGTTTCCCAGCACCAGCCGCCGGGCCAGCTCCCCGCCCGGAATTTGAAACGGGCGGTCTTCCCCCGGAATCCCCGTCAGCACCAGGATTCCGTCGGGGGCCAGGGTTTCAAGCAGGTTAAAATCCAGGCTCGCAACCCCGGCCGCCTCAAAGACCAGGTCGAAGGTTCCCACCGCCTCCGGGACCCGGTCGGGCGGAACCTGGCGGCCGTCAATGTAGCTTCCGCCCAGGGCCGAGAGCCAGGCCGCCCTGGGCGTGTCCGGGTCGACCACGTCCAGGCCGTAGACCTCGGCGCCCCGCAGGCGGAGGGCCAGCGCCCCGAGCAAGCCGATGGGCCCCAGGCCGACGACCAGGCACCGGCGGCCGGCAAGCCAGGTCGGCGTCACCCCAGCCTCCGGCAGCCTGGCCGCCTGGACCCGGACCGCCTCGTCGATGGCCTTCTCGGCCACGGACAGGGGCTCAACCAGGACCCCGAGTTCGCCCAGCTCCGCTGGAACCCTGACCGCATACGCCTCCCGGTCCACCACATACTCGGTCTGGAACCCGTCCAGGCCCCAGATGCCCCGCTCCAGGTACCGGCCCGTTCGGCACA
>DAOUCL010000270.1:0-5503 GCA_034432015.1 Dehalococcoidia bacterium
GCATCCCGACAACGGCGGCCGTCACCTCCGGGTGGTCCAGAACAAAGGCGACGGCGGCCTGGGCCGGGGTGATTTCCAGGCTTTCGGCAATAAATCCGAAAGCCTTGGCCCGCTCCAGGTCCCGGCGAAGCTGTTCGGGGTCCCAGCGGGACCGGTGGTCGGCGGGGTGAAACCGGGTGTCCGGCGCAAGCCTTCCGGCCAAGCGGCCCTGGGCCAGGGGGCTGCACCCCAGGATGCCCACCTGGCGGCGGCCGATTTCGGGAAAGAGCTCCCGGAGGCGGGGCTCCAGCAGATTGAAGGGAAGCTCGAGGGCCGCCGTGGGGCCCGAGTCCACGGCCAGGAAGGCCAGCTCGGGGTCGTCGGCGAAAAAGCCCCCGTAGCGGATCTTCCCGGCCCGGGCAAGCTGCTCAAAGGTCTCGTAGATTTCGCCCCTCCGGATGGCCTCGGCCGAGGCCCCCTCGACCAGAAAAAGGTCGATGTAATCGGTTTTGAGCCGCCGCAGGCTCTGCTCGCAGGCATAGGTTAAATACCGGGCGGAGGGGTCGGGGTGGGGCTCGCCGTGGTAAAAGTCGACCCCGCCCCGGACGGCTAGGACGCAGTCGTGGCGGCGGCCCTTAAGCCAGCGGGCCAGAAGCTCCTGGCCATACCCCGCGCTGTACCTGTCGGCCGTCTCGATCAGGTTAAGGCCCAGGTCCAGGGCCTCCAGGAGGGCCCGGCCGGTGATGGCCTCGGACCAGTAGCCCCAGTCCGTCCCGGAAAATTGCCAGCCGCCGAAGCCGATGCGGGAAACCTTAAGCTCGGTGGTGCCGAGCCGGGTATAGAAGCCGTCTTCCATTTCAGGCCAGGTCGATGATTTCGGCCCCGGTTAGCCGAATCAGTTCGGCCGGCTCGACCTCGAGGAGCACCCCGTCGGCGCCCCCGCCGCCGAAAACCGTGGTCGGGGCCTCGGCTACCCGCCGGTCGACATAAATTTTGAGGGGCCGGGCGTAGCCGACCGGGGGCACGCCCCCAACGGGGAAACCGGTGGCCGCCAGCACCTCGTCGGGGCTGGCCAGCCGGACCTGTCCGGCCGGGAGGCCCAGCAACTCGGCCAGCCGGCGCCGTTCGACCCGGTCGGGGCCGGCGGCGATGACCAGGATGGGTTCGGTGCCGGCGATAAAAACCAGGCTTTTTATTATCCGCTCAGGGGGCACGCCCAGGGCCTCAGCCGCCGCTCCCACCGTCGACGTAGCTGCCCCCAGTCGGACCAACCGGGCCCGACTCCCTTTTTCTTGCAAGAAGGCTTCAAGGTCTTTGACATCCCGGGCCGTCATGGGACGGGCAGGGGCAGGCTGATGGGCGTCCAGGAGTTGGGTGGGGCGAGGCCCCGGCAGGCTTCCGGGTGGAGGATTTCGGCCAGGATTTCGACGCCCCCGACGATTCTGGGCCCGGGGCGGTTAAAGTAGGCCGAGCCGTCCACGGCGTAAAGGCGGGCCGCCTTTACGGCCCGAAGGCTTTCTAAGTCCGGGACGGTCCCCAGAACCCGAGCGGCCTCCACGGTGGCGGGCAAATCGTAACCGCAGGGCATTAAAACCAGAACGTCCGGGTCGGTCCTCAAGACCTCGGCCCAATTTAGGCGGACGGCCGGCAGGCGGGGCTGGCCGAACAGGTCTTCGCCGCCGGCCAAGGCCACCATCTCGGGCACCCAGTGGCCCGCCGCCAGGGGCGGATCCAGCCACTCCAGGGCGACCACCCGGGGCCGGGGCAGACCCGTAACCCGCCTGACTACCCCTTCAATCCGGGCCCGAAGTTCGGCTACAAGTCCTTGGGCGGCGTCCTCCCGGCCGGCGGCCTGGCCGACTGCCAGGATCGTCCCGAAGATGCCTTCAAGACTGTCGGGCTCCAGGGTGAGCACCCGGGCCTTAACCCCGATGGCCTCTACCGTCTGGCAGACCTGCTCGTAGCCCACGGCGCAGACGTAGCAAAGCCGCTGGGTGAGGATAAGGTCGGGCTTCAGCTTTTCAAGCAGTTCGGCGTCGAGCTCATAGATGGTGCCCCGCTCGGCGAGCAACCGCTTCACTTCCCGGTCGATTTCGGCCTGGGGGAGGCCGGGGGGAAGCAGGCTGCGGGTGACCACCGGCCGGGTGCGGGCTTCCGGGGGGAAGTCGCACTCGTGGCTTACCCCGACCAGGTAGTCCCCGAGGCCGAGGGCAAACACGATTTCTGTTGCGCTGGGCAGAAGGGAGACGATTCTCATGGCTCTCCTTAGACTTTCCCGTCCAGAACCACGTCCACCAGGGCCGGTCCCCCGTCCCGGATGGCCGTTCGCAGGGCGTCCCCCAGCTGGTCGGGCTCCTCCACCCGCCAGCCCTTGACGCCGTAGGCCCGGGCCAGGGCCGCGAAATCCAGGTCGGGGTCGGTCAGGTCCATGGCGATGAATTTGGCCTCCCGGTGGGCCTGGCCGGAAAACTTAAGGTAATTTTTTAAGTTTACTTTAAGGATGCGGTAGCTCCGGTTGCCGCAGATAACATAGGTTACGGGGATGCGGTGGTGGGCGGCGGTCCAGAGGGATTGGATGGTGTACTGGGCCGAGCCGTCCCCGACGACGGCCACCACCGGCCGCTCCGGCCGGCCCAGCTTCACCCCCAGGGCCGCCGGCAGGCCCCAGCCGATGGCCCCGCCCCGGATCCGGAAGTAGGTTCCGGGTTCGTTGAAGTCGAAGGCCGCCTGAAGGGCCGGGGAGGTGGTGATGGCCTCATCTACCAGCACCGTATCGGGCGGGACGGCCGCCCTGAGCTCCCGGGCCAGCCGGGCCGGGGCGATGGGGCGGTTATCCCAGACGGCCCGGACCTCCTGTTCAAGTTTGTCCCGGAGCTGCCGTTTGAACTCTTCGGCGGCCGCAATCCGGCCGGCCGCCTTTTCCCGGTCGGTGCCGGTCATCCGGGCAGCTACCGCTTCATAGAGGTCGGTAAAGCCCAGCTTGGGGTCGGCCTGAATGCCGAGGTCGATGGGCCAGTTCTTGCCGATTTCCCAGGGGTCGTCGTCCAGCTGGATTACCCGGGTTCCGGGGGCCAGGAACGGGACCGGCAGGTAAAGAAACTGCTGAAAGAGGGGCCCGCCGGCGGCTAGGACCAGGTCGAAAGCCTGGAGGACCTCGCGGGTGGCCGGATTGCCCGGATTAAGGCTACCCAGGTAGAGGGGATGGCCGGTGGGAAAAACCACCTCGGTGGCGTTAAGGGTGTAAACCCGGGCGCCCACCAGCTCGGCGAAACGGGTCGCCTCGGCCACCGCCCCCGAGGCGGCGACCCGGTCGCCCAGCAGGAGGGCCGGGCTTTCGGCCTGCAGGAACATCTCGGCGGCCCGCTCCACGGCCGCGGAGTCCGGCCGCACCCGGGTGGCCACCTCCCCCAGGGGCCGGATTTCGACCTCCGCTTCTTCGTCCATCATATCCATGGGCAGAGATAAAAAGACCGGCCGGGTGGGGGGCTGGGTGGCGGCCTTAAAGGCCCGGCGGATAGCCTGGGGCAGGTCGGCGGCGTGGGTGACTTCGTAGCTCCACTTGGTGAACTGCCGGGCCATTTCTACCAGGTTGGCCGAAAGGGTCGGCTCGTACATCAGGAGCCGGGTGTCCGACTGGCCGGCGGTGAGCACCAGGGGGGTGCCGCCCCGGTAGGCGTTGTAAAGCATGCTCATGGCGTTGCCGAGGCCGGCGGCGATGTGGACGTTGGCTACGGCCGGCCGGCCGCTCGCCCGGGCGTAACCGTCGGCCATGCCCACGGCCACCGACTCGTGCAGGCCCATTATATATTTCAGTTCCGGGTAATCCTGAAGGACGTCCATAAGCTGTTGCTCGGTGGTGCCGGGGTTGCCGAAAAGATAGCGGGTACCGTGGGCGATGAGCATCTCGACGAAGACCCTTTTGCCGGGCAGCCGTGGCATCGCGACCTCTCCCCTGAATCTGGCTCGTTCACGTATATCATAACCGGAGTCCGCCCGGCGGGGCCAGACGCGTTGGGTCCGGGGCGGTATACTCAGAGTGAGGCCAGCCTTACGGCCGGAGTCAGGCTGATGGAGATATCGAGTCGCGCCCGACAGGTTGAACCCTTTTTGGCCATGGATGTCCTGGCCGAGGCCCAACAGCTGGAGCGGGAGGGGGCCGACGTCATCCACCTGGAGGTGGGGGAGCCCGATTTTGATACCCCCGAGTGCATCAAGGCCGCGGCGGTGGAGGCTTTGCGGGCCGGCCGGACCCATTATACCCAGGCCCGGGGCCTCCCGGAGCTTCGGGAAGTCATCGCCGAGCACTACCGGGAGCGCTACGGGGTTCGGGTGTCGCCGGACCGAATTCTGGTTACGGCCGGGACTTCGCCGGCCCTGATGCTCCTCTTTTCGGCGATTCTGGAGGCCGGGGACGAGGTGATAATCACCGACCCGTACTACGCCTGCTACCCCAGCTTCATCCGGTTTGCCGGCGGCCGGCCGGTGACGGTGCGGGTGGACCCGGCCGAGGGCTATCAGCTGGACCCGGCCCGGGTCAGGGCGGCCCTTTCGCCCCGGACCCGGGCGATCCTGGTCAATTCCCCGGCTAACCCCACCGGCGCGGTGCTCTCGGCCGACACCTTAAAGGCCCTGGCCGAGCTGGGACCCTTGGTGGTTTGCGATGAGATCTACCACGGGCTCACCTACGTGGGGGAAGAGCACACCATCCTGGAGTTTTCCGACCGGGCAGTGGTCCTTAACGGCTTTTCCAAGCGGTACGCGATGACGGGCTGGCGCCTCGGGTTTATAATCCTCCCGGCCGAGCTGGTCCGTCCGATGGAGGTGATGGCCCAGAATTTCTTCATCTCGGCGGCCGACTTCGTCCAGCACGCCGCCATTGCCGCCTTAAGGGCGGCGGGACCGGACGTGGAGCGGATGCGCCAGGTCTACGACCGGCGCCGCCGTTACCTGGTCTCGGCCCTCCGGGAGCTGGGGTTTGGGGTTCCCGTCGAGCCGGCCGGGGCCTTCTACGTCCTAGCCGACGCCCGCCGCTGGGGCCAAAACTCCCTGGAGCTGGCCCGGCGGATTCTGCGGGGGGCCCACGTGGCCGTTACGCCGGGGGTGGATTTTGGGCCGGCGGCGGAGGGCCACCTGCGGTTCAGCTACACCGCCCCCGAGGAGCGGATCGCCGAGGCTGTGGCCAGGCTGGGCCGGTTGCTCAACGGCTGATGGCCGCACCCGTCCGGATTCCTGCCCCGAGGACTCCCCGCCTCCCCCGCCGTTGCGGCACCTGCCGCTTCTACCGGCCGTCGCCGGTGGGGGGACGGGGCTGGTGCACCCATCCGGTTCTGCGGGGACCAAACATGCGCTCCCTGGTCGACGCCGATGGCCTCGCCTGCAACCGGGGACTTTACGACTTTTGGGCGCCGGCCGCCGACCGGACGCCGGGCCGGGTGGGCTTTTGGCGGCCGGCGGCCCTGCTCCGCCTGGCCATTATCCTGATTCCGGCGGCCCTGGCGGTGCTGGTCGTCCTCTATTTTGAGCG
>DAOUCL010000271.1:0-2155 GCA_034432015.1 Dehalococcoidia bacterium
CGCCTACCACCTCGAAGCCCCGGCTCTCCAGAAGCTGTTTCAGACCCACCCGGAAGAGCCGGTGGTCGTCGACGATCACAACCCGTTTTGCGCCCATTTTCAGGCGGCCTCCCCAATGGGCACTTCGACCCGGACCCTGGTTCCACGGCCGGGGGCCGAATGGACCTCCAGCCGGCCGCCGGCCAGCTCGGCCCGCTCCCGCATGACCGCCAGCCCGAAGTGGCCGCCAGGCGGCGGGGTGGTGGGGTCGAACCCGCAGCCGTCGTCGGCGACCTCGACCCGGAACCAGCGCTCCCCATCGGCCACCACCCCCAGGCGGACCCAGACCCGGGCGGCCCGGGCGTGCTTGCGGACATTCGTGAGGGCCTCCTGAATGATGCGCAGGAGCTGAACCTCGGCCTGGGGCGGGAGCCGCACCTCCCGCACGGCCGGGTCGGCCTCGAATTCGACCTCAAGGCCGCTCTGCTGGCGGAACCGCTCCAGATACTCCCCAAGGGCATCCGGCAGGGCTCGCTCGCCACCGACCCGGCTGCGCAGGCCCAGAATCGCCTCCCGGACGTCGGCATAGGCCTCGGCCACTGCCTCGTCCACCTCGCACAGGACCCGACCTACCGCTGTAAGGTCCCCACCCTC
Organism: Dehalococcoidia bacterium; assembly: GCA_034432015.1. GTDB lineage: Bacteria > Chloroflexota > Dehalococcoidia > JAUQQI01 > JAUQQI01 > JAUQQI01. Next base: position 634 of record DAOUCL010000271.1, read on the forward strand.
CAGGGCCCGCCGGGCTGAGGCGGCCCGCATCCGGATATAACCGAGAACCTGGGCCAGGTTGTCGTGAAGCTCCCGGGCGATCCGCTCCCGTTCGGCCACCACCGCCAGGGCCTCCAGCCGGCTGTGCAGCCGGGCATTTTCAATGGCGATGGCGGCCTGGGTTGCAAACAGCTCGAGGACCTCCCGGTCGCCGGCCTCGAACGGGACGACCCGTCCGTCGGCGACCTTTTCGGCCAGGTAGAGTCGGCCGAGAAGATGACCCCGGGCAACAATGGGGACCTCGAGGCTCAGGGCCGGGTCGGTATTCAGCCCGGCCGCTCCGGTCGGGGCCTCAATCCGGCGGATGAGCCGGCCTTCCTCATCGAGGACCTCCAGCATCCCGAACCTGGCCCCAACAAGCTCCCGGGCCAGGCCGATGACCCGCCCCAGGACGGTATTGAGATTTAAATCCGAAACGACACTGAGGCCGGCCTCGTGGAGGGCCTTGAGCTGGCGGTTCTGCCGTTCAACGGTCTGGTAGGCGGCTTCCAGGGCGCGATTCTGCTCGAAGAGCCGGCTCTGCATTCGCTCGATGGTGTCAAACATGAACTTTGAAAAGACGTAGGTTCCGACCGCCACCGCCGCCCCGATAAAAAGAAACCCGGGCCAGGCGTGGAGGAGTTCCGGCCAGAGGGCGTGGCGGATAAAGTCGAGGGCGGCCAGGAAGAGGAGGGGCAGAACCACCCCAAGCCAGCGGAGGTGCCGCAGACTGAGGCCGACCAGATTGGGGGCGGATGTGGCGAGGGCGGCCCGGCGGCTGAGAATTTCCATACTAAAGTGAACCCCTCAAAAGATTATACTCCCCCCACTTTCAGGTAGGTCTGGCTGCTACCCGAAACCCACCCTTCCAGGTGTTCCCGAAGGCGTCCGGCCCCGGCTATCGTAATAGTGGGTCGGGAAGCGGCCCGACAATAAACCGGGAGGGAAGGCGAGGATGGCCAGGATACTGGTTATGGAAGATGACGACGAGCTCAGGGCCGGCTACTGGCAGCTGCTGGCGGACCGGCACGAAGTCTGGCTCTGGTCCTCCCGGGAGGCCGGCCGCCTCTGGCGGCTCCTGGCCCAGGGTTACCGGCTCCCGGAGCTGGGCGGCTTTGCCCTGATAATAAGTTCGCCGTGGCTGGAAATCAACCCGGATGAGCCCTGCTCCGAGCGCCTGATCCGGGCCCTGCGCCGGGAGTTTCCGGAGGTGCCGGTGGTTTTGGCCGGGCGGAGTCGGACGGTGCCCACCTGGGTGCGGCTGCTGAGCGAAGCGGACCCCGGGGTGCGGGGCCTCTTCCCGCTTGACCTGGAGGGGCTTGCGGCCCTGGTTGAGGAGCTGCTCGGGACCAAAATCTACTAAGGAGGTGTTTAAAATGGCCGAGCAGGTAGAATTTCGGGACCCGCCCATTGCCCAGAAGCTTTTTGGGACGCCCCAGTTTGGGTGGCTCTGGCTGCCGGTGAGGGTCTACCTAGGCTACGAGTGGCTCCAGGCCGGCATCCA
>DAOUCL010000272.1:0-11011 GCA_034432015.1 Dehalococcoidia bacterium
TGTCGATCTGCTCAAAGGGCGTATACTGCGCAAGACCCTTAAGCGATAACACCTTCGTTATCGCCGACGTAAGCGTCGTCTTCCCATGGTCAATGTGCCCGATGGTCCCCACATTCACATGGGGCTTCTTCCGCTCAAACTTCGGCTTAGACATCTCAACCTCCCGAGCAATCTAGCTTTGGCCTGCCGGCTAAAGGGGTTTCGGACGGCACAAAAAAGCCTTACCGGTAGCATTATAGGGCCCGGGGCCCCGCCCTGTCAATCTTGACATAAATTTATCCCGACGGGGCGGCTTTTGGCTTAAAATTTCGGGTGAGGGTGTCCGATTATGCGGGGCGTCTACCCGGCCCACCGGGAAGCCGACGTCGTCCTCCGGGACGGCTCCACCGTCCACGTCCGGCCCGTCAAGCCCGAAGACGAGCCGGCCCTTCTGGAGTTTTACCGCTCCCTCTCCCTTGAGGCCAGAACTTTCAGATTTTTCTCCCCGGCCGTGAATCTGGAAGCCGCCGCCCGCCGGGATTGCGACGTAGATTATGTCAACTCTTTCACCCTGATAGCCACCGCCGGCCCCGAGCAGAAGGTAGTCGGGGTGGCCTCCTACTTTCGGGTCGATACCGACCGGGCCGAGGTCGGCCTGGCCGTCGCCGACGCCTACCGCGGCCGCGGCCTCGGCACCATCCTGCTGGGCCACTTGGCCGAAGTGGCCGCCGCCAACGGCATCCACGTCTTCGAAGCCGTCGTTATGCCTACCAACTATGAGATGATAAAAGTCTTTCGGGATTCGGGCTTCCCCGTGGAGATTCGCCTCGGTCCCGACGAAATTTACGTCACCTTCCCCACCTCCATTACGCCGGAGGCCCTGGAGCGTTTCGAACACCGGGAGCAGATTGCCACCATCAACGCCCTGCGTAACTTTTTCTACCCCCGGGCGGTGGCCGTCGTTGGGGCTTCCCGCCGGCGGAATACCGTGGGCGGCGCCCTCTTCCGGAACCTGCTCGACTTCGGCTTCGAGGGGCCTGTTTACCCGGTAAATATAAATGCGCCGGTGGTCCAGTCGGTCCTCGCCTACCCCACCGTTGAGGCGATTCCGGGGCCGGTGGACCTGGCCGTCGTCGTGGTGCCGGCCGGGCAGGTCGCCCAGGTGGCCGAGCAGTGCGGCCGCAAGGGTGTTCGGGCGCTGGTGGTGATTTCGGCGGGCTTTGCCGAAATCGGGGAGGAGGGCCGTGCCCGGCAGGCCGAGTTGCTACGCATCTGCCGGGCCTACGGCATGCGCCTCATCGGTCCCAACTGCATCGGCATCATCAACACCGACCCGGCGGTAAGGCTTAACGCCACCTTCGGCCCGGTTCCGCCGCCGGCGGGGCGGGTGGGGTTCGCCTCCCAGAGCGGGGCCCTTGGCCTGGCCATTATCGACTACGCCCGCACCTTCGGCCTGGGGCTTTCGACCTTTGTGTCGATGGGCAACAAGGCCGACATCTCCGGAAACGACCTCCTTAATTACTGGGAATCGGACCCCAATACGGATGTGATTCTCCTTTACCTTGAGTCCTTCGGCAATCCCCGCAAATTCAGCCGGATCGCCCGCCGGGTCGGCCGCAAAAAGCCCATTGTTGCCGTCAAAAGCGGCCGCTCCAGCGCCGGTGCCCGGGCAACGGCCTCCCACACCGGTGCCCTCCTGGCCGCCTCGGACATCACCGTGGACGCCCTCTTCCGTCAGTCCGGAGTCATTCGGACCGACACCCTCGAAGGCCTCTTTGAGGTCGCCTCCCTGCTGGTTAACCAGCCCCTCCCACCCGGCCGGCGGGTGGGGATTGTCAGCAACGCCGGCGGGCCGGCCATTCTGGCGGCCGACGCTGCCGAAGCCCAGGGCCTTGAGGTGCCCGTCCTCGCCCCCGAAACCCAGGCCCGCCTCCGGGCCGTCCTCGTCCCCGAGGCCAGCGTCCTTAACCCGGTGGACATGACGGCCACGGCCACCGCTGACCACTACCGGCGGGCGCTGGAGGTGGTGGCCTCCGACCCCGGGGTCGACGCCGTCATCGTCATCTTTTTGCCGCCCCTGCGAATTCCCAGCGAGGAGGTGGCCGCCGCCATCGTGGACGGAGCGAGGGTGGCCAATGGCCTCGGCAAGCCGGTCCTTTCGGTTTTTATTTCGTCCCGGGGGGTGCCCGCCGAGCTTAGGCGGGCCGACGTTCGGGTACCCTCCTTTGCCTTTCCCGAGGATGCGGCCATTGCCTTGGCCCACGCCGTCCGCTACGCCCATTGGCGGGCCCGGCCCCCCAGCGACCCGCCCCGTTTCGACGACGTTCGCCGGGACGAGGCGGCAGCCGTCGTCGCCCGGGCCCTGGGCCAGGGGGGCGGCTGGCTCGGGCCGGCCGAAACCTGGCAGCTCCTTCAGTGCTACGGCTTAAACGTGGTCGAGCAGGCCGTGGCCCGGACGCCCGAGGAGGCGGCCCGGGCTGCCGCCGGGCTTGGGGGCGAAGTGGTGCTCAAGGCCTTCGCCCCGGGCCTTACCCACAAGACCGAGCGGGGGGCGGTGCGCCTCGGGTTGCGCGCCCCCGACGAGGTCCGGGCGGCCGCCGTGGAGATGGCCCGCCGCCTCGAGGCCGAGGGCTTTTACGACCTAACGTTTATCGTGCAACGTTACCTGACCGGCGGGGTCGAAATGTTGGCCGGGATGGTCCACGACCGCCACTTCGGCCCCGTGGTCGTCTGCGGGGCGGGCGGGGTTTTCGTCGAGCTTTTAAAAGACATCGCCGTCCGGCTTACGCCCCTCACCCGGGAGGATGTCGCGGAAATGGTGCGGGAGCTAAAAAGCTACCCCCTCCTCACGGGATTTCGGGGCTCGCCCCCGGTGGACGTGGCCGCCTTTGAGGAGGTCCTCCTCCGGCTGAGCGCCCTGGCCGAGGACCTGCCCGACGTGGCCGAGGCCGACCTCAACCCGGTCCTAGTTCGGGAGCGGGGGGCGGTGGTCCTGGACGCCCGCATCCGGGTCGAGCCGGCCCAGCCGCCCCCGCCCCTCGGCGCCCGCACCCGACCGGTTTTCTGAGCCCTCCCGGCCTACCAGTCGCCCGCGTTTACATACGGGTAGGCCCAGAGGGCCGCCGTCAGGGTAACGGCCTTGAACCAGGCCTGGTGCATTTTGTCCACATCCTCAGGCGAATGGCCCTTCTTCGCCAGGAAGGGGCGGACCGTGGCCGTTATCGGGTAGATGAACGCCACCAGGTACCGGAGGGGGATGTGGGGCGCGGAGTTTACGCCGTCGGTCCGGTTCTTTTTGGTCCGGTGGTGCCGGAGGCCGATTTCGTACTGATAGTCAAGCCAGGCCTGGTCGTACTCGGCCCGGCAGAGGTCCCGGACCCACTGGCCGAACCGCTGGCGGACCCTTCCTAGGTATTCGGGGATGGGGTTGCCCTGGGGGTCGGCGAAGTAATAGACCAGGTGGGGATTCGAGCCGACAAAGTTATACCAGACGTCCAGCAGCTCCTCGACCTGGTCGGCCAGAACCTCCCCCGCCAGCCGCAGGTAGCGGACGTCCTCATCGGTGAAAAGGACCGTCTTTTTAAGCAACTCGAAATCACTAAGGGAATAGGGGGCCGGGGGTACTTGGGCCGTGCCGTAGGTGTAACCCGGAATTGCGGCGGTCATCTCCGACAAACCTCCTCCTTACGGATTTGATGGGTCCGAAACCGGCTCAGCCTCAGGGCACTCAAAATAGGTGTGGTCGGCGGGCAAAGGGGCGTCCATAAAGGCGCAGTGGTGGGGTCCGGCCGGGTTGGCCGGGTGGGCGAAGGGCCTGAAGAAGCGGCACTGCCAGCACATTAAATAGGGCCGGACAAAGCCCCGGGCGACGAGGCCGGCGACCACCTTGGCCAGAAGTTGCTGAAGGGTACGCTGTTCGGTTTCGTCCAGACCGGCCAGAATCTGGCGGAGGGGCTCGAGCATCCCCTCGAGCCGGTCGGCCCGCTCGGACCCGGCCGGGGTAAGGGCCAAGGTGACGACCCGGCCGTCGGCGGCCGAACGGGTCTTTTCCACCAGGCCCTTGGCCGCCAGCGTATCCACGACTTCGCTGGCGGTGGCCAGGGTGGTGCCCAGCCGCTGGGCCACCCCCGTCACGTTCCGGGCCCCGGGGCGCCCCCACTTAAGGAAAAGGAGGGCGTTGGCCTGGGCGGGGGAAAGCCCGTCGGCCCCGGCGGCACCCCGGACCATGAGGGTGAGGGCCTGGCCGACCCGGAAGAGGGCCATGGCCAGGTCGGCGGGCAAGTCCTGGGTGCGGCGAACCGGGTCAAAGGTCATTGCTTAGAACTCCTAATTGAATTTACGGTTGGGGCCCCTCCCTGTCAAGGGTCGGGGCCGGATCTTCCGGGGATTCCCCGTTATCTCCCGGGCTAGTTTTGCCGGGGGCCCAGCTCCGCGCCCCTTCGGCGCCGAAAACCGGGAAGCCTGGCCTGCGGATTTGCCTTGTTGACACAGCTTTAAGGATTTGTTAACTTACAGTTGGTGATGGGAGCCCTGGACGTCCGTTAGAGCCCGCCCCTAGTTAAGGGGCGGGCTTGTGTTTTCCGTTCGGGGCCGTCGCCGGCGGGTCGAGCAAGACCTTTGTGGAAAGGACGGGCTATGGGCAGGCCTTTCCAGCATCGCGGGCGGCAGCGGCCGGTCTGCGCAAACTGCCTCCTTGAGATTCCGGGTGAGCCCTACACCCAGAACGGCCTCAGATTCTGCTGCGAGGGTTGCGCCCAGGGTGGTCCTTGCTGCTGCACCTACGGGGGCTGCGCCGAGCCGGACCTCACCGCCGCCGAACCCACTTCCACTTATATCGAATAGGCCACGCCCGCCCCATCCGGGCCGATGGGCGGGGGCCCTGAACCCAGAGGAGGGGAGAGACCAATTCGCCCCATGAAAGGGCCCGGTTCTGGTAAACTGAAACTGGTAACTCGCCCAAAATACGCCGAGACCGCCGGAGGTGAGGTCGTTGGAGCCTCAAGTAATCGTAAACGCCAAACAGCTGGAACTTTCCCCCGCCCTGGAAAACCACATCGTCCGAAAGGTCGGCCGGCTGGTCCGCCACCTTCAGGGGCTCATTAACCCCGTTCGGGTTGAGGTCGGCTACGACGACGTCCGGGATGCCGACCAGCGGTTTTACACCGAGATCACCATGTGGGTTGGCGATAACATCATCCGGATTGAGGAGGCGGCGGCCGACCTGCGGGCCGCCATCGACCAGGCCACCGACCTCCTCAAGAAGGAGGTCGAACAGCTCCGGGACCGTTTTCAGGAGTACCGACCCCGGCTTAAGGATGAGATCCCGCTGGCTTCGGTGCGCACCATGCCGGTGGCCGAGGCGGCCCCGGAGGGGGAGGCCCCGACCCCAGAACCCAGCCGCCAGATTACGGTCGTTAAAGAGCTGGAGCTTAAGCCGATGACGGTGGAGGAAGCCATCGACGAGCTGGCCCTAACCGATTACCACTTTTTCGTCTTTTACAATGCCGAAACTGCCAGCATTAACGTCCTATACCGGCGTAAGGACGGTACCCTAGGTCTTATCGTACCAAGCCTTGGTTAAAAAAGATGGTCATCGGGTACTGCCGAGTCCGGCTTTACCTACCGGATAACCACAGCCTTAAAGGCAAGCGCCAGGCTATCAAGTCTATTATCGACCGGGTAAGGGGCCGCTACAACGTGGCCATCGCCGAGGTGGCCGACCAGGACCTCTGGCAGTCGGCAATCCTCGGCATAAGCTGTGTAAGCTCCGAGGAAGGCCACGCCAACGAGGTCCTCAGCCGGGTTATCGAGACCATCCGGCTGGCCCGGGCCGAGGCCGAACTGCTCGATTATGAGCTGGAGTTCATCCACGCCTGAGGCCCGGCCATCCGGGGGCCCATGAAGCCGGCCGACCCGACCCGGGTCATCGACCGCCTTAAAGCCAGCACCGACTACCGGGGTCAGGTGGTCCACGTCGAACGACTGCCGGCCCGGCCGGCAGTCTACGGCGACCTGGAAGCCCCCCTGCCGGGGCCGGTCGGCCGGGCCCTGGACCGGGCCGGTATCCGGGGGTTTTACTCCCACCAGGCCGAGGCCATAAACCGCGCCCGGCGGGGCGAATCGGTCATCGTCGCCACCTCCACGGCCAGCGGCAAGAGCCTCTGCTACCACGTCCCGGTCCTGGAGGCCCTCTTTCGGGACCGCCTGGCCCGGGCCCTTTATCTCTTCCCCACCAAGGCCCTGGCCCAGGACCAGCTCCGGTCCCTCCGGGAGATGCTGGGCCCGGACTTTGACCGGCTTGGGATTGCCACCTTCGACGGGGATACGCCCCCGGCCGAGCGGTCGAAGATTAAGCGGTCGGCCCGGCTGGTACTGACTAACCCCGATATGCTCCACCTGGGTATCCTTCCCAACCACGGCGGCTGGGCCCCTTTCCTGCGCAATCTGCGGTTCCTGGTCGTCGACGAGGCCCACGTTTACCGGGGCGTATTCGGCTCCCACGTGGCCAACGTCTTCCGCCGTCTGCGCCGGCTCTGCGCCCGCTACGGCAGCCAGCCCCAGGTCATCGCCGCCTCCGCCACCGTCGCCAACCCCGGGGAGCACCTACGCCGGCTGGTGGGGACCGAGGTTCAGGTGGTGGACGGCGACGGCTCGCCCCACGGCCCCAAGGACTTCGTCCTCTGGAACCCGCCCGTGGTCGACCGCTACCTGGGCACCCGCCGGAGCGCCAACGTCGAGGCCGCCTGGCTCTTTGCCGAGCTGGTGCGCGACGGCATCCGGACCATCGTGTTCGCCCGCACCCGACGGCTGGCCGAACTCATCTGCATCTACGCCCGGGAATATTTAAGCCGCCACGCCCCCGACCTGGCCGCTCGGGTCGCCACCTACCGGGCTGGGTATTTACCCCAAGAGCGCCGTCGGCTCGAGCGGGCCCTCTTTACGGGGGAGCTCCTCGGGGTGGCGGCCACCACCGCCCTGGAGCTGGGGGTCGACATCGGCGACCTGGGGGCCACGATGCTGACCGGGTACCCCGGCAGCATCGCCAGCACTTGGCAGCAGGCCGGCCGCTCCGGCCGGGGCACCGAGCCCTCCCTGAGCGTTTTGGTCGCCTACGACGACCCCTTAGACCAGTATTTTATGCGGGAGCCCCAGGCCCTTTTCAGCCGGCCCCCCGAAAGCGCCCTGATAAACCCCGACAACCCGTATATCCTCGGGCCCCACCTTCTTTGCGCCGCCTACGAGCTCCCCATCCGGGACGACGAAGATTATTTTGGGCCGGCCGCCCGGCCCCTGCTGGCCGAGCTTACCGAGCGGGGGCTTCTGCGCTGGCGCAACGGCCATTTTTACCCCAGCGCCGACGTCGGCTACCCGGCCGAGCACGTAGATATTCGGTCCACTTCCGAGGCCGATTACGAGGTGGTCGACCTGGGTCGGGGCGGGGCCCTGCTGGAGACGGCCGACGGCACCGTCGCTTTCTTCCAGATTCACCCGGGGGCCGTCTACCTTCACCAGGGGGAGACCTATCTTATTGAAGATTTGGACCTGGTGGGCCGGCGGGCCTACGCCCGTCCCGCCGAGGTCAATTACTACACCCAGGTGAAGGACCTGACCACCATCGACCTGGTCCGGCCCCTCCGGACCCGAACCCTCGGGCCGGCGGAGGTGGGGCTCGGGGAGGTTGAGGTTACGACCCTGGTGGTCGGATACCGTAAAAAGCGGCAGTTCACCGAGGAGGTCCTCGGCGAGGAGCCCCTCGACCTTCCGCCCCGGGCCATCCGGACGGTGGCCGTCTGGTGGACGGTGCCTGCGGAGCTGGAGCGGGAGTGCCTCCGGCTCGGCCTCGATTTTGCCGGGGGCCTCCACGCCGTCGAGCACGCCGCCATCGGCCTCCTGCCCCTCTTCGCCCTCTGCGACCGGCGGGATATCGGCGGCCTCTCCACCCCGGCCCACCCGGACGTGGGCCACCGGCCGGCCGTCTTTATCTACGACGGCCACGCCGGTGGGGTCGGCATCGCCGAAAAGGGTTACGAAATCCTGGAAGGCCTTTGGGCCGCAACCCTCAAGCTTATCCGGGGGTGCGAATGCCAGGAGGGCTGTCCGGCCTGCATTCAGAGTCCCAAATGCGGCAACAACAACCAGCCCCTGGACAAGCGGGCGGCAATCCTTATTCTCGGAAGGCTGCTGGCCTTAGCCGGTCAGGGTCAGCCGACCAGCTCTTTATAAAGCTCCACAAACTGTCGGGCGGCCCAGTCCCAAGAAAAGTAAGCCTCCGCCCGCCGCCGGAGCCGCCGGCCCAGGGTCTCGGCCCGAGCCGGGTCGGTAAGCAGTTCGCCAAGGCACCGGGCCAGCGAATCGGGGTCGCCCGCCCGGGCGTAAACCCCGGCATCCCCCAGGATTTCGGCGGCCACCGGCGTATCGAAGGCCACCGTCGGCAGGCCGCAGGCCATGTAATTGAGCAGTTTGCCGTTGCCCTCGGTTTCGCTCAGCTTCGGCGAGACGGCCACATCCCCGACGAGCAGGTAATCCGGGGCCAGGGTATAGCTTATCCGGCCGGTGAAGGTCACAAACGGGCCGATGCCGAGCTCTTCGGCCCGGTGGCGGTAATAATCCTCGGCCGGAAAACCCATAATAAGAAAGTGCACCGGCAGGCCCCGGCCGATGAGGCGGCGGGCGGCCTCGAGCAAGAGGCCCGTCCCCTGGTACTCGGCCAGCAGGCCCAGGTAAACAACCACCTTGCGGTCGGGGGGAATGCCGAGCCGGCTTCGGAGGCCCCGAATCTTATCCAGGTCGGCCCGCAGCCAGCGCGGCCTGAACGCCGTTGGGTCCACGCAGTCGGGGATAGTTCGGACCTTGGCCCGGGGGTAGCCGAACTCCCGGGTGAGAATGTCGGCGGCGTTGCGGCTGCTGGTGACGATGACCGCCGCCCAGTGGTCGATGACCCACTCGAAAAGCCGCAAAGGGCGGTACCAGAAGCTGGCCGGGTCTAAGAAGCGGTGGTCCACCATCTCCGAGGTGAGGCTGCCCTGGAAGTCGAAAACGACGGGAACTCCCAGGACCCGGCCCACCAGACTGCCGATGAGGGCGCCCTCGTGGAGGTGGGCGTGGATGATGTCCGGGCGGAAGGCGAGGGCGGTTTCGAAGGTTTTAAGCAGAAGCCAGAAGTCGTAAAAAAATTTGCGGCGGCTCGACCCAACCCGCACCGTCCGCCACCAGGGGGTGTTGAGGGCCCGCCGGACGCAGACGCCGGCCGGGTCGGAGCCGGGATGGTAGGTGCAGACGACCACCTGGTGGCCCAGCCGCTGCAGGGCCCGGGTCTCTTCCAGGATGCGGACGTGGCAGCCGTAGTCGGAGAAAAAGGCCGTAGGTGCAACCTTAAGGACCCGGTACGGCCGGGTCGGCCGCTTCCGGTCCGCAGCCGCCCAAGGCGCCTGGTCGGCCGCGGGGCGGGGGGTCGTGGTCGGGACGCCTCCCAGGATGCTCACCGCGTCGTATCGATTTTAGGCGCCCGCCCCGCCCCGGTCAAATTCCGGTTGGGGGTCGGGGTCTGCAGCTATTCTCCACCAGCTAGCAGCCAATGGGTAGTCTTCTCTGGGCGCACGGCCGTGCGCCCCGACAAAGGGGGTTTCGGATGCCCCTAAAAGTCCTTAATGCCGAAACCGGAAAGCCCCCGGGAGCTTCGGCCCCCCTATGCTTCCTTCGGGGCTTTATTATTAAGACACCGGAGCCGGTAACCCACTCCCGGAATCCCCATGATCTCGACGCCTTTTACCCCAAGTTGCTGGAGCTTTGCCCGAATATGACTTATGTGCGTCCTCAAAAGGCCGCTGTCGTCCTCATTGTAACCCCAGACGTACTCGACCAGCCGGGAAACTCCGATAACCCGGTCCTCATTAACGGCCAGAATGTGCAAGAGCTTAAATTCCGTCGGCGTAAGCCGCAAGGTTCGGCCGCCCACGCTTAACTCGTGGGAGTCCAGGTCGAGGGTTGCCTCCCCTACCCGCAAGGTCCGGCCCGGGTCGGCACTCTGGCCTGCCCCTGCCCGCCGCATAACGGCCCGGATCCGGGCCGTAAGCTGGCGGGGACTGAAAGGCTTGGTGATAAAGTCGTCAGCCCCGAGGTTAAAAGCTTGAAGGATAGTTTCCTCGTCATTTAAGGCCGTAAGGACGATCACCGGGATATCATCCCGCTCCCGAATTCGCTTTAGGACCTCAAGGCCGTTCGTTTTCGGCAGCCGGATGTCCAACAGGATTATGTCCGGTTTGCTGGACTTGAGCCGCTGAATAGCCTGCTGGCCGTCGGCCGCTATCTGGACGTTAAAGCCTTCCCGACGCAGGGCGTAGCTGATAACGTCGAGCAGGTCAACATCGTTATCAATGACGAGCACCTTCACACTTCCTCCCCCTTATTCCGGTGTCCGGCGGCAGACGGTTCCACCCCAACCCTGCCCCCGTGAAGGGCGGTGGGCGGGCGAACGACCCGTTGTCCTAGCCGCGGCCTGAGTCGGTCGCGGCGGGCTCCGTTCGCCCGTACCGGGCGGGCTTAGTACCTGCGCAGCCAACGGCACCTCCTTAAAGCTGGTTAGTCCGCTGGGAAATGCCGCTTGGGATTAGGGGAACTCCGCTGCCTCCGCCTGTAGCGCCGTAGAAGGCTACAGGTCTCGCACCAATCCGCTTGGGGGTTACGGGAGGACGTCCCGGCCTTTCGAAGAGATTTGTCCTGGGTCAATTATACAGGATTTTGTGGACAAATCAACAACAAATTCATAACGCCCTTGCCGGCCGGTACGGCTTTCCAGCTTCGGCACTAAGCTGCAGGAAAGGGCAGCTTGTTGTCGGGGCGCACGGCCTGTGTTCCTAGTCATTGGCTGATAGCATGCGTCGAATAATTGCGAGGTCCCGGGAACTCCCGGCCCAGGAGATTACCCATAACTTTGGCGTCAAGTAGGTGGCTGGCGGGACTCCAGCAGTTCCCGGGCGACCTCGTAGTTTAGCAGCCTTAGAAAACCCCGCATCAGCAGGTAGGGCCCGTCCCG
>DAOUCL010000273.1:0-2615 GCA_034432015.1 Dehalococcoidia bacterium
CCCCTGAACCTGGAAGAAGAGATAAAGGTTGGTCCCAATGTCCCCGGTTGCATTGCCGGCGGCCTGCTCGGCGCGGACGGCCGCAAGGCTCTTGGCCTGGGCGATCCGGTTCCAGGCATCAAGGTCGGTCACCCCGATCACCTCGATCTTCCACCAGCCGCCGTGCATCTCGTCCACCACGTGGCTGTGGGGCGGCAGTAAGACGTTGCCGGCGCCCGGCCCCAAGATGCGGGTCAGGTCGACGGTGCTGGGGTGGTTGATGCAGCGGCCGGCCACCGGGCACTGCAAGGTGGCCGGGTCGACCGTAATGCCCAGGGGAACGAGGACGTAAAGGGTGGGAATCGGCCCGGGCCGGGGCGGAATCTGGGCATCGTCGCCGACTTCGCAGCCGGAAGTGGCGGCGCTGGTGGGCGGCTGGGCGCAGAAGAACGGCTTGTTATAGAAAAAGGTCACCGTTTCTCCCCGAAACCAGCCGTCGGTGGTGCCGTGGGGCGCCCCGGCCGCCGAATTGTGGTCGGCGTGCGCCCCGCCGGGATTGAGGCCCAGCCCGGCCAGCAGGCTGAGGCCGATGAGCAGAGACCCGAGCAGAAGGACCCCGATTTTGCGAGAAGTCATCCTTTCCTCCTTTTAAGTGTTTCTGGCGACCGCGGGCGAAAAGAAGCCCACGTAAAGGGCGGCCAGGGCCGTTGCTAAGTGGAGAAAGTTATCGGCCAGGTTCAGGGCCAGCAGGTTGAGGCCGGTGCCGATGATGAAAAACCCGACAACCCCCAGGAGTAAATAGACGGCCCCGATGGCCTGGCTTGCCGCCCGGGCCGTCGGAATCCGGGAGCCGGCGACAACCCAGAGGGCGCCCACCAGGATGTGAATCAGGTTGTGAAGGGGGTTGACCTGGAAGACGATAAGGGTGGCGGCCGGACTTATAAGGTCTCCAAGGCCGGTGAGCAGGAGGCCCAGAAGCCCCACCACGATGTAGGTCGCCCCGAAACCGTAGGCGAAATAGCGAATGTACTCGGCACGCATGGGTCGTTAAACTTTCCCTCCTAGCTGAATTTCTCCGGGAACTTCTTGACGGTGGCTTCGGCCAGCGGGTCGGCCACCATCTTCATGTGGTCGGCGGCCTTGCGCAGGGCCGTGTAGGCCTTGACCGGGTCCTTGGCCGCCTGGGCGTCAACCACCTCTTTCAAGGTGAGGACGTGGGTTTTGACCAGTTCGGCCACCGTATCCTTGGGCAGGCCCGTGGCGGAGTTTATAAAGCTGCCGAAGCTCTGGGTGTAACCCAACAGGTCGTTTACGGCCTTGTCCTGTTTGGCCCGGTCGCCGGTGGCTAGCCCGACGGTGTAGTCGACGAACATGTTGATGTGGCTGCGCCACAGGGTTAAAAAGGTCCGTTCGGCCTCGGCCCCATAAACCGACCCGATGGCCTTTGCAAGGTCCACCGAGTTGGCGTCCAGGGCGTCGGCGGCGGCCTTAAACTCGGCCTCGCGGCCGCCCAGGGCGGCATTGGTGGCGCTGGCGGCCAGGTAAACGTGCTCCTGGAGCAGGGTATTAAGGGTCGACCTGAGGGCCGCCGCCTTAGTGTTGGACGTTACCTGAGCCTGGGACGGCATCTGTCCCGAGGGTTGGGCCGTGGGAGCCGGGGCCTGCTGGGCCGACGGGGCGCAGGCGGCGACCCCAAGGGCGGCCACAAGCAACCCGGCTACCAGCCGGCGGCGAGATACCTGGTTGAAGATCAAAAGTTTCACCTCCTAGCTTAGGATTAAATCTGGCTTTTTAAGGTCTTTTAGGTTTTCGGCCGGGTCCATCACCTCCCTTCCGCCACTCCCATCATCGCGACCTTTGGGTACAAACCACCAGACAAAATCCCGCCAAATCGGCGCCAAATTCGGGTCAAGTTTTTCGGCCGGGAACCGGGGTTCCGGGTGCCCCGCCGCCCCGGGCCAGGGCTGTCCAATTTTCGGCACCGGACCCTTTGGAAATACCTGCAAGGCTGCGGCCAACCGCCCTGTCGGGGCGCACGGCCCAGTTTATTGGTTACATGCCAGTCCCGGGCGGCGCGCCTGGGCTTGTCTTACAAAATCAGATTAGAGGGGGCACGTTGAGCTCGAATCGGTCGGGCTGGCAGCAGAGCAAATAAAATCAGGGTCAGCAGGATGCGCAAGTCGTAGCAGATGGCCTCAAGCAGCACCCGCTTGAGGGCAACCTTCGGCTTAAGCTCCCGCACCGGACCGTTGAGTCGAGTCTTTATCCCACCAAATACGCCCTCACCTACGCCCCGAAACCGGGTTGTTGACATAATCATGCTTATGTCAACAACGCTCAAAGAGCTTCTGACCAAGCTTTCTTAGTTCGGATTTGACCTCGCCGCCTGCATTTGACATAAGCGTCTCAGCGCTTATGTCAAATGCTCTGGGGATGGTAGCCCCGCTCAAAGGCCTCCTTCCAGATTTCGACCGAGTCAAATCCGGCATCCGCCAGCAGAGGCCCCAGCTTCGTCCCCTGCCTTAACGCTCGCCTGCCCAAAACCATATCGGCGGTGGGGCATCGCCCCACCGCGCCGGCCCGGCCGCAACCCCGTCAATGACTAAAAGCTTTAGCCCGGTGTAGTATCGGACCAG
>DAOUCL010000274.1:0-9526 GCA_034432015.1 Dehalococcoidia bacterium
CTCCCCCTCCACCGGGCCGGGGGAAATGACGTTGACCCGAATACCGTAAGGCCCCACCTCCCAGGCCAGGGTCCGGGTGAGGCCCACCAGGGCCAGCTTGCTGGCGGCGTAAGGGGTGCGGTTTACCAGCGGCCGCTTACCCGTCATCGAACCGATGTTGATGATAACCCCCGACCGGCGGGCGACCATGGCAGGCAGAAACGCCCGGCAGCAGAGGTAAACGCCCCGGACGTTGACGGCGAAGGTTTCGTCCCAATCCCGGGGGTCGATTTCCCAGAGGGGGGCCGAGGGGCCCCCGACGCCGCTGTTGTTGACCAGAATGTCCACCCGGCCGAAGTGCTCCAGGGTCCGCGCCCGCAGGCTGGCTACGTCCGCTTCCGACGTGACGTCCGTGGGAACCACCAGGGCCCGGCGACCCCACTTTTCCACCAGGGTGGCGGTCTCGTTAAGTTTATCCACCGACCGGGCGGCCAGTACCAGGTCGGCCCCCTCCTGGGCAAAGGCTAAGGCGATGGCCCGGCCGATTCCCCGGCCGCCCCCGGTCACCACGGCAACTTTATCTTTTAACAACATCTTTGCCCCCAGATTCCAGCTTTCGGGCCACCTGAAGCCGCCCCAGGAGGCCCACCAGGCCGTCGGGGAAAAAGACCACCAGGATCAGGCAGAGGCCGTAGACGATTCTGGCGACCTCCTCCCCAATATTAAGGGTGAGAAATTCCCCGATAACCGACAGGATTACGGCCCCGAGCACCGGCCCCTGCCACCGGCGGCAGCCGCCGAAGAGGGCCATCAGAAAGAGGGTCACGGCGATATTAAAATCAAAGACGATTTCGGGGCTTACGTATGAGCGAAGGTAGCCGTACACCCCGCCCACGGCCCCGACCAAGCCGGCGCTCAGGACCAGGGCCGTAAGCTTAAGCCGGGTGGTGTCCACTCCGGCGGCCTCGGCTACCTCCTCGTTCTGCCGAATGGCCATAAGCCCCAGGCCAAGCTTGCTCCGCTCGACCCAGGCGGCCGTTGCCGTGGCCACCGCCGCCAAGAAAAGCATGTACCAGTAAAAGATGGTCCGGTTAACCTCAATGGGCATGTCGGGAAGGGGAAGCCACAAGCCGGTGGTTCCCCCAAGGGCCGGGGTGTTTTTGACCACCAGGGCGGTGAGGAGGGCAATGAGCAGGGTGACGATGGAGAAGTAGGGGCCCTGCAACCGGACGATGGGGTGGCCCACCAGGGCGGCGAATCCGGCCGCCGCCAGGGCCCCCACCGGGAAGGTAAATAAAGGACTTAACCCCAGGTGGAGGAGCAAGAGGGCGGTGGTGTAGGCCCCGACTCCGAAGAAGGCCACGTGGCCGAAGCTTACGTAGCCGGCATAACCGCCCAGGATGGTCCAGCTTTCGGCTAGGGCGACATACATGAAGACCACCGTAAGAAAGGAGAGGGTGTAAAGGGGTGGGGCCGCATACGGAAATGCGGCCAGCAACCCGAGGGTCACCAAGATTGCCAGAGTCGACCGCGCCATAGTTACTTAAAAAGGCCGTAAGGTCTGAGGAGCAAAATTACCAGCAGCAGACCGAATAGAATTAGGCTGTTCCAGGCCTGCGGCAGTAAAGCGCCCCCCAGGCCGAGGACGAGGCCGACGGCCAGGGCCGAGGCAAGGGTCCCCAGGATCGCCCCGGCCCCACCTACCACCACGATCAGAAGGACCGTCAGCAGCCAATCAAAATAGGAAGCGGGGCCGAAGGAGTAAATCATCGCCAGGCTCACGCCCCCGATGGCCGCCGTCCCAACGCTTAGGGCGAAAACGAGCATGCTTACAAGTTCGGCCCGAATCCCCACCAACCGGGCCCCGTCGGGCTCTTGGGCCACGGCCTGGATGGCCAGCCCCAGGAAAGTCTTGTTGAGAAACCAGTAAAGGGCCAGCAACAGAGTTAAACCCAGGGCGGCGGCAACGACCAGACTTCCCTGGGCCGTTAGGCCGAGAAGGTTGAGGGCCTGATTTGAGTAGGGGGTAGTTATAATCCTGGGGTTCGGCGTCCAGATTTTGCTCAAAAGATTTTCCAGGGCGATGGCTAGGCCCAGGGTCAGGATGCTGGTGCTCAGGGCCGGGTCGGCCACCCCCCGGACGGTGGGCCGGAAGAGGGTCGGCCAGAGGGCCAGCCCGGCCAGGAACATGAGGGGTGCCAGGAGGCCGGCCGTCACCAGCGGGTCGATGCCGACGGCGGTGAGCAGAAAATAGGCCAGGTAGCCGCAGGTTAAGCCAAGGGCGGTGTGGGCCAGGTTAAAAACCCGGGCCATCCCCATGGCCAGACTCAACCCAACGGCCGCCCCGGCATAGGCGCAGCCGAGCAGAAGGCCCGAGACCAGGGATGTCCAGACCATACTCATCGGCCCTGTCCCCCCTTCTCAAAGGCCCACATAAACCTGCCTCACCTTCGGGTCCGAGACCAGCTTCGCGGCCGGTGCCCCGGCGGTTATCCGCCCGGTCTCCATAATGAAGGCAAAGTCGGCAAGCCTTAAAAGGTGCATTACCTCCTGGCTCACCACCAGCAAAGTGAGCCGGCGTTCCGTGTTGAGCCTTTTCACCAGTTCCAGGAGCTCGTAGGCCAGACGGGGTGAAAGGCCCAGGGTCGGCTCGTCCAGGATAAGCAGCTTGGGCCGGGCCATGAGCCCCCGTCCGATGGCCAGCATCTGCTGCTCCCCCCCGCTTAACGTTCCGGCCAGCTGCCCCCGGCGCTCGTAGAGGCGGGGAAAGAGTTCGAAAACCTCCTGGAGGGTCCGGCCCAATTCGGCCCGGGCCCGGGGCAGGTAGGCCCCAAGCCGCAGGTTGTCCAGAACCGTAAGCCTGGGAAAGAGCTTTCGCCCCTCCGGGACGTGCACCACCCCCAGCTCGCAGACCCGCTCGGCCGGCCACCCGGTAATGTCGGTGCCGTCGAAGCGGACTCGACCGGCCGCCGGCTTGAGCAAGCCTGAAACCGCCTTTAGCAAAGTAGTCTTGCCGGCCCCATTAGGCCCGATGAGGCCTACCAACTGCCCTGCCTCCACCTTTAAGGAGGCTTCCCGAACGGCCGGCAGGGGGCCGTAGTAAACCGTAAGGCCGTTAACCTCCAGCATGGGTCCCTTCGGCGCTTCCAGGTCCGAGGTAAACCTCCACCACCCGGGGATCCCGGGCCACCTCGACGGGGGTTCCGTCCGCGATGATCCGCCCCTGGTCTAGGACCACCACCCGGTGGCAGGTTCCCATAATGGCGGCGGGTATGTGCTCCGTCATCAGCACCGTAAAGCCATGGCGGGCCTTTAGCCGTTTAATAAGTTCGGTGGCCTCCCGGACCTCGGCCGGGGTGAGGCCGGCGAAGACTTCGTCCAAAAGCAAAAGCTTCGGCCGGAGGGAGATGGCCCGGGCCAGCTCCAGCCGCCGCAAATTCACCATCGTCAACTCGGCGGTACGGGCCGCCCACCAGTCGGCCAGGCCCACTTCGGCTAGGACCTCCCGGGCCGCTTTCCTGGCGGCCTGGAGACTCCTTTCACCATGGGCGTAAAGGATACCCAGCGCCACCATATCCAGGCAGGTAAACTCAGGCAGGGGCTGGACGATCTGAAAGGTTCGGCCCACCCCTAGTCGGGCTACTCGGTGGGGTTTAAGCCCGGTTATCTCCTTGCCCAAAAGGAGGACCCGGCCTGCCTCGGGCTTAAGGAAGCCGGAGATTACCCCGAACAGGGTGGACTTGCCCGAACCGTTGGGGCCCACCAGGCCCACAATTTCACCTGCCTCCACCCGAAGGGTGATATCGGCGAGGGCCACCAAACCCCCGAACCGCTTGGTTACGGAGCGGAGCTCAAGCACGGGTTGCAGTTTGGGCTGAACATTTCACCTCATCGGCGGAAAACCGGCGATTTCGTTTCCGCCCCCCGTGGCCAGACGGCAACGACCTGGCCGCCCTGAATCTGATAGGCAACACTTATCGGTTGGGGCAGGCCCCGCTGGTCAAAGCGCAGCTTGCCCAGGGGCGTATCCACCTCGTTGGCCTTGAGCCAGTCCCTGATTTTGGTATTGTCCAGGGATTTGGCCCCGTTAACCCCGGCTTCGAGGACGTAGCCGTAATTGTAACCGGCGAGGATATAAAGGTCGATGGGCTGACCGTATTTGGTCCGGTACATCTGGTCCACGGCCTTAGCCTTTGGGGTGGAAGCATCGCCGGTAAAGCCGGTAAACACAAGCTCCCCCAGCTCGCCGACTTCTTTGACCCAGGGAAGGCTATGAGGCCCGATGTAAACAAAAACGGCCTTGGGCTGGTAGCCCTGAACCCGCAGGGTCCTGAGCATAAGGGCATTTTCGGCCGGGTTGCCTCCCAGCATCACCACGTCGGCCTGAGCCTGCTTGGCCCTGGCGATGAGGGGGTCAGCGTTGGCCAGCGGAGAGTCATAAAGCTCGTCCACCACAACCTTAAAATCCGGCATGTTCTTGGCAATAAAATCAAGGGTCCCTTTCCGGGCATCCTGGCCGATGATGTTGTTCATGAAGAGCAGGGCGACGGTGTTAAGCGGAGGGCCTTCCACTGTGCCCTGGCGAACCGCCTTTATCAGGTCCATGAAGGCCAGCGGATACCAGGAGCCAAGGAGGGGTGGCCCACCAAAGAAGTACTGATAGCCCTGCTCGAAAGAGGGGCTGTGAGCACCCATGCCGATGTAAACGTATTTATACTTTTCAGCGACCGGTGCCTGGGCCGCAACGGTCGTGCCCGGATAGCCTCCCAAAATGAGGTCGACCCGGTCGACGGTAATCAACCTCTCCAGCAGCTGGGCGGCCTTATCGGGCTTGCCCTCGTCGTCGTAGATCTTGAGCTCCACCTTGCGCCCCAAAAGCCCACCCCGGGAGTTTACGTCCTCAGCCCAGAGCTCGTAACCGGCTCGAACCTCTTTGGCCGTATCAGCAAACCCTCCGCTCAAGGCCAGGCTGGCCCCGACTACGACCGGGCGCTCGGTGGGTTGCGCCGGGGCCGGCGCGCCGGTCGAATACGGGAGGCAGGCGGTGAGGGTAAGCAAAAACACCACCGGGGCCGGGAACTTGTTCAGGCGCATCCCCAATGTCCTCCTTCGCCGATGGATTGGACCAAGCCGGTCCGGCGTTTTGGGCAAGCTATTATAGCACAGGGTTTGACTAGTCTAGTCCGGGCATCGCAAGTTTAGGGCCTTTGCAAGGCCCTGGCTAATGCGGAGCCGCGCCCGACCCTGGGTTGGGACGCTGCCCATTACGGGCCGTGCTCAGCGGGTTGCAGTCTACCGGCCCGTCACCCCGATGACTTCTCCATGACTATGCAAAGGCCCCCGGAGACCTCGGGGAACGGCTGGCAGACCCCGACGCACCCGCTTAACTTAAAATATTTACGCCGGAACGTAAGGTAGTGCCTTCCCCGTCCGGTGCCGAAAACTTTGGGAGGTGCGGGCATGTTCAAGGTGAGCCGGCGGCAGTTTTTAGGCGGGACGCTGGCGGCGGTAGGGCTTGCCCTTTCGCGCTGCACCCCGGCCCGGACGCCCAGGTCTGGGGGCACTCTGAAGGTGGCCATCATCAATGAGCCCCCGACCCTGGACGCGGCCTACACCACCGCCCTGGTCACCAACTGGACCATGGCCCACGTCTTCGAAGGGCTTTTTGCCTACAACTCGAAGTTTGAGCCCGTTCCGCACCTCGTGGAACGCTATGAGGTGAACAAAGAGGCTACAAAATTCACGTTTTACCTGCGCAAGGGGGTCCTCTTTCACAACGGCCAGGAGTTTACGGCCGCGGATGCGGCCGCTTCCCTGCGCCGCTGGGGTCAGGTGGGGGCCCAGGGCCGCGAGGTCTTCCGGCGGGTGGAGCAGGTCTCGGAGGCCGACCGCTACACCCTGACCGTTATCTTCCGGCAGCCCACCGGCCTCTTCCCCGAGTTTCTGGCCCAGACCGGGACCATAATGGTTCCGGCGGCGGTGGCCGAGCGGGTGGGGCGGGACCGGCTTCCCGACGACCTTTGCATCGGGACGGGGCCTTTTAAGCTTCTAGAGCACATTCCCGACCGCCACATCCGCCTGGGGCGCTGGGAAAAGTACGCCCCCCGGGAGGAAACCCCCGACGGGCCGGCGGGTCGGCGGACACCGTATCTGGATGAAGTCCTCTTCATCCCGGTCCCCGAGGATACCGTCCGGGCCGACGGAGTGGTCACCGGCGAGTATCATTTCGCCGAGGGGCTTCAGCTGGACCACTACGGCCGGCTCAAAGGGACCCCCGGGGTTGAGCCTCTGCTGGTGATGCCCTTCGGGTACCTGGGGCCTTTCTTCAACAAGAAGCAGGGGCTCTTTACCGACGTCCGGCTGCGGCAGGCGGTGCTCTTTGCGGTAGATTTAGAGCATGCAATGCTTACCGCCTTCGGTTCCAAGGAGTTCATCCGGCTCGGGCCGGAGCTGGCGCCGCCGGAGACCCCCTGGTACAGCGACGCCGGCAAGGAGGTTTACAACCGGCCGGACCCGGAAAGGGCCAGGCGGCTGATGGCCCAGGCCGGGTACGCCGGCCAGCCCGTCCGGTGGATGACCACCAAGGCCTATCCTTTTCACTATAATCTTTCCCTCTCCTTCCGGGAGCAGCTGGAGCGGGCGGGCTTTAAGGTAGACCTGCAGGTGCTGGACTGGGCGGCCCTGGTCAACCGCCGCAGCAACCCGGAGCTTTGGGCCGTCTTCGTCACCCACGGGGTCGTCTTTGAGCACCCGGCCATCCGCTCGCCTTTAAGCGCGGCCTGGCCCGGCTGGTGGGAGTCGGAGCGGAAGGATCGGGTCCTAGCGGCCCTCTGGGCCGAGCCGGACCGGGAAAAGCAGCGGCAGCTGGTAAGGGAGCTTCAGCAGCTCATCTGGGAGGAGGTTCCCTGGGTCCAGGCGGGGCAGTTTGCGGAGCTGCGGGCCATCCGGAAGGAGGTCCTGGGTTACCAGAACTTGCCCCAGTGGTTCTTCTGGAACTGCGGTTTCGGCTAACCCTGGCCCCTCAGCCGCGGGTGCGGGACGTCCCTAAGGAAGCCGCCTAAAAAGTTAAAGGCGAAGACGGTGCCGGCGATGGCCAGGCCCGGAAAGAGGGCCAGGTGCGGGTGGCCTACCATGAAGCGCTGGGCCTCGTCGAGTATCCGCCCCCAGAATGGGTAAGGCGGCGGGACCCCAAACCCCAGGGAGGAAAGGGAAGATTCGAGCAGTATAACCGAACCCACCTGGGAAGACGCCGACACTAGGATCACCGGTACCACGTTGGGCCGCACGTGACGGAGGACGTTGCGGAGACCGCCGGCTCCCAGGGCCCGGGCGGCCTCGATGAAGGGGTTCTCCTTCACCGTCAGCACCGCGGCCCGGACCACCCGGGACATGCTGAAGGAGGAAAAAGAACCCGACGGTAAGGATGCTGGTGACCGGGTTGTTCCCACAAAAGGGAGATAACGAAGAAGCCAAAGGTCAATCCCGGGAAGGCCAGGCAGATAAAGACCATCCGCTGGATGAAAATGTCAACGTAACCGCCGATATATCCCGAGGCGACTCCGACGGCGGTGGCCAGGCTCACCGGTATGGCCAGGGCGCTGAAGCCGAGGACCACGGTGGTGCGGGCCCCGTAAAAAGCACCCGGCTAAACACGTCCCGGCCCTGCTCGTCGGTTCTGTCCGAAGATAGTGAGACGGTCCCCGGAGCCGGCGGCCGAGGTCAAAGTCGTCGTAGCCGTAGGGGCCACCAGCTCCGCCGAGAAGGCGAGAATTATCAGCCCAGGATCCAGGCCAGGCTAACCAGACCCGGCGGCTTGCGGCGGAGCAGGTCGAAAACCGTGAAGGCCGCCCATGCCGGGGCCCGGGCGGCGGTTCCCCCAGGACCTCCGAGCGGGCCCGCATCACCGCTCGGAGTACCTTATCCGGGGGCAAGTACCCCGTAAAGGAGGTCCACGGCAAAGTTGCTTGCTACTACCGTGACAGCCGAAAGCAGGGTTACGGCCTGAACCACCGGGAAATCCCGTTGCTGGACGGCGCTGAGCAGGTAACTGCCCATTCCTGGAAGGGCGAAGATCCGCTTCATAATTACTGTTCCCCCAACCACTAATACCAATTCCTAGGGCATAGTTTGGAGAAGGTGTGTTGAGGAGGCTACGGCCATGGCCGGACGAAAGCCAGAGACCGCTGATGAGCAGCCGAGCGCAATGTCCGCAAGCCCGAGCCAGCAACCATTGTGGTCTGGCGTCAACGTGGGGGCCTGGGACTGCCGGTTCGGCAGCGGCTGGCAAGACTTGCCGGGCATGCCGCCCAGGTCGGTTAAGGCGGCAGCTTGGGGTAAGGCTTTCGGAGGGTCAGAGCGGCCAATGGCGGAACAGGCCGACGCTGGTGTTCCGGGGGCTTAGTCAGGCGCTGGCCGGCTGGTCAAGGTTATTGTCTGGGCCCTCAGACGGCGCCGGTTGCCCCAAGACGTGTGGCCGGCCGACTGGAGTCGGTTCAAAGCCCAAGGTGTTGAGGCCGCCCCAGGTCAGACGGCCGGACTGTTCCGACGTATTCGCCCGAGCTCAATCCGGTGGAGCTAAGGCGGCAGATTGGCCGTTGAGGCTGTATCGCTTGGGCCGACCCGGGTCGGGTCAAACGCCTCACCGTCTGGCCGGCCTTTTGCTGCCCGCTTGATTGCCGAATTATGCCATGCGAATTGGTATAAGACTTAAGCAAGCCGCAAATCCCGTCGTGCGCCTCCTCACCGAAAACTTCGCGACCGGAAAGGGGGTTGCCCGCTGGTGCCCGGTTCCACCCGCGAGGAATTCCGGTCGCGACTCCAATCGCAGCTTGCGTCTCCTTCGGTCAGAAGTTGCGCCGCCGTCTCGGGTCGGCCGCGGCCCGGATGGCGTCACCGACCAGGTTGAGGCCCAGGACCGTCACCACCAGGGCAACCCCGGGAAACAGGTTAAGCCACCAGGCGGTATCCAGATAAACCAGGCCGTCGGCCAGCATGCCTCCCCAGGCCGGGGTTGGGGGCTGGACGCCCAGGCCCAGGAAGTCCAGGGCCGCCGCAAATACCATCATCTGCCCAACCGAGTAGGTGCCGATGACCGAAAGCGGGCCAACCGTTCCCGGGAAAATGTGTCTGCCCAGGATCTCAAAACTCCTGGCGCCCAGGCAACGGGCCGCCTCCACGAATTCCCGCCCCTTAAGGGCCAGCGCCTGCGCCCGAACCACCCGGGCGTAGGTCGCCCAGCCGCCCACCGACAGGGCCAAAATAACGCTCGGCAGACCCGGTCCCAGGACGGCAATGAGGGTTATAACCAGCAAAATAAAGGGGAAGCTGAACTG
This sequence comes from Dehalococcoidia bacterium, assembly GCA_034432015.1. Taxonomy (GTDB): domain Bacteria; phylum Chloroflexota; class Dehalococcoidia; order JAUQQI01; family JAUQQI01; genus JAUQQI01. Next base: position 9,312 of record DAOUCL010000274.1, read on the forward strand.
GATGTCGGCCAGACGCATTATGACCCGGTCGGCGAGCCCCCCGAAGTATCCGGCGGCGAGTCCGAGCAGGGTCCCGGCTGTGCCCGAAATGACCACCGCGCCGAAACCAACCGTCAGGGATGTCCGGGCACCGTAAAGGAGCCGGGCCAGCACATCCCGGCCGAGCTGGTCGGTCCCCAGCGGATGGGCCGTGTCGCCGCCGGCGACCCACGCCG
>DAOUCL010000275.1:0-16395 GCA_034432015.1 Dehalococcoidia bacterium
CTCCTCCCGGAGCATCTCGGCCGCCCGGCTGGAAAGGTTGCGGAAAACCTTCTCCCGCAGGGCCTCGGGGGCGCCCCTTAAGGCCAGGGCCAGGTCCCGGGTATCCACTTCCCGGAGCACCCTTTGCAGCGACCGGTCATCCAGCTGGATGATATTGTCGAAGACGAACATCTTCTTGCGGACTTCGTTGGCGATGTCGGGAACGTCCTGGTCGAGCTGTTCGAGGACCGTTTTCTCAGTGCCCCGGTCCACGTAGGTCAGAATCCGCACCAGGGAATCGACCCCGCCCACCGCCGAATAATCCTTGGTCACCAGGGAAAGCTTGCGCCTCAGGACCGAAACCACCTGCTGGACCACCTCCGGCGGGGTCCGGCCCATGGTGGCGATCCGCTTGGCCACGTCGGCCTGAAGGTCGGGTTCTAAGGCCGAGAGGAGTTGGGAGGCCTGCCGGGGCGGGAGATGACACAGGATCAGGGCGATAGTCTGGGGGTGCTCGTGCTGGATGAAGTTTAAAAGCTGCTGGGGGTCCGCCTTGCGCAGAAACTCCAGCGGATAGCCCCCGCTCCGGGCCTCCAGCCTGGAGAGGAGCTCTTCGGCCTTCTGCCGGCCCAGGGCCCTTATCAGCATCTCCCGGGCATAGGCGTCCCCGTAAACCACCACCTGGTTGCCCAGGGCCAGCCCGTGGGCCTGTTTTAACACCTCGTTGCGCACCTCGGCCGGAACCTGCCCCACCCGCATAAGCTCGGCGGCCAAAAGCTCCACCTGGTCCTCGGGCAAAGTCTGCAACACCCGGGCCGAAAGCTCCGGCCCCAGGCTCATCAGCAAGATCGCCGCCCGCTGCCGACCGGTAAGCTGGGTTGCCGCCGTCATTCCCTAGCGCCCTACTGGGTGCTCTCCTCGTTCAGCCAGCCCTGAATCACCTGGGCGATAACCTCGGGCCGCTGGCGGGCGATGCCGGTAAGCTGTTCTACATAGCCCGGGGCCAGCGGCACCGGCGGCTCTTCGGCCGGAAGCTCGGCTTCCTCTTCCCTGGGGCCCAAGGAAGCCCCCGGCGGTGGGCCGACGGCCGGCACCGGAACGGCGTAGTAAGTCCGGGTCCGGCGCAACAGCAAAAACACCAACAGAATCAGGGCCAGGGGGGCCACCACCAGGGCGGCCAGCCGGCCTAAAGCCAGGGTCCGCTCCAGGTCCGTCGGCGGGGCGGGGGCGGCGGCCTCTTCCGGCCGGGCCTGGAGGGGCAGGGCCGCCACCGTCAGCGTATCCCCCCGATTCGGGTCGATGCCGGCCGCGGCCGCCACCACCTGCCGCAGGTTTTCGAGCTGGGCCGCCGGGACGGCCCCGGCGTCCACGACGACCCCGACGGAAAGGCGCCGAATTCCCCCCGGTGTCCGCACCACCCGCTCCACGCTTCGGGAGGCGTCGAAGGTGTTGTTCACCTCCCGCCGCTGGTATTCCGACTGGCCCTGACCGCCGGTCACTGCCGGGTAAGTGGGGACGTTGCCCTCCGCCCCCGGGACCCCGCCCGGAACGGTACCGGTTCCCCGGAAGGTCTCGGTTACCTCCCGGGAAGCCCGGAGGGCCCCGTTGGGATTCCGGGGATTCAGGGTCTCGACCTGGGCCTCGTACTGGTCGGTGTCCAGTACGGCGCTCACCTGCACCACCGAATTTCCGGCCCCCACCAGCCGGTCCAGGACCGTCTGAACCTTCTGGGTAAGCTCCAGTTCCAAAATCCGCCGCTGCTCCTCCAGCCGGGCGCCGGGGGCGGCGCTTGAGCTCGACCAGAGGAGCCGGCCGGTGTTGTCCACCACCGTGACGTTTTCGGGTTTTAACCCTTCAACCGCCCCGCTCACCAGGTAGGTGATGGCCCGCACCTGCTCATCCCCCAGCCGGGTACCGGGCCGGAGCCGGAGCACCACCGAGGCGCTGGCCGGCTGGGACCGCTCGGTGAAGGGGCTCTGGCGGGGCAGCACCAGGTGCACCCGGGCCTGCTCGACCCCCTCCAACCGGCCGATGGTGCGGGCCAGCTCCCCTTCCAGGGCCCGCTGGTAGTTGACCCGCTGGGCGAAGTCGGTGACGATGAGGCCCGGCTGGCTGAAAAGCTCCAGACCCCAGCCGCCGGTCTGGGGCAGGCCGGCAGCGGCCAGCTGGAGCCGAACATCCGGGACCTGGGCGGCCGGCACCAGGACGGTGGTTCCGCCGTCGGCCAGCCGGTAGTTTACCCCCATCTCCCGGAGCTTGGCCGTTACGGCCGCGGCGTCCGACTCGTTAAGGCCCCGGTAAAGGACGGCGTAATCGGGGTTCTGAAGCCAGTTGACGATGGCCAGGGCCAGCGCCGCCCCGAGGCCCACCACGACGATGAGGCCGACCCGCCGCCCCGGGCTTAAAGAGGCCCACAGTTTAAGGGCGTCGTCCAGGTAGGCTTTAAGCTGCCCCATCAAATCTGCATCCGCATAATCTCCTGGTAGGCCTCCACGACCTTATTGCGGACCTGCAACGCCAGCTGAAGCCCAAGGCTCGCCTTTTCCAGGGCGAGCATCACCTCGTGGATGTCAACGGCTTCCCCGGCGGCCAGACCGGCCGCCAGCCGGTCGGCATCCGCCTGCAGGGCCGAAAGCTTTGATATAAGGTCCGCAAAAAGCTTGCCGAAGTCCCCGGCGGATTCCGGGGTGGGCGAAACCCCAAAAAGTTGGGCCGCCCGGGGGGGCGCCGTTATCCCCTGAATCTCCACGGCTTAAAACCTCAACGGCCCAGGTCCAGGGCCCGCTGGGCCATCTGGCGCAGGGCGTTAAGGGCGGCCACGTTCGCCTCGTAGGCCCGCACGGCCCCCAAAAGGTCCGTCATCTCGGTGACCAGGTTTATGTCGGGCATGGTTACAAAGCCGTCGGGGTCGGCGTCAGGATGTTCGGGGTCGTAGACCCGGCGGAAGCGCTCCTCCGAAAGGACGGCCGGCACCTGCACCCCAACTCCGCCCGCCCCCGGCGGAACCCACGGGGCGAAGAGCACCTTCTGCCGCCGGTAAGGTCCCCCCGTGGGGGCGCGGGTGGTCTCCAGGTTGGCGAGGTTGCTGGCGATAACGTCCAGCCGGAGGCGCTGGGCCGTGAGGGCCGACCCGCTGATCCGAAGGCTTTCCAGCAGGCCCATGGCTTCGCTTGCTCCGCTCAAAAGGTCCGCATAGATCTTGGGCTTTAAAGACCTTTGCCAGGAAGGTCCACCTGGCCCATCCGGACCTGGCCAGTTTTCCCGGTAAGGTCGGCCCCCCTGCTTAACCCCTAAATTTTGCCGATAGTAAAGACCGGGTGGCATGGGAAATCCGTACTACCCGGCCGGTACCTCCGGCCCTGGCGGTGCCCGGCCGCCCGGCAGTAATTTCGGTCAGGAATGATCAGGCTTTCCCGGCTCGACGGTCAGGAGTTCTTCTTAAATGCCGACCTTATCGAGACCATTGAAACGACCCCAGATACGGTGGTCGGGCTGGTGACCCACCGGAAGCTGGTGGTGCGGGAGTCGGCCGAGGAGGTGGTAAACCGGGTCATCGCCTACCGCCGGGCTATCGGGTGCCCCCTAAGTTGCGTCCGGCCGAGGATGGAGGCTGAAGCCTGATGGAGCTGGGAACGCCCATCGGCCTCGTTGTCGGCTTCGGGGCCCTGCTGGTTGCGGCCGTCCTGGAAGGGGGCGAGATTCACAGCTTCATCCAGGGGACGGCAGCCCTCATCGTCTTCGGGGGAACCTTCGGCGCCACCCTGGTAAGTTTCCCATTAAAGCGGGTGGTGGGCCTGCCCCGGCTCATCGTCGAGGCCTTTCTCGAATCCCACCACCACGCCCCGGCCGAAATCGTTGAGGTCTTCGTCCGGCTGGCCCAGGTCGCCCGCCGGGAAGGGCTTCTGGCCCTCGAAGAGGAGGCCAACAAGCTCGAAGACCCATTTTTAAAAAAAGGCTTGCTTCTGGTGGTGGACGGCATCGACGCCGAGGTGGTGGAGACGGTGCTTGCCACCGACATCCAGGCCCTTAAGGAGCGCCACGAGGCCGGCTACGGCATCCTGGAGGCGATGGGAGGCTACGCCCCCACGATGGGCATCATCGGCACCGTCATGGGCCTCATCCACGTCCTTTCGAGCCTGGAGGACCCCTCGAAGCTCGGGCCGGCCATCGCCGTCGCCTTCGTCGCCACCCTTTACGGTGTATCTTCGGCCAACCTGCTCTGGCTGCCCCTGGCCACTAAGCTTAAGGCCAAAAGCAAGCACGAGGTCTTCCTGCGGGAGCTGGCCTTGCAGGGCCTGCTGGCCGTCCAGGCCGGGGACAACCCCCGCATCGTCCGGGAGAAGCTGGAGGCCTTCCTCTCCCCGAGCCACCGGGGCAAAGGGGCTGAAGGCGGTGCCCCCCAGGGTCAGCCCGCGGCGGCGAGGGCGGCCGGATGACGGGCCGAAGCCCCAAAGGGACGGCGGCCGCCCGGGCCCCTCTGCGCCGGCCAGGGGGTGAGGGTACCCAGGGCTCCCACGGGGCCAGCCACGAGCGCTGGCTTATAACCTACGCCGACCTTATAACCCTGCTCCTGGTCTTTTTCGTCGTCCTCTACTCCATCTCTAAGGCCGACGAGGCCAAATTCGCCAAGCTCAACGCCTCCCTCCAGCGGGCCTTCAACGTCGTCGTCCTGGAGGGCTACGACCCCACCGCCCTGAGCGGCCGGCCCGGGGGCGCCGGCGGCAACTCCGTCGTCGACGACTTCATCGCCATCCGGAACGACCTGGGCCAGCTTACCATGAGCCGCCTACCGGCTACGGGGGTCGACGTCCGGTTAAGCCGAGAGGGCATCCTCATCACCATCTCGGGGGCCCTCCTCTTCCCCTCCGGCCGGGCGGATCTGCGGCCCGAATCCCTGCCCGTCCTCGACCGCATCGCCCAGCACCTTCGCCGCCTGCCCAACGAGGTCCGGATTTCCGGCCATACCGACAACATTCCCCCCGATTCCCCTATTTACCCGACCAACTGGGAGCTTTCCACCGCCCGGGCCATCACCGTCGCCCGCTACTTCTCCGAGGTTTGGGGCATCGCCCCGGCCAGACTTGCGGCCGTCGGCTACGGCGAGTACCGCCCGGTGGCCGACAACTCCACCCGGGAGGGCCGCCTGCGCAACCGCCGGGTCGAAATTCAGGTCGTATACCCGGAGGCCCACCCCGAACTTCAGGGGCTAAGATGAAGCCGATAAGCCGCCTCCTTCCCGTCATCCTGCTCGTCCCGGGCTTCGTCGCCGGCCTCATCCTGGGGCGTACGGCCGCCCTGCCCTTTTTGGACCTGGGGCCGGCCGGTGGGACCGGCTTCACCGGCCGGCCCCAGGAGAAGGGGTCGGTGATGTACTCCCTTAAGGAGCGCATTTTTAACCTGGCCGACCCCGGCGGGGGCCGGTACATCAAGCTGGAGGTGGTCATCGAGTTCGAGGACCCCAAGGCCGTCGGCCTTAAAGGCGAGGCCTACTTAAAGCACCAGGAAGAATTTGCCAAGGAGCTTGCCCCCATCAAGCCCCGACTGGACGACGTTCTCCTTCGGGCCGTAAGCTCCCGGACAAGCCTGGAGCTTCTCCGGCCGGAAGGCAAAGATGCCCTCCGGTCGGAGCTTAAAGAAAAATTTGGGCAGGTGGTCCATGAGGCGAAAATCCGGGATATCCTTTTTGCCCAGTTCGTCATCCAATAGGCCGGACGTAAAACCGTACGATTTTCGGCGACCGGATAAATTCTCCAAGGAGCAGCTCCGGGCCCTGGAGACGATGTTTAACACCTGGGCCCGGGTGGCAAGCCTCACCCTATCCTCCTACCTGCGAACCCCCGTTCAGAGCGGGAACATCGGCCTTACCCAGATCCTCTTTGATGAGTACGTTCAGGGCCTGCCGGAGCGGCCGATCATCGCCCTGCTGAGCCTGGCCCCCCTACCCGGCACCGTCCTTTTGCAGCTGGATATCGAGCTGGCGTTTGTCATCGTCGACCGCCTGCTGGGGGGCCCGGGCCAGGTTCCGGGCCACCTGCGGGAGCCCACCGAGATCGAGGACCGGCTCCTCCGGGAGCTTCTGAGTCAACTGGTGGCCAACCTGCGGGAGGCCTGGCGGATCCTCGGCAATTTAAGCCCCGCCCTTGAGGACGTCATCTACTCGGCCCAACCCATCGTCCAGGTGGCCTTGGCCACCGACGCCTGCCTTAAGGGCCAGGTGGAGTTTAACCTCCTGGGCCGGCCCTGGTGGGTCATCTTCTGCGTGCCCTTCCCCGTCATCGAACCGGTGGCCCGCCAGCTCAATATCCGGACGCTTCTGGACGTACGGCGGCGGGAGCCCGAGCGCAACGACGCCCTCATTCGCCGCCGGCTGGAACAAACCCAGGTCGACCTTAGGGTGATTTTAGGCCGGGTAAACCTGAGCCTTAAAGACCTTATCGGCCTCGGGCCCGGCGACGTCATCCGCCTCGACCAGCCCATCGACCGCCCCTTAGAACTTGCGGTGGCCGGGGGGACCAGGTTTTTGGTTCGGCCGGGCCGGGTGGGCCGGCGCTTGGCCGCCCAGGTTGTAAAAGTCCTTTCGGAGGAGGAATCTAAAAATGGCCCAAGAGACGCCGGAAGTCAGGCCGGCTGAATTTGCCGAGTTAAACCCCCAGGGCGCCGGGGCGGTATCGTCGGCCCCGGGTAGCCTCGAGCTCCTGCTGGACATCCCCCTGCCGGTGACCGTCGAGCTCGGCCGGGCCCGCCTCGCCATCCGGGAGATCCTCCAGCTCGGGCCGGGCTCGGTGGTTCCCCTGGACCGGCTGGCCGGGGAGCCGGTGGACGTGCTGGTCAGCGGCACCCTGGTGGCCCGGGGGGAGGTGGTGGTCGTCGACGAAAACTTCGGAATCCGGATAAGTGAAATCGTTACCAACCGGCCGGCCGATATTTTAGGCTGAACTTTGCGCCGCCGAGCCAACCCAACCGCCCCCTTTAACCCCTCCGTTCCGGGGGTCCCCGGCCCGGCCGGGGACCCCCTCCCCCCTCGGCGGCCGGGCAGGTTGGCTGGTTGTGTGCCGGGAGAGAATGGCTTAAAATAAGGCGTGAAGCAACCGCCATGAGTTCGCATTTGCCGGTCATGACCCGCTCGCCGGCGGAGTATCTCGGGATACCGGTCGGCGAAGACCGGGTTCTGGCCGACTGGGCCCAGGTCGTCGACTATTTCCGCTACCTGGCCGGCGTCGCCCCCTGCGTCCGGGTGCGGGAGCTGGGCCGCTCGACGGAGGGCAACCCTTTTATCGTCGCCATAATCTCGTCCGAGCAGAACCTTAACCGCCTCGACCACTACCGCTGGATTCAGCAGCGGCTGGCCGACCCCCGGGGGCTCGACCCGGCCGACGCCGAACAGCTTATCGCCGAGGGCCGGGCCGTGGTCCTGATGACCTGCGGGATCCACGCCACCGAGGTCGGAGCAACCCAGATGTCCGTGGAGCTGGCCTACGAGCTGGCCACCGGGGCCGACCCCCGGACCTGGGAGGTCCTTGAAAACGTAATCTTGCTCCTGGTTCCTTCCTTAAACCCCGACGGCCTCAACCTGGTCGCCGACTGGTACCGCCGAACCCTGGATACCCCTTACGAGGGGTCCAGCCCGCCGCAGCTCTATCACAAGTATTGCGGCCACGACAACAACCGCGACTGGTTCATGTTCACCCAGGTGGAGACCCGCCTCACCGTGGAGCACCTGCACAACGCCTGGCACCCCCACATCGTCTTCGACCTCCACCAGATGGCCGTAAACGGCCCCCGGATGTTTTTGCCGCCCTACATCGACCCCATCGACCCGAACGTCGACCCCATCCTCATCCAGGAAACCAACGCCCTCGGAATGGCCATGGCGGCCGAACTTACCGCCCAGGGCAAGGCCGGGGTGGTAACCAACGTCATCTTCGACGCCTGGTCCCCCTCCCGGGCTTACCAGCATTACCACGGGGGCGTCCGGATTCTGAGCGAGGCCGCCAGCTGCCGGATCGCCAGCCCGGTAACGGTAAAATTCGAAGAGCTTACCGAAATTCTGGGCTTCGACCCGAAAGTCCCCACCTGGAACCATCCCCTGGTCTGGCCCGGGGGAACCTGGCGGCTCCGGGACGTGATGGACTATCAGAAGGTCGCCGCTTACGCCCTGCTAACCCACGCCGCCCGCAACCGGCGAGAATGGGTTCGAAACTTCTACCTGGTGGGCAAGCGGGCCGTGGAACGCACCGACCCGCCCTACGCCTTCATCATACCCCCCGACCAGCACGACCCGGTCCTGACCTTTGAGCTTTTAGAGGTCCTGGAGTTTGCGCAGGTGGAGATTTACCGGGCCCGGGCGGCCTTTGAGGCCGACCGGACCACCTACCCGGCCGGCACCTGGGTTATTCCCCTGGCCCAGCCCTACGGGGCCTTCGCCAAAACGATGCTAGAGGCCCAGCGCTACCCGGACCTGCGCCAGTATCCGGGCGGCCCCCCGAAGCCGCCCTACGACCTGCCGGCCCACTCCCTTCCCCTTCAGTTCGGGCTGAACGTCGTTCAGGTGGAGAGGCCCTTCGAGGCCCAACTCCAGCGGGTGGAGAAGGTTACCCGCCCGGTTGGTTGCATTAAGGGCGGGCCGGCGACCCGGGGCTACCTGCTGCCGGCGACCGTAAAGGCCACCGCCCTGGTGGTCAATCGGCTGCTGGCCGAGGGCTTCCGGGTCTGGCGCACCCGCCGGCCCATCGTGGCGGACGGGGAAGAGCTTCCGCCCGGAGCCTGGGTTGTGCTTCAGGCCCCGGGCCTGGAGCAGTTTCTGCCCCCGCTGATTTCCGAAGTCGGCCTCACCGCCCACACCCTGGACGCCGCCCTGGACGTGGAGGGCTACGAGGTTCGGCCGCCCCGGCTCGGGGTTTACCGCTCCTGGCGGCCCACCACCGACGAGGGCTGGACCCGCTTCGTGCTGGAGCAGTACGGCTTTTCCTACCGGACCCTGCTGGACCAGGATATCCGGCGGGGTCGGCTCCGCAACGACTTCGACGCCATTATCCTCCCCTCCCAGTCGGCCCGGGGGATCCTTCAGGGCAACTCCCCCCGGGAGTACCCGCCCGAATACTGCGGCGGCCTCGGGGAGCCGGGGATGGCGGCCCTGCGGGACTTCGTTGCCGCCGGGGGAACCCTCATCGCCCTGGACCGGGCCTGCGACGCCGTTATCCAGGCCCTCTGGCTCCCGGTCAGAAACGTCCTCCAGGGGGTTAAGCCCGACCGATTCTACTGCCCCGGGTCCATTTTGCGGGTCCTGGTGGACCCGACCCACCCGGTGGCCTACGGCTACCGGCGGGAGGAGGCCGGAATGTTCGTCAACAGCCCGGCCTTCGAGGTTCAGCAGGGAACGGTCGTCGCCCACTACCCCTTCGCCAATCCCCTCCTGGCCGGTTGGATCCTCGGCCCCGAACACCTCTACAACCGGGCCGCCATCGTCGAGGTCCCCTTGGGCAAGGGCCGGGTTATCCTCCTGGGTCTGCCGGTCCAGTTCCGGGCCCAGGCCCGGGGAACGTATAATTTTTTGTTTAACAGCATCTACCGGTCGACGTCAATTCCGGCCGTTATCCACTGATGGTGGAGCACCCCCCGGGTCCCCCTCCGCCCCGTCCGCCGACGGGCGCGCCGTTGGCCGAGCACGAGCTTATCATGCTCTTCGACCGGCAGGGCCGCCGCTACCCCATCCGGCTTAAGGCCGGGGGCCGCTTCGACTTTGCCCGGGGCAGCGTCCCCCACGACCGCATCATCGGCCGGCCGGAAGGGGCCGTCGTCTACTCCTCCGCGGGCGAGGCCCTGGTGGCCGTCCGGCCCCGGCTGGCCGACTACGTGTTAAAGATGCCCCGGCGCACCCAGATCATCTACCCGAAGGACCTCGGCCCCATCCTGGTCTGGGCCGATATCTTTCCCGGGGCCCGGGTGCTCGAGGCCGGGATCGGCTCCGGGGCCCTGACCCTGGCCCTTTTACGGGCGGTGGGACCTTCCGGCCTGGTGGTGGCCTACGAGACCCGGCCCGAATTTCTAAACCTGGCCCTGCGCAACATCGGCGACTTTTTGGGCACACCCCCGAACCTGGTCACCCGGCTTGCCAACGTCTACGAGGGAATCGAAGAGACCGACTTAGACCGGGTCCTGCTGGACGTGCCGGAGCCCTGGCGGGCCGTTCCCCACGCCGCCCGGGCCCTCCGGCCCGGGGGCATAATCATGCTCTACCTGCCCACCACCATCCAGGTCCATCAGGCCGTCATGGCCCTGGTGGAACACCCCGACTTCGGCCTCATCGAGGCCTTTGAAACCCTGCACCGGCCGTGGGACGTAAGCGCCGTGAGCATGCGGCCGGCCCACCGGATGGTGGCCCACACCGGATTTATCATCACCGCCCGCCGGTTGGTCGGGCCGGTACCCGACAAGCGGGGCACCCTGCCGGTCGAACCCCCTTGAAAAGGCCCGATTTTTACAAAACTCTTGCCAAACTTTTACCGAATTCTTACCAAAGGCCGGCCGCCGGGGGTTAATATTTTTGTGGAACAAAAAGATAAGGTTAGAAAAACCAGCGCCTGGGTCCTTCTGAGGTTTGCCTGCCCTCCTTTCACTCCGGGCCCCAGCGTCCCCACTCCTCTGCGCCACCGGTCCCGACCCGGGACCGGTGGTTTTTTATGCGGTAAGGTCCCACGGCCACACGCCCCGACCCTGGGGCGACGGGGCCGGATATTATTAAGTTGGTGCTTCGGCGCCCCAAGCCTTGACTTGGGGGCGGGCAGCCGGTATCTTTTGGTCGGAGTCTGTAGGAGCCCGGGCTTTGGACCGCAAAATCGGGATAGTCTTCCAGCCCAAGGTCCCCAACGCCGCCCACTGGGCCGCCGTCGTCCGGGACCGGCTGGCCGAGCTCGGCCTCGAGGCCTGGGTCGCCGACGTTACCGCCCCCCCATCCCCCCTTAAGGCCGACCTGGTCATCACCCTGGGGGGCGACGGCACCATCCTGGCGGTCGCCCGGCTGGCCGCACCCCTGGGGGTCCCGATCCTGCCGGTCAACCTCGGCCGCCTCGGCTTCATGGCCGAGTTCGAACCCCACCAGCTCCTCGAACGGCTGCCCGAACTCCTTCGGGGCAACGGCTGGGTGGAGCGGCGCCGGCTCCTGGCCGCAACCCTTACCCGGTCGGGGACGGCCGTCCGGGAGCTTCTGGCTTTAAACGATATCGTCATCAGCCGGGGCAGTGTGGCCCGGGTCATCCGGGTCCGTACCCACGTGGACGGGGCCTATCTGACCACCTACGTCGGCGACGGGGTTATCGTCGCCACCGCTACCGGCAGCACCGCCTACGCCCTGGCCGCCGGCGGCCCCATCCTCCACCCGGAGCTGACCGACCTGCTCATCACCCCGATAAACCCCCACCTCTCCTTCGACCGGACCCTGATCGTGCCGGGGGCGGCTAAAATTGAAATGGAGGCCATCGCCGACCACCAGCCATTTCTGGTCGTCGACGGCCAGGAGCACCTGCCCCTCGAGCCCGGGGACCTGGTCGGCGCAACCTTAAGCCCTTACGCCGCAAGCCTTTTGCGCTGGCAGCCCCGAAATTACTTTTACGGCTCGCTGATGCGGCGGCTGCGGGGTCGGGATTCGGAGCTTTAAAAGCTAAGGCGATGCTGCTTGAACTGCACATCCGGGATTTTGCCATCATCGACCGGCTCGACTTAGAGTTCGGCCCCGGCCTCACCCTGCTCACCGGCGAAACCGGGGCCGGAAAGAGTATCATCGTCGACGCCCTCGCCCTGGTGCTGGGCGACCGGGCCGACCCGGCCCTGGTCCGGGCCGGCGCCCCCCAGGCCGTCGTCGAGGCCGTTTTCGACCTGAACGGCGCCCCGCCCGAAACTGCCCGGCGGCTGGCCGAACTGGGCCTCGAGGCCGAAGACGGCCTGCTGATTCTGCGCCGGGAGGTTCAGGCCGGCGGCCGCAGTCTCGGCCGCCTCAACGGCCGGACGGTCCCGGCCTCGGTCCTTCAGCAGGTCGGCCGCCGCCTCGTTGACATCCACGGCCAGACCGAAAACCTTTCCCTCCTGCGGCCGGCTGAACAGCTGGAGCTCCTCGACCGCTACGGCGGCCTGGAACCGGCCCGCCAGGAATTTGCCGGCCTCGTCCAGCGCTACCGGCGGCTTCGGGCCGAAATCGACGGCCTGCGCCGGGCCCTGGCCGACCGGGACCGGCGGCTGGAGCTTTTAGAGTTCCAGGTCAACGAGATCCGGTCGGCCAGGCTCCAGCCCGGGGAAGAGGAGCGGCTGACCGAGGAGCACCGGCGGCTGAGCAACGCCGAGGAGATCCGGCGGCGGGCGGAAGCCGCCTACGCCGCCCTCCGCCAGGGCCGACCCGGCCGGCCCCCCGCCCTGGACCTGCTGGCCGAGGCCGCCCTGGAGCTTAAGGCCCTGGCCGAATTCGACCGGGGGCTGGAACCTTACCTTTCGGAGCTTACAGACGTTACCGAGCGGCTGGCCGACCTGGCCCGGGCCCTCCGGGCCTACGCCGAAGGCGTCGAGGCCGACCCGGCCCGGCTGGCCGAGGTGGAAGAGCGGCTTAAGCTTATCGACCGGCTCAAGCGCAAATACGGCCCGACGGTGGCCGACATTTTGGCCTACGCCGAAAAGGCCGGGGCCGAGCTGGAACAGACCCTCACCGGGGAAGAACGTCTGGCCGAACTGGAGGCCGAGCTGGCCGAGCTTCGGGCCGAGCTGGCCCTTCGGGCCGGGGAGCTTTCCCGGTGCCGCCGGGAGGCGGCCCGGCGGCTGGAGGCGGCGGTGGGCTCGGAGCTTGAGGCCTTAAAGCTGGGCCACGCCCGCTTGGAAGTGAGCTTTGGGACCGAACCTGCCCCCGAAGACGAGGGCCTTCCCGCCGAGGGGGGAACGGCCGCCTTCGACCCCACCGGTATCGACCGGGTCGAATTTCTGGTGGCCACCAACCCGGGCGAGCCCCTCCGACCCCTGGCCAAGGTCGCCAGCGGCGGGGAGACCGCCCGGCTGATGCTGGCCCTTAAGGTCGTCCTGGCCGAGGCCGACCCGGTGCCCACCCTGGTCTTCGACGAGGTGGACGTCGGGATTGGGGGCCGCAGCGGGCAGGTGGTGGGCGAGACCCTCTGGCGGCTCGGCCGCCACCACCAGGTCCTGTGCGTCACCCACCTGCCCCAGGTGGCCGCCTTCGCCGACGACCACCTGGCCGTGGGCAAAGAGCTGGCCCAGGGTCGGGCGGCGGTCCGGGTCCGGCGGCTCGCCGAGGCCGAACGGGTCGCCGAGCTTGCCGCCATGCTCGGGGGCGATACGGCGGCCAACCGCCGCAGCGCCGGGGAACTGCTTGCCATCGCCCGGGAGTATAAAGAGCGGCTGGCCGGGGCCGGCCGGACCGCCCGCCAGCTCCCCCTCATCCGTTAAGGGGAACGTCTTCCAGCCGGAGGGAAAAGAGCCGGCTTACGCCTTCGGGGGTCAGGCTCAGGCCGAAGAGGGCCCCGGCCCGCTCCATGGTGGGCCGGCTGTGGGTGACCACCACGAACTGGGTCCGGTCGGCAAACTCCCCAAGGAGCCGGGCGAACTTCCCCAGCCGGGCCTCATCCAGGGCGGCGTCGGCCTCATCCAGAAGGCAGAGGGGAGTTGGGCCCAGCCCCAGGAAGGCCAGCACCAGGGCGAGGGTAACCAGCGTCCGCTCGCCCCCGGAGAGGGCCCCCGGACCGTCAACCCGACGGCCGGGAAGCCTTACCACCAGCTCCAGACCGGACCGCTCGTCCGAAGGGTCGTCGGTCAGCGTCAGCCGACCGGAACCGCCCCCGAAAAGCTCCCGGACCAGCCGGTCGAATCCGGCCGAAAGCTCCCGCACCAGCCGCCGGAAGCGGCGGTCCAGCTCGGCCTCCAGCCGCCGCACCCCCCGCAGAAGCTCGGCCCGGGCCGCCTCGGCGTCGGCAATTTCGGCCTTTAACTTTTCGACTTCGGCCCGCTCCCGTTCGTACTCGGCCTCGGCCAGGGGATTTACGGGGCCCAACTGCCTTAGCTCGGCCTCAACCCGCCGCAGCTCCCGCCCGAGCCCGGCCGGGTCCCCCTCGGGCAACCCCGTCAGCCCGATAAGCTTCTCCGGGTCGAAGCCCTCGGCTCCCAGCCGACCGGCCAGCTCGGCCAGGACCTCCCGGGCCGCCCGAACCTTGGCCTCGGCTTCGGCCGCCAGCCGGGTCCGGGCCTCCAGCCCCCGGCGGGCCTCTACCAGCTCCCGGTCAAGGCCCTCCAGGGCCCGCCGCCAATTTTCGCCTTCCGACCGGGCCCGGGCGAGGGCCTCCCGCCGCCTTTCCACTTCGGCCGCAAGCTCCGGAATCTTTAAGTTAACGTCCCCAAGCTCGGCCTCCAGTTGGGAAAGTTCGGCGGCCAGGCCCTGACGGGCCCCGGTAAGTTCGGCCCGGCGGCCTTCAAGGGTCTTTAGCCGCGCCCGAAGCTCCTGGGCCCGGACCAGGGCCGCCCGCCGCCCCTCCCGAAGGCGGTTAAGCCGAGCCTCGGCCGCCCCCAGCGCCCGGCGAACCCGGCCGGCCACCTCCCGGGCCCGGGCCGCCCGCCGGGCCGCCTCGAGGGATTCGGCCTGGCCTTCCGACCCGCCCAGGGTCGCAAGCCCGGCCCGAACTTTTTGCAGTTCGGCCCGCAGTCGGCTAACTTCACCCAGCAGCCGGCGCCGGTCGGCCCAAAGCCGCGCCCGCCGGGCCCGGGCCGCCTCCGCCTCGGCCCGGGCCTGGGCCAGCCGACCCCGAACCTCCGCCAGCTCGGCCCCCACGGCCTTAAGCCGGGCCGTAAGCTCCCCGATTTCGGCCGAGGCCCGGTCGGCCCCTTCATCCAGGGCCTTAAGCTCGGCTTCTAAACGCCGGGCCTCCCCGGCCAGGGCCCGCCGCCGGGCCTCAGCTTCGACGGCCCGCCCATCCCCGGCCGGAAGAATCAGCCCGTTAGGATGCCAGAGGACGCCCCGGACCCAGAGAATTCGGCCGGGCCAGAGGCCCTCCCCCCAGACCTCCCAGGCTACCGCCGCCGAATCCACCACCAGCACATCCCCCAACAGCCCCTCCAGCCAGGGTCGGTCGCCTTCGGCCGCCTCGATGAGGTCGGTCAGGCGGCCCAGCACCCCGACCCGGGCCGGGGGCTCCGGCCAGGCCGGGGTCTTACCCGGCCGGGGAATTACCAGGGGCCCGGCGGGCGCCCGGCCGTCGGCCGGCGGGTTAAAAACCACCTGGGCCTCGGCGGCCGGACCCAGGGCCAGCCCCAGCGCGGCCGTAAGCTCGACCGGCCACCGGATCCGGCCCAGCAGGCGGCCGTCGCCGGTCCCTTCGGCCCGCCCGCCCAGGGCCTTCAAGGCGGCCCGCTGCCGCCCCAGCTCGGCCTCCAGGTGCTGACGGCGGCGCTTAAGCTCCCCCAGACCGGCCCGGGCCGCCCCGAGTTTTTCGTTAAGGTCGGCTTCGGCCGCCTCCAGCTCCCCAACCCTGGCGGCCAACCGGTCCAGGTCGGCCCCGGCGGCCGGGTCCGGCCCCGGGCTCAGCAGGCCGGCCCGGACCTCGGCTAGGGCGCGGCGGGCGGCCTCGAGGCGGGTCGAAAGGTCGGCTTCGGCCCGGCGGAGGCGGGCCTCCCGGGCGGTCACCTCCTCGGCCCGGCGGCGGGCTTCGGCGGCCGCGGCGGCCAGCTCCTCCGCCCGGGCCGTAATTCGGGGCAGCCACCCCCGGAGCCGGCCGACCCGGGCCTCCCAGGCCGCCAGCTCCCGGTCGATGGCCTTAAGTTCGGCCTCGGCCCGGCCAAGTTCGTCCTCGAGCCGGCGGCCCTCAGCGTCCCCGCCGGCCAGGGCCTGGTCCAGCTCGGCCAGCCGGGCCCGGCCCCGCCCCAGCCGGTCCGCGAGGTCCTCCCGCCGGCGGAGGGCCCGGCCGAGGCCGGCCTCGGCGGCTTCCAGGGCCTCCCGGGCCCGCCGGACCCCGAGCTCGGCCTGCTCGGCCCGGGTCTTAAGCTCCCGGCCCCGGGCCTCCAGGTCGGCCAGCTCCCGCCGGGCGGTTTCCAGGGAAGCCCGGGCCGATTCCAGGGCGGCCTCGGCTTCGCAGACCCGCCGGTGCCGCTCCAACCATTCTTGCCGCCGAATGGCCGCCAGCAGGGCGGTTCGGGCGGACTCTAAACTTTGCCACGTCCGCCAGGCCTCCGCCTGCCGGCCCAGGGCCTCCAGGCGGGGCCGGCGCTCGGCGAGCCGGTCCTTAAGCCGGGCCAGCTCGGCGGCGGCCGTCTCCAGGTGGGCGGCGGCCTCGGCCAGCTCCTGCCGGTAAAGGGCCAGCCCCACCGACGCTTCAAGGAGCTGGCGCCGCTCCACCGGCCGCAGGCTGAGCCAGCGGTCGGCGGCCCCCTGGGTCACCAGCC
>DAOUCL010000276.1:0-5643 GCA_034432015.1 Dehalococcoidia bacterium
AGGTAACTTTCACCTGCATGGCGGTGGGCCTCCTTCCTTGGTTTCCTGGTATCTCAAGGATAAGGCCCGCCGCTTTTATTTATCCATCCCAGACTTTTTTGGTGCATCCGTCACCCGCCCCTAGTACTTGACCACACTGATTTCTTGTAATAACATCTCCACTCCTGAGATTTGTGGAGGAGAGGACCATGCCCAAACCCAAGAAGCATGTGGTGAATTTAACGGAAGAGCAACGGGCATATTTGCAGGCTTTACTCAAGAAAGGGACGGTCAAAGCGCGGGTGCCCACGCGGGCGCGTATTCTTCTGGCCGATGAGGGCCGGACGGACTGCTTCATTGCGGAGGTGCTGCAGGTCAGTGCCCAGACGGCATACAACATCCGGAAGCGGTTCGCCGAAGAGGGACTGGAAGGCACCCTGCAGGAGCGGCCTCGTCCGGGCGCCCAGCCGAAGCTGGCTGGCAAACAGGAGGCTTTCTTGAACACCCTGGCCTGTAGCGAGCCGCCGGCGGGGCGGGAACGCTGGACCATGCAGCTTCTGGCCGACAAACTGGTGGAGCTGGGCGTGGTGGAGTCCATGAGTGCTCAAAAACGGCCTTAAGCCCTGGCAGAAGGAACAGGTGACCGTTGATTTTATCTGGCGGATGGGGGATGTACTGGACCTGTATGCCGAGCCTTATGACCTGAAACGCCCAGTGGTCTGCTTCGATGAGCGGCCTTGTCAGCTGTTGGGGGACAAGCATGGCTCTTTGCCGATGGGACCGGGCCAACCGCAGCGGGTGGATTACGAATACGAGCGCCATGGCAGGCATTTCAGCCGCTGAGGGGCTGGCGTCAGGTCAACGTGACAAAGCGGCGAACAGGTGAAGAGTTTGCCTGGCAGACGAAGTTTCCCCTGAGGCAGAGGTGATTCGGGTGGTGCTGGACAATCTGAATACCCATACTCCGGCCACTCTGTATCAAACCTTCCCGCCGGGAGAGGCACGGCGATTGACCCGGAAGTTGGAATTCCACTACACGCCGAAGCACGGGAGTTGGTTGAACATGGTGGAGATTGAATTCTCTATCCTGGCTCGCCAATGTCTGAACTGGCGGCTGCCGGACATAGAGCGTGTATGCCGGGAAGTGGAAGCCTGGGCCGAAAGGCGCAATGCGATGCGTGCCGCCGTGGATTGGCACTTTACAACGACGGATGTTCGCCGTAAGCTCCGTCGCCTTTACCCTCAATAATCATTGTGGTCGAGTAGTAGTCCGAGTTTTTTGGAGGTTTGGGGTGGCAACCGAGATATCGGCCACCGAGCTTCAGCGCCGGTTTTCCGAGGTGCTCGGTCGGGTCCGCTTCGGGGGCGAAAGATTTATCGTCCTCAAAAACGGCCGGCCGGCGGCGGAGCTGCGGCCCCCGGAGGGGACGGTCCCGGTCAGGCTTAAGGACTTAAAGGCCCTTCTGGGCAGCCTTCCGCCCCTGGGTCCGGAGGAGGCCGAGGCTTTCGCCCGGGATATCGAGGCCGGCCGCAAGGCCGCCCTTAAGGGCGGCCCGGAAGACCGGTGGGGTTCTTAATCGACGCAAGCGTTTTCATCGCCGCCGAACGGGGCGGGCTTCACCTTGAATCCCGGGGATGAGCCGGCGGTCCTGAGCGTGATTACGGCTGCCGAGCTTTTGGCGGCAGACCCTGGGGTGAGGCGGCGGGAGCGGTTCGGGGCGTTTCCCGGTGGTGGAGTTTGGGCTTGAGGCGGCCCGGGGTCAGATGCTGGGGGCCACGGCCCTGAGCCTCGGCTTTGGGGTGGCCGCCGACGCCCGGGCCTTAAGGTCCTTTTGGCCCGGCTGGCGGCGGCCGTCCGGGCCGGCCTTCACCGTCGGCGTGGGTCTACACGCTGACCATAAGGGGGATAGGCCCCCATTTTCCCGTGCTAAAATCCTTACAAGCAATGGATTAGAAGGTCGCCCCGTAGGCAGAGGCCGGCTTCCGCCGCCGGTAAGCTTAAGTTAGGCCGCTTCTTTTTGGCTGTGTCCCGGCCCCGGAGCCGGCCCAAGCCGACCCCCCGGAAGGCCTTTGCCGAGAGCTCTGGTCCGAACGGCCGCGGGTGTCCGGCGCCGGAAAACCGTCGGGCCTTAAGCCGCCGGCTCCGGCCCCAGACCCAGGACTTTCTTAACCTCCAACCCCACCAGTCGGGCCATCCTTACGGCGTGGCCGGCCGCCCCGGGGTCGGCCGAAGAACCGGGGTAGCGGGCGGTCACCGCAAATTCCGTCAGCTTTTCCAGGTCCTCCCGGAGCGGCAAAAGCTCTTTTAGGCCCTCCCCGGCCAGGTCTAAAAGGAGGGCAAGGCTGTGGGTTTTCGGGGGCTCAATGCCCCGCTCTTCGAGAAAAGCCTTTAGATATTTCTCCGCCGCCTGCTGCCCGAGAAAGCAGATGAGGTTCCAGTAAGGCTTAGGCTGCCGCCTCAAAACCTCGGCCGCCTCCAGGTCGGCATCCCCAAAGGCGAGCCATTCCAGGGTCCGGCCTTTCAAAGGGCTTTCCTCCTTGGGGGATTCGGCCTTTTCGTAAAGGACGATTCCCTGCCGGGCGACCTTCGTCTCGAAAAGATAGCCTTCTTTAAGGGCCTTTTCGAAGGCTTCGGGGGTCATCACCACCACGTCCAGGGGCACCCCAAGGCGGGCCTCCCCCACCATCTCGGCCGCCGCATGAACCGGCCTTCGGGTCCGCATCAGAACCAGAAGGTCGATGTCGCTTTCCTCGGTGGGATTTCCGTACGCCCGGGAACCGAAGAGGATTACCCTTTCCGGGTCGAAGCGGACCTTAAGCTGCTCGATAAACTCTTTAAGTCCCGGAATCAGGCAGACTTTCGCCACGGCCTTTCCCCTGAAATTATACAGCCGCCGGCGCCGGGTCGGGGACCGCCGGTCCCCGACCCGCCAACCGAACCACCGTGCATCCGATCAAGCGACCGTCGGCGTGGGCTCCCCACGCCGACGATAGGGCAAGATCCCCCCGCCGGGGCTGGCTTGAGCGAGCCTCGGAGAATTCCAGGCGGCGGTGCGGGGGCGGCCCTGAGGCGGGGGGTCGGAGCTGTCCGCCCCTGAGCCTTTCGGCCCTTCTTTATGAAGTTTTAAAGCCCGGAGGCCTCACCGCCGGGGGGCGGGAGACGGCCGGGTTTTAAAGGCGACCCTACAACCAAATAACCGGCAGATAGGCATCAACTCCTACGCCGGCCCCCCGGCCGATGGGCAGGAGGGCCGGCCTTAACGGCCCACCTTCTTCACCGTCGGGCCCGGGTCGATTCCCGACCCGGCAACGCCTCGAGGGGAACCGGTGAATTTCGGATTCCTTTCGGCGCTCCCAGTGCGGCCGTAAACCGGGCTTTGCGGACCTGGGAAGAGGTCTTTAATGCCGTCCGGCCCCACCGGGCCGAGTCGCCTTCGGCGACTGCCCCCTCGGCCGAGCACCCGGAAAGGGCGCCCCCCGTCTCAAAGGTCTTGAACCCATACACGCTCCAGTTTCAAGAGAACGGTCGTGCCCAGGCCGAGCGCCAGGCAGGCGGGCACCTTGCGAAGTCGAGGGCCATCGCCTCGGCAAGCTTGCCGACAGGCGCTTTAAGAGGGCCGATGGACAAAGCCCCTCCGGGTAAGGGCCAAAGGTACAACCCACAAAAGGCGCTCAATTCCCTGTTTGACCACCTCAAGCCGTAGACCCGGGCAATGCGGCGGGGCCTCGCCGCCCACGACCCGAACCTGACGGCGCGCCTTGCCGTCAGAGCCCCTCGCCCAGAACCGGCCGCCTAGCCAGGAGCGCAGCAAGGGTAGCCTCCTCGCCCGAAGCCAAGACGCCGAAAACGAGGTCCTTATCTTCCCCGGCCAGGCGGATTAAAAGCTCTTTGCGGCGCCACCACCGGCTCAAGTTTTGCGGGGCCTGACTCAGGACAAGTTCCTCGACCCGGTTCTGGCTCAGCCGGCCAGGATGTCGATTACCGGGAAAAACTGCTTGCCCTTAAGGACCAGCCCTGCCCAAAGGTCGTTAATGCCCTGGCTTTTGCCGACCCCGCCCCCAGGCTGCAGATGGCGCCCGACCTCGCCTTTGCCTCGGCGGCGGTGTCGATTACCGGCGCCGCCTTACCCCGATAAGTTGCCAGGCTGTTGGGCTCGAGCTCATGGCGGGCCGCCCGGCTTAGCCGACCAAAGAAAGCCTCGGTTAAAAACGCTTAAGGCCATGGCCGCCGATTTGACGGTACTTGCCTGACGTTGGCGGACGGCCGTCTGAGCCGGGGCAAGGAGCAGAACCCCGAAAGTTAGCCGCCTTAAGGCCGACAGGTTCCGAATGCGGAGCCCGACTTGCCTGGAGCAAGGTCAAGCGGCCCCGCTCTTTAAGAGCCACGGCGCAAGGTGGTGTGCAACCCCGTGGCTCTTTATATGCCTTTAGGCCGGCTACCGCCACCAGTTCCCTTGAAACTGGAGCGGCCCCGGAGCATTTTTGAAGACCTCACCACCGGCTGCCGTCGACCTCCGGTCGCCGGAAATCCCCGGGACTTCGACGGCTATTTATGTTAACAACGCCCGCGGCTCCGCGCCTCCCTACGACCGGGCAACACTTCTGCTCCCCTGGCGGCCCGGAAAATTTCTCCGGGAGGGTCGGGGTGCGCGGGATGCGGGAGCCGTCCCGAGGGGTTCGAAGCCCTCGCCTTCGGCAGGCCGGCCGCCCGTTAAGGGGCAGCTTGTGGGGAGACTCCGCCCGCCGCGGGCCGGACTTCTTTCCCGGGCCACGGCGGGGGCCAAATCTTGCGTCTAACCCCTGCGGCCGCGCCCCGCCGGGCCCGTTCCGTCCGACGGCGGGGCTGGATTTGATAGCCAAATGATAGCCAAACGGGCGGAAATCCCGGAAGAAACGGACCCTCCAGACGGCGAGCAGACACAATATATAGTAGTGTATGGACGATAAGGACACAATATATAGGGTGCACCCTCCGGGGAGCGGACTGAATCCGCGTGTCGGCGGTTCGAGTCCGCCCCCCGGCACAAAATATCGGGCCTCAAGGCCCAGAAATCTACAAGATATAGTAGCCGGACAAGCCATTCGGGCTTGTCCGGCCCGTTTTCGATAACCATTCTCGGGGGCCCCGAGCGGGGCCCGGCCGACCCGCTCCGCCGCGTGCGGCTCTAACTGCGGCCACACCGGCTAGAACACCCCTTTTGGCGGTGTTAGGACCTCGCCGGCCGTTTGAGCTTTTAGACGCCTCTAACTTGTGACCAACCCGAGCCGGGCCCGGCTCAGCCGGTGCTCGGTAGCTTACCCGCGCCGGTCAACCCCCAGCTGTGGGGTCGATGAGAAGCCCGGCACGCTCAACCGTTGCCGGCCGGGATACCCGGTCTGGTTCAGGCCAAAACCGCCGCAAAATCGAATTCCGCTGGCGGTCGGCCGCCTTCCCGGTTGCCCATGCGCCCGATCGGGCGCATGGCGGCCGCCTGCCGGCGGCCCCGAAGGGCATCCCCGGCCGGGCGCATGGCCTTGAGCTTGAAGGGGCTTTTTCTAAGCGAGGCAAGAAACGCCCCCAACTCGGCCTCGCATCTTACCCCAAACCTCACCACCAGCCAGGCCCCGGGCAAGCACGCCCGGGCCACATTGGCCCAAACCGCCGAAAGGTCGTGGGTATATCCC
>DAOUCL010000277.1:0-2606 GCA_034432015.1 Dehalococcoidia bacterium
CCAGGGCCCCGCCCCTCCGGACGGGGGACAAAGGTCACCCCAAGACCCGGCAGGAACGCCGGCCTTTCGCCCACCGGGTGCGGTGGGGGCGGCTCGGGCGGCGAAGCCGCTTTGGTACCGGGTGTCTCCGCGCCGCCGGCGAAACCGCCGAGGGGGCTGGCCCAGCCGGCGGTCTCCACGGCCGCCAGGCCCGCCCAGCCCGAGGCCGAGCCGCCCCCACCGGACGCGCCAGACGGGCCGGGTTCGGCGCGGCCATTCGCCGGGAGGCTGTCCGACGCCGGACCCCTAAATGCCGCCGGGACCTGCCCCCTTGCCGGCGGCCGTCCAGGGTCCTGGTCCGCCCGGACGGACCGAGACGTATCCGGGCTCCCGGGGGCCGCCTGGCCTTCGGCTTCGGGCCGGACGGGGACCGCCGTCGGGGTCGGCCGCCGGGACGGCAGGCCGCCAAGACCGGCCGTGCCGGCTCCCGCGGAGCCGGCCGGGGTCTGGCCCCCTTCGCCGGACGGCCGGGCATCGGCGGTCGGCGAAGGGGACTTTTCTAAAGGCGCCGGGGCCGACGGGTCGCCGGGGGCCTCCGCCTTTTCCGGGCGCGGCATCGGCAAGTTACCGGCCAGGTTTAAGCCCCGGACCGAAGCCGGCGCTTCACCCCCGCCCGGGGCAGCCCTTTCGGGGCCGGCGGCGGCTTTGCCGGACTGCTCCGGCCGGAGCAGTCCGGCGCTGATGGCGGCCAGCAGGCCCAGAAAATCCCCGGCCGCCGTCGGCGATGCGCCCCCCAGCCCAGTCCCGGGCAGACCGGCCGGCGCCCCTGCCGCCGGCCGGTCCGGGGCAACGGCTGTGGCGGTCAGTGCTTCACCTCCTTTCGGCGGCCCTGGGCCGCCAGGGCCTTGAGGGCGGCCACGATGGGGCTTACCCATCCGCCCGGCTTAAAAAGGGCGTGGTCGGCGAAGGCCCGGTCGTAGCCGCCCCCCTCTTCGTTGGCGATTATCCAGTGGGAGTAGGCGAAGTAGTACGGTTCTCGCCCGTTCATATACCGGTAAGCGTCCACCACCCGCCGGACCTGCTCCGCCTCCGAAAGCGGCGGGAACCGCTTGTCCTCGTGGGCGCCGGGGTAAGCGCCCCCCTCGGTCCCGATGATGGGCATCGGCCGGCCCAGCTTTTCCCGGATGATTCGGTCGTACCAGCGGAATTTGAGATAGCCGTTGCTGTCTTCGGCGTAGTCCAGGGGGTGGTTAAACATGTAGTTGTGCATGGAGAGCCAGGCCCGGTCCAGGGCGTTCACCTCCCCCCGGGCCGCCAGCCGGTCCAGGGCGACCTGCAAAAACTCCAGGTCGTCCATATTTCCCCCGGGGGCCAGGGCCCCAAACCCCGGATACCCCCCGTTCTGGGCCACCACCCGGGCCGCCGGGACCCACCTGTCCAGGTACCGGTCCACGTCGGGCCGGCCCTCCGGATTCTCAACATTAAGATTCGGCTCGTTGTAGAGCTGATAGTAGTAAACCCCCAGCCGGGTGTAGTGGCGGACCAGGGCCCCCAGGTCCCCCTGAATCGGCCGGCCGTTGGGGGTGTAAATGCGCATGATGGGCATGATCCCGTTTTCGACCAGCCGCTTAACCAGGTAATCGTTGTCCCCGATTTTGGCGTCTTCGTTTAAAAAGACCACCCATTTAATGCCCATCTCCCGGGCCTCTTTGACAAACCGGTCCACCACCTCCGGCGGCTGCCGCAGGGTAGGGACCCAGTGGATCCCCCAGCCGTTGTCCTCCGGCGGCCGGGGAAAATCCTCAAGCTTTAGGGGGGCCACCCCCAACCGCCCCGGTCCTACCGGCGGAGTCGGGGCCTTGGCCTCGGGACCCCGGGCCATCCCGGCCGCCGGGACCCCATCCTGCCCGGCCCGGGCCAGGGCCGCACTGAAGACGCTCGCCCGTCGGGTGGGGGCACCCGGCCGGAAGGTCCGGGCCGGCCACACCCGGGGCGGAATTACGGACCGGGGGCGGACTAGCGGGGTGAGCGGCCCATTCGGTCCGGTCACTTAACGCCGGCCCTCCGTTACGGCCAGTCTGAGAAGTCCCAGCCGCCGGCCCATCACCTGGGTCAGGGCGGCGTAGCGCAGAACCGTATCGTTAAGCAGGGTAAGCTGCTGGTCCAGGTCCACGTTGTTGCCGTCGTTGCGCATGGTAGTTGACCCGTCCACTTCAAGCCGGGGCCCGAGCCCCGGGGGGTCGAAGGCCCCCGCCCGGAGGGCCTGCCGGAGCCGGTCCTCAAACCGAACCCTAAGCCCCTTGTAGCCCGGCGTATCGATGTTGGCCAGGTTGCTGGCAATCGCCCGCTGGCGCAAACTCAAACCCTTAAGGGCGGCCTCGATCATCAGGTCCACCGGTCCCGTGAAGAAATTTTGCGTGCTCACAGGCTCACCCCCTCCTGGCGGTATCGGTCGAAGAGGGCCTTTACCAGCCGGACGAACTTGCGGGTTTCGGCGTAGGGCGGCACCCCGCCGAAGCGGTCCACGGCCCCCGGCCCGGCATTATAGGCGGCCAGGGCCAGGTCCAGGTTTCCCCGGTAGCGGTCCAGAAGCTCCCGCAAAAGCCTGGTGCCCCCGAAGATGTTTT
>DAOUCL010000278.1:0-2332 GCA_034432015.1 Dehalococcoidia bacterium
CGGCACTTCGGTGGTCATCGTCACGCTCCCTTTCATAGCCCGGAGCCCCCTTTGCGGGGGATTTGGCCTGTACCAGGGGCTGCCCACCTGAGGCACCGGGCGCCGGGGACCCGGGCGGCCGGGATGTGCCTGCAGGCCCCGCCCCGGCGGTCAAGGGCGCGGGGCAGATGCGGGGATCGGCCCGGGAGTCCCAGGGGCTACGCCCTACCTGGCAGAAGGCCTCAGGGCTAAACTCACCCAAGCGACCCACCTGACATCGGGGCCCTCCGGCACAATACCCAGGTCGGGCCGCACTCCGACCGGTCCGGGAGGGCCTCCGGACTGTCGGCCCTGCCGGTGAACTTGCCGACCATCGTCCGTTTACCCTATTTTCGTCTGTATTTCAGCGCAGTAAACCTGGCCTGTCAAGGGGCTTGGGCCGGGTTTTCCACAACGCTTTACGTAATCCACTTGATGAGGGGGCGTGTTGCAGTTTAACCGCCATGGCCGGGCGGACCCTCGCCGACATCGCCCGTGAGCTTGCGGCCGCCCGCCGGCCTGAGGGGCGCATGTGTGTTGCCTGCGGCAGGCCGTTCGTAACCACTGGTCGAGGGCTTTATTGCTCCAGGGAGTGCGCCAGGCGTGAGCGCTGGCGCCGGTGGTATCAGGCCCACCCGGGAGAATACCAGCCCAGACGGCGGTCTAAAGCCTCTGGGGCCGGAGAGCCGGCTATGCCGGCGGCGACCTCCTGCCCGATTTCTAGACCGGCCTCTTACCCCGGGCCCGGTTGGGCCCGCTCCTTCACCGCATCCCCGAACGCCATGCTACCCACGCCGCCAGCCCGGCTAGCCGCCCGCTCAACCCCACCACCCTGACGGCCTTAAGGGCGTCTCGATAAGCCTTCCAGCTGCCGCAACCCGGACCTGGGGAGGGTCAACTGCAGCTGCCCCCACAAAAGACCGCCTTTAGCGACCCGGTCGGCCGGGAGCCGGGCCAGAGATGCCTTTGCCTCGGGCCGGGCAAGCCCCTTCGGCACGGCTCGGTCGTTCACCCCCCAACCCTGCCGGCAATCTGCTTGCTGGCCGGCTCGGGCGGGCCGGCCCCAGGGCCGGAGCCTGCCTGACCGAAACCCCGCGGCCCTACAGCGGGGGAATCTGCACCGGGTCGAGTCATCAAGGGATCCGGGCAGACCCGCCAGGTCGGCAGGACTGGGGCGCGGCCGATGCCGGGCGGCTCGGGCAGGTCGTGTGGCCCCGGGGTTTTAACCGGCCAGCCCCGCACCTTCAGGCCGACCGGGACTGGGTTTCCGGTCCGGGACCTAAGGCCGGGGTGGGGGAAGCCCTGCTGGCCAACACCTCGGCCGGGGACCAGGAGCTTGTGGAGGCCCTGCTGGGGCTTAAGCTCCGCTACGGGGCCCACACCTTCGACCTGCCGGCCCTGACCTGCTGGCTGCGGGCGGCCCTGGAGGGGTGGACCCAGCCGCCGGCGCTGGTGCGGGTCGAGGGGCTGCCCCGGGTGGAGCCGGCGCGGGTGGAGCAGATCATCTGCCGGGCGGCGCGGCTGCGGCCGGACATCTACCGGGAGCTGGCGGGGGTCCCGGAGCAGGTGGAGAGCCTGCTTTCGGAGTTCGTGGGGCGGCTGGACGAGGAGCTTTTAGAACTCATCTTCGGCGGCGGGCCCGGCGGAAGGCTTGCCCGCTACTTCGAGGAGGGGGGCTGAGCAAGGCGGGCGCGCTGGCGGCCTGGCCCGGCGGAGTCGCCTGGGGAACCAATCGGAGACAAGGCTGGAGCCTCAGCAGGAACGCCTACCTCAGCGCCTCGAATTCTTCCACGCTCAGGCCGGCATCAGTCCCGCGGGGGAGGTCGCCGGGATGAATCGGAACCGTGGTGTACCGCCCATCGGGATGCCGGTAAACCGCATGACTGCCGGAAGCCGAGCCGCTCAAGCACCCGCTGCACTTCCCGGGCGCTGTCCGGTCGCAGCTTTCTCCGCCACCGGCACAGGGTCGCCCACGGCCCGCCGGGCCTCAATGTGCGCCGCAATGGCCTCCCTGATATTTGCAAGGGCCTCCTCCAGCGTCCGCCCGTACGAGTGGCAACCCTGAAGCACTGGACACGAGACGATGTACACCCCGTCTTCGTCCCGCTCAACCACAACTGGAAATCTCACCCGGCTCATCGCTAACATCCTAAAGCCCGCCGCTATGTGGGTTCAACAATCTGTATCCGACCCCAGGGCTTTCCAGTTTTCTGAGCTCAGGCTATTCTTGGGTGGAAGGCCATGCAGCAGAGCTTGCTCGATGTCCTGGCGGGGGCAGGCACGGCAGTCTTTGCCGCCCTTCGCTGCGGGGCAT
>DAOUCL010000279.1:0-1602 GCA_034432015.1 Dehalococcoidia bacterium
GCTTGATGTAATAAAGGTCGTACTGGAGCTTGATAAGGGCGTCCTCCACCGACCGGCCGTAGCCGTAATTCACCTGGGCCCAGCCGGTCACCCCGGGCTTGACGGCCAGCCGGGCCCGGTAGAAGGGTATGACCGCCTCCAGCTCGGCGACCAGCTCCGGCCGCTCCGGCCGGGGCCCGACGATGCTCATCTCCCCCCTAAACACGTTTATAACCTGCGGAAGCTCATCCAGGTGCGTCCGCCGCAGGACCCGTCCGACCCGGGTCACCCGGGGGTCTTCCGCCGCCGCCCAGACCGGCCGGCCCCCGGCCTCGGCATCCTTTACCATCGACCGGAACTTGATGATCTCAAAGGGCCGCCCGCCCTGCCCGCACCGCACCTGCCGGTAAAAAACCGGACCCCGGTCCTCCAGCCAGATGGCCAGGGCCACGAAGGGCAGGGCCGCCCCGAAGACTAGCCCCCCGGCCGCCGCAAAGGCGAGGTCCACCGCCCGCTTGGTCAGCTGCCAGAGCTGGCCGGGCGGGTTCCCCACCGGGGCGGCCAGGGCCCAGTTCGGCCCGATGTGCTGGACCGGAACCCGCCCGGTGAGCCGCTCGTAGACCACCGGCATCGGCTCGACGTGCACCCCCAGCCCCCAGCACTCGGTGAGGGCCCGGTAGACGTCGGCCGAAAGGCCGTCGGTGATGGCCACCGCCACCTCATCCACCCCCAGCCGCCGGACGAAGTCCGTAAGCTCCCGGGCCGGCCCCAGCACCTTAAGGCCCGAAACCTCCCGCCCGTGCTTTTCCGGGTCGTCGTCCACCAGCCCCACCGGCTCGTAAAGCCCCTTATCCTCGGCGGCCAGCGCCTCGGCCAGGGTCGTCCCGGCCCAGCCGGCCCCGACGATGAGGAGCCGGCGCCGGAAGCCCGGCCCCGTAAGCCAGCGGGCGTAGGCCAGCCGCCAGGCCCCCACCAGGCCGGCCTGGACCCCCAGGTAGGCCAGGTAGAAAAACCTGGGCAGGCTGAGGGGCGGCGCAAAGAAGTAGACGGCCAGGTAGCCGACCAGCTCAGCCCCAAGGACGGCGCCGAGCCGGGGCAAAAAGAGCCTCGGGTGGGCGGCCACCCGCAGGTCGTAGAGGCCGGCGACGGCGGCCAGAAGCGTCCAGCCGGTCCCCAGAACCCCCAGCCACCCCAGGTTGTGGGCCAGGGTTGCCGGCAGGGGGGTGGGGTCGCCGGCCCGCAGATTCCAGAGGAAGAAGCCGGCGGCCGCCCCGAGGCCCACGACCCCCAGGTCGACCTCGGCCAGAAGTAGCCGGCGCTCGGATTCCACGGGCCGGAAGTGGAGCCTTCCGGCCGGTCGGACAAGGACATCCTTTGCCATCGGCTGGGGGACCGGCCGCCTTAAACCGGTTGATCTATTATACCTTTGCCGCCCGGTGGCCGTGCACCTGGCCGCTCAATCAAATCCTCCCCACCCGGTTGGCCTGGAGCCGGCCGGCGGGCCTGATTTGGGGACACTTTGGGGTTTGGGCCGAATTTAGGGAGCTAGAAAGGGCATCCCGGACCCCTTAGACTAGTCTTGAAAACGCTACCAGCCCAGGAGGTCCGGGATGCCCTTCGACC
>DAOUCL010000280.1:0-5348 GCA_034432015.1 Dehalococcoidia bacterium
CGGGGAGGCCCGGCTGCGGCAGGCCCTGGCCGCCCGACGCCGGCCCCTTTACCGGCGGTTGGGCCTGGGCTGGGCGGCCGCCGCCCTGATCCTGCTGGCCTTTATCGGCTTCGGCACCACCGTGGCGGCCGCCCAGGGCGGCCCCGAAGGGCCCCTCTCCGGCCTTAAGGTCGCGGCCGAACGCCTCCAGCTGGCCATCGCCCGTAGTCCGGCCGAGCACGCCGACATCCGGCTGGCCGGGGTCGAACGGCGGCTGGACACCCTGGCGGCTCAGGTCGGGCGCAACGGCCCGCCGGACGACGGGACCCTTTCGGGGTTCGAGGCCGAGCTTAAAACGGCCCTCGAGAAGGTAGAAGAGCTTCCCCCGCCTGAAGCCGCCAGCCGAATAAACCGGGCCATCGGCCTCATCGCCCGCCAGCGGGCGATTATTGAGGCCACCCGGGACGACGAGTCCGATTCCGGCCCCCTGGAAAAGCTGAGCCGCCGGGAAAAGGAGCTTACCGAAAAGCTCCGCCGCCTGGCCGGCAAAGACGGGCCGAAGTCAGGCCCTCCGGCCGGGGTTGTTCCTCCGGATCCCGGCAAAGATGCCCCCAGGCCCGCCCAGATTACCCCGCAAAACCCTGCGGGTCGGGCCGGGGGACCGGGCCGCGGCCGCTAGGCTTCAGTTTCCCACCGGCGCCGGGCGGCCCAGGCCCGGAATCAGCTCGGCCAAGGGCACGTACTCGAGGCCGAAGGCTTCGGCCACGGCGGGATGGGTGATGTGTCCCCGGTAGATGTTCACCCCAAGGGCCAGGGCCGGGTCCTGCCGGACCGCCTCCTCAAGGCCGAGGTTCGCCAGCTTAAGAACGTAGGGCTGGGTGGCGTTCGAGAGGGCGTAGGTGGAGGTGCGGGGCACCGCCCCGGGCATGTTGGGCACGCAGTAGTGGGTCACCCCGTCCACCTGGTAGACAGGGTCGCTGTGGGTGGTGGGCCGGGACGTCTCGACGCAACCGCCCTGGTCCACGGCCACGTCGATGATGACCGAGCCGGGTTCCATGCTGGCGACCATCTCCCGGGTAACCAGCTTGGGGGCCCGGGCCCCCGGGATCAGGACCGCCCCGATAACCACTTCGGCCCCCTGAACGGCGTTGGCGATGTTCCGGTGGTTGGACATCAAGGTTATCAAGTTGCCGTGAAGGACCTCGCTCAGATACCGGAGCCGGTCTAAATTGACGTCGATTAAGATCACCTGGGCACCCATCCCCAGGGCGATCTGGGCGGCATTGGTGCCCACCGTCCCGGCCCCGATGACCACGACCCGGGAGGGGTAAACCCCCGGCACGCCCCCCAGCAGTTTGCCCCGCCCCCCGCTGGGCTTTTCCAGGTAATGGGCCGCCACCTGGATGGCCATCCGGCCGGCCACCTCACTCATGGGAGTAAGCAGGGGTAACCGGCCGTCAGGCAACTGGACGGTCTCGTAGGCGATGGTTACCACCCCGCTCCGGAGCAGGGCCAGGGTAAGCTCCTCGTTGGCGGCCAAATGGAGGAACGTAAAAAGCAGCTGGCCCGGCTGAAGGAGGGGATATTCCGGGGGCAGGGGCTCTTTCACCTTGACGATAAGGTCTGCCTCGCGCCAGACCCCGGCCGCGTCGACCACAATCTCGGCCCCGGCATCGGCATACGCCTGGTCGCTGAAGCCGCTGCCTTCACCGGCCCCGGCCTGAACCAGCACCCGGTGGCCGGCCCGGGTCAGCATCTCCACCCCGCCCGGGGTAAGCCCAACCCGGTACTCCTGGTCTTTGATCTCCTTAGGCACTCCGACGACCATTGTCGTGTTCCCCTCCTCGGGTAGGCTGCCGTCATCGGCTCTGCTTAATGATAACCTACGGCAGTTCCAGCCCGCAAAGCCCCGGGGCCTTTAGGCAGGATGGCCGTTGAGGTTAAAGGATACGCCTTTACAGCGGACGAATCCCACCGGATGGCCCGAGCCGGCAGCTTTGCCGAGGGCGAACGGGTCGGGCTCATCGGGACGACGCCCGTGGAACCGGCCCACGTGGCCGCCGTAAACTGGCTGGCTGAGGTCTTTTTAAGGGGGTTGCCGGCCGGGCCATCGTGCGGGTCCAGCGCCCCATCCGGGTTGGGGAGCGCTCCGAGCCGGTGCCCGATCTGGCCGTGCTGCGCCGAAGGGCAGACTTTTACCGCCAGAGCCTGCCCGGTCCCGAAGATATCCTGCTGGTAATTGAGGTCTCGGACACATCTTTAGCTTATGACCAGCAGGTAAAAAATCCCCGATAGGGCCGCTCAGGCATCCCCGAGGCCTGGGTCGTCGACCTTAACGCCGACCGGGGGCCAGACCCCCAAGGCTACCGGCAAGCCTTAACTTTTCGGGCCGGCGAATCCGTAGTGCCCGAGGCTTTTCCCGACCTGGCCGTCACCCCGGGCCAGACCCTGGGCTAGCCACCGCCGTCCCCCGCAACGGTCACCTTCCCAAGGACTGCGTATTCAGCCCGTGGCCCCGACGGGCCCGTCAGGGGCACCGGTCCGACCCCGGGCCGGAAGAATCCGGCGATAAGGTCGTAGTCGCCCGGCGAGGTATCCGGGGGTACCAGAATGGCGGCCCGGTCAGTCACGGTCACCCCCACGGCCCAGCCGGAAGTCGGCAGGGCCCCGAACCCCGGCGGGGCGTGCCGGCCCAAAACCACCCGGCCGTCGGGGGCCAGCAGGTGCACAAACCACTCGTAGTCGCCGTCCACCGGCCGGACCGCCCGAAAATCGAACTCCAGCCGAAACGCCTCCCCGGGCCGCACCCGGCCGGCGTCGGCCCCGAAGGCGGCAAGCTCAACCCCGTTCTCCCAGACGTAGCCGGCCCGAAACCTGGGCCGGGGCCCGGGCGGCGGCAGGTAGCCGAAAAGCTCGTAGCTACCCACCCACCCCGCCGTAAACCGGTAAGCATGGGCGTTGAGCCAGAACTCCAGGTCCCGCCCGGACTCCCCCGGCGGCAGGTGGGACCGGTCCACAACCAGCCAGATAACCTTCGACCCCGACTCCCCCAGGACGGCCTCAAACCCCGTCCGCTGCTGGGGCGAGTACCAGAAGTGGACAAACCGGCCCTTCACCAAGCCGACCCAGTAGTGAGTGTAAAACTCGTTCGAAACCGTAACCAGTGTAAAGGGCTGGCCGGAGGCCGTCACCCGGGCGGCCAGCTGCCGGGCCTCGGCCAGGGAAAGGCCGGGAAAATCGCGGGTAAGCTCGACGCTCCGGCCCAGGAGCCCGGCCGCCCCAACCCCGAAAACTGCCAGGCCGGCGGCCCCGACCAGGGCCGGCCGCAAGCCCTTTAACGCCGCCCACACCAGCCCCCCGGCCGCCCCGACCCCTAACCCCAACAGGCCCCCAGCGGTTAAGTCCCGAACCTCCGAGCCGTCGCTCAGCCGGTGCCACCAGAGAAAGTCGACCTGTTCCGGGCCCCAGTGGGCGAGCTGGTAGACGGCGGGCGACCGGTACCAGAGCCGGAGGTCAGACCAGGGCAGGTTCGGGTCGGTGGCCCAGTCGAACTGAAGCACCGCCCGGTCCCAGGCCCCGGCCACCACCGCCAGCTGGACCGGGAGGCTCAGCAGGAATCCCCCGGCCAGCAGGGCCTTCCCCCACGGCCCCCGGGCCTCGGCCAGGGCGGCCGCCGGCAGGCAAAGCAGGGGGAGCAGGGGGACCACGAACCGGGGACCCCAGGTAAGGCCCCCGTACCAGACCTGGTATCCCCCGTAGACAAGGAGGGTGCCGACGACGGTTCCCAGGGCGGCGGCCGTCGCCGCCCGGCTACGGGCCCACACCCCGGCCCAGCCCGGGATTATAAGCAGGACCAGCGGCGAAAAAAATAGCAGACCTTTGGCCGGGCTCAAAAGCTGGCCGTAAGTTCGGGCCAGCAGGTCGGCCGGCGAATATTCGGGAAGGAGCATGCTCAACCCGTCGGGGCCGAACCGCCAGGCGGCAACCCCAAAGGCGGCCAGGAGGCCGGCCGCCCCAGCCAGGAGCCACCGCCGGGGAGTCTGCCGAAAGGTGAGTGCCGCCCCGAGGAAGGCGGGCACGGCCGCGGCCGCCGTGACCTTGACCAGCCCGGCCCAGACCAGACAAAGGACCCAAAGCAGTCCCAGGCTGGGTCGGCCCGACCGCCCCCAGACCAGGAAAGCCCCCAGGGCGGCAACCCAGGCCAAGCCCACCCCGGGCTCCCGCAGAAACGTCCGGGCATAGGGCCAGGCCATCGTCCCGAGGCCGAAGGCCAGGGCCGCCAGCAGAGATGCCGCCGGCCCAAAACCCAGCCCCCGGGCCACCAGGAAGAGCCCGGCCCCGGTCAGGGGGGTCACCACCACGTTAAGGAGCATGACGGCGTGGATGGTGTTTACGCCCGGAAGACGCTGGGCCAGGGCGTAGAGGGGAAGGGCCATGAGGGCCTGGCCCGGCTCCACCCGGCCCACGGGGTTGTGAACCCGGGCGAACTCGAGCTGGGGGGTGTAGCTGCGGCCGGTCTGAACCAGGCTTTCGGTCAGGGCGTAGGCGGCGAACTCGTCGATGGAGCCGAAGCGGCCGCCGAAGGTAAACAGGTAAACCGCGGCCAGGAAACCGAAGAGGGTCGCGGCGACGGCCAGGTCGCGGCCAGCCCGGCCGTCGGGTTTACCTGGGGTTCCCGGACCCTGCACGCCCGAGATTTTAGCAAAAACGGCCGAAAAGGGCGGGCCGCCGGAGGATTATCCGGCGGCCCGGTGAGGCCCCGTCGCCGCAGCCTTAATGCTCGACAATGTAAAGATAATCGTACATCCGGACGAAGATGTTCCAGTTAGGCCGCCAGTCGCCGTCTTTCGTCTTGGGCATCCCCTTCACCCAGGGCTTAAGTAGCCCCACCCCCAGCGGGTAGTAAACGAAGACAAAGGCCGCATCCTGGAGCATGATCTCGTCGGCCTTCCAGTACATCTCCGCCCGCTTCTGCCGGTCGACGATCCCCTTCGCCTCGCTCACCAGCTTATCGTACTCCTCGTTCGACCACTGGTGCCGCTGGCCGGTGGCAAACTTCGAGTAAAAGACCTGGTACTGCTGGTTGTTCGGGTCAGGATAGTCCATGTACCAGCGGATCCAGACGGTCTGGAGCTTGTGCTCCCAGAGCTGGCCCCGGAAGGCCCGCGGTTCCATCACCTCCAGCTCCGCGTTCATGTTGAGGTTTTCTTTGAGCATCTGGATGATGGCCTGGGCCGCGGCCTTGGGGGCGTCGCCCTCCTCTCGCATGTAAATCTTGATGGGAGGCCAGTTGCGGCCGCCCTCGTACGGGGTGCCCTGCAGGTACTTGATGGCGTCCTTGCCCTCGTACTTCACCAGGGGGTGGTCCT
>DAOUCL010000281.1:0-21521 GCA_034432015.1 Dehalococcoidia bacterium
CGGGAGCGCCCTGGGGGCGGGCCCCCTGGCCGCCTCGGCCTTCGTGGTGACCAACACGGCCGCGGCCATGGCCGCCCTCACCTGGATGTTCACCGGCTGGCTCCACCAGGGCCGGCCCAGCCTGGCGGGCCTCTGCGCCGGGGCCATCGCCGGGCTGGTGGCCATCACCCCGGCCAGCGGCTACGTGGAGCCGGGTTCGGCTATCGTCATCGGCCTGGTAGCCGGCTTCGTCTGCTACTGGGCCGTCTACCTGACGAAGAGCCGGTTCCGGGTGGACGATGCCCTGGACGTCTTTGGGGTCCACGGCATCGGCGGCCTTTGGGGCGCCCTGGCCACCGGCCTCTTCGCCACCACCGCCGTGAATGCGGCCGGGGCCAACGGCCTCTTCTTCGGAAACCCCGCCCAGTTGCTTTATCAAGCCGTTGCCGCCGCCACCACCTTCATTTACGCCGCCGCCATGACCTGGGTCATTCTCAAGGTCCTGGACCTGGTGGTGGGTATCCGGGTGGAGGAGCAGGAAGAGGAGGTGGGCCTGGACGTAAGCCAGCACGGGGAACTGGCCTACCGGCCTTAGTGTGCGCCTTCGTCAGGGGACCCCGGCCGGCGGGCGACCTGCCCGCCGGCCGGCCCTTTTGGGGCCCCTCAGTCCTCGGCCTCTTTCTCGGCCCGGGCCTTGGCCGCCTCGGCGATGATCTGCTGGGCCAGGTGGGGCGGGACCTCCTCGTAGTGGCTGAACTCCATCTCGAAGGCCCCCCGGGCCTGGGTCATGGACCGGAGCTCGGTAGCGTACCGGCGCATCTCGGCGTACGGCACCAGGGCCTCGATGGTGGTCTTGCCGTCGGCCGAGGTCATCCCCAGGACCCGCCCCCGGCGGGTGTTCAGGTCGCCCATTACGTCCCCGGTGTACTCGTCGGGAACGGTGACCCGGACCCGCATGATGGGCTCGAGCAGGACGGGGTTGGCCTGGGCCATCCCCTTTTTGAAGGCCTCCCGCCCGGCGATCTGGAAGGAGATGTCGGAGGAGTCTACGGGGTGGTAAGACCCGTCGTAGAGGGTTACTTTCACGTCGACAACGGGGAACCGGGCCAGAACCCCCTCCTGGAGGGCGGCCCTGACCCCCTTCTCCACGGCCGGGATGTACTCCTTAGGGACGGCCCCGCCGAAGATGCGCTCGTGGAACTCGAAGCCGCCGCCCCGGGGCAAAGGCTCCAGCTCCAGGAAGACGTGGCCGTACTGGCCGCGGCCGCCCGTCTGCTTCTTGTGCTTGTGCTCGGCCTTCACCGGCCGGGTGATGGTCTCCTTGTAAGGCACCTTGGGAAGCTCGGTACGGACCTCGACCCCGAACTTGCGCTTTAGCTTATCTACCGCCACGTCGATGTGGGACTCGCCCATTCCCCCCAGCAGGGTCTCGTTGGTGTCCGGTTCCCGCCGGATGCGCAGGGTCGGGTCCTCCTCCACCAGCCGGGCCAGGGCCCCGCTCAGCTTGTCCAGGTCGGCCTGGCTTTTTGGGTGGATGGCGGCATGGTAGGAGGGCTCGGGGAACTTGATCCCCGGTAGTAGGTAGGGGCGGTCCTTGGTGCAGAGGGTGTCGCCGGTGGAGGTTTCGGTCAGCTTCGCCACGGCGGCGATATCCCCGGCCACCACCTCCGCCGTGGGCTCCTGGTGCTTGCCCCGCAGGAAGAAGACCTGGCCGATCCGCTCCTCACGGCCCTTGGTGGCATTCCAGACGTGGGAGTCGGACCGCAAAACCCCGGTGTAAACCCGGAAGTAGTTGAGGCGGCCCACGTAGGGGTCGGCCGTCGTCTTGAAAACCAGGGCCGTTAGGGGGGAGGTGGGCAGGGGGTCGAGCGGCTCCTCCTGGTTGGTCGCCAGGTTCAGGGCCACAACGGGCCCGAGGTCTACGGGCGAAGGCATCACCTTCACCAGGAAATCGACAAAGGGGGCGACGGCCCGGTTCAAAAGGGCGCTCCCCGCCAGGACGGGCACGACCTGGCCGGACCGAACCGCCGCCCTGAGGGCCTGCTCCACCTCCTCGGGGGTGAGCTCTTGGCCCTCTAAGTATTTATTGAGCAGGTCGTCGTCGGCCTCCACCACCGCCTCGACCAGCTTCTCCCGGTACTCTTCGACCTGGGCGGCCAGGTCGGCCGGCACCGGCCCGCCGCCGGGGTCTTCCCCGTCGTAGGCCCGCAGACCGACCAGGTCCACCACCCCCTTAAAGGCTGCCTGACTGCCGATGGGAAGCTGGACGGGGACGCAGCGGCGGCC
Organism: Dehalococcoidia bacterium; assembly: GCA_034432015.1. GTDB lineage: Bacteria > Chloroflexota > Dehalococcoidia > JAUQQI01 > JAUQQI01 > JAUQQI01. The sequence goes on from DAOUCL010000281.1 coordinate 2,266, forward strand.
GAACTTGGCGTTGAGGGAGTTGAGGGCCCGCCAGAAGTCGGCGTTTTCGCGGTCGATTTTATTAATAAAGACGACCCGGGGGAGGTTCCGCTCGTCGGCCATCTTCCAGACGGTCTCGGTTCCCACTTCGACCCCGGCCACCGCGTCGACGACGATGACGGCCCCATCCACCACCCGCATGGCGCTGATGGCTTCCCCGATAAAGTCAAAATAACCCGGGGTGTCGACCAGGTTCACCTTAAGACCCTGCCACTCGAAGGGGAGGAGGGAGAGGTTAACGGAGATGCGACGGCGGATCTCGTCGGGGTCGTAGTCCGAGGTAGTGGTGCCTTCCTCGACCCGGCCCAGGCGGCTGATGACCCCGGCGGTGTAAAGGACGGCCTCAGAGAGGGAGGTCTTGCCGGAGCCGCCGTGGCCGAAGAAGCCGATGTTGCGGATCTGGTCGGTGCGATAGGTTTTCATCGCCGAATTCTCCCCCGCAGTTTAGCCCAATAATCAATTTTAGTTGGGGCCGGAACCCACCCGCAAACGCCGCCCGTCAAGGCTCCGGGTCGGGGAGGGGATGAAACCGCCGGTGGGCCTCCCGGGCGGCCCGGTCGTGCAAGTTGACATAACGGTTTGTAGTTTGCAAAGATTCGTGGCCGAGGAGCACCTGGATGGCGGCCGGGTTGGCCCCTTCTTCGGCCAGGTAGGTGGCGAAGGCGTGGCGGAAAGTATGGGGGGTAATGGGAACGTTGATTTTAAGCCGGGCCAGGTAGTAGCGGAGGCGGGCCTCGACGTAGTTGGGGGAGATGCGGGGGTCCCGGGTTTCGAGACGGCGACCCCGGTAGGGGATAAAGAGGGCCGGAAAAGGGTCGGCCCGGGTGGCCAGGTATTGGTCCAGGTGGTGGCGGGCCCGGGGCGTGAGGTAAACAAACCGCTCCTTCTTGCCCTTGCCCTGGACGAAGATATCGCCGTCGGGCCCGAGCTGGTTGCGGTTAAGGCCGCAGAGTTCGGAGATGCGCAGGCCGGTGGCGAAGAGGACCTCGAAGATGGCCCGGTTTCTGAGGGCCACCTTCGGGTCGGCTTCCAGGTAGGAGGGGGCCTCGATCACCCGGAGGAGGTCGGTCAGGTCGGGGACCCGGGGGTGGGGCCGTTCGGCCCGGGCCAGCTTTACGGCGTCGGGGGGGATGGGGACGGGCCGGTCGATTTCCACCAGGAAACGGAGGTAGCTTCGCAGGGCCGAGAGGGTGCGGTTGACCGAGCGGGCCTTAAGGCGGTCCTTCTGGGGCCGGTCCTCGAGGAGGCGGACGTGGTCGGGGTCGGCGAGGGCGGCCTTGAAGCGGGTAACGGCCAGCTTATCGACCCGGTCGAAGGTAAGGCCGATTTGGGCGAGGAAGCGGCCGAAGAGGAGGAGGTCCCGGCGGTAGTTGTAGACGGTCCGGGCCGAATAGCCGTTGGCCCGGAGGTGAAGGAGGAAGTTTTCGAACTCGGGGAGGAGGCCGGCGGGGTCCAACCTGAATCCTCCTTAAATTGCGTATAATCAGCATTAGCCGTAATTAATCCTAGGACCTGGCCGGCCAACCCCGCAACCCCTTTTTCCACCAACCAAGGCCAGCCCCACGAAGCCCCCTCCGTCCCCAACCCCAGGGTCAGCCGGCCGGGGGTCAAGCCGGCGCAAGGACCCGAACCGGTCGGCCGAAACGACCTCGTTAACCCCAACCCCCTGCATCACCCCGGCATGAACCAGGCCCCGGCCCGGCCTCGGCGGCCAGCACGTCTTGGGTCAATACCGGCTCGGTCCGGGCATCAGTTCGGCAAACGCCAGGACAACCCCGCCCCCCGGGCCGCCCGGCGTCTTCGCCCAAACTAAAATTTTTATGTCCACTAGTTAGGGGTACCCCGCCGCCGGATCGGGTATACTACCTTCCGGACGGAACCAACTTTCAGGGAGTGTGAATGGAATGCCCCGAACCAAATCGGCCTTAAAGCAGCTTCGCAAAAGCGAAAAGCGCCGCCTGCGCAACCAGGCCTATAAATCCCGGGTCAAAACCTTCATCAAAAAGGCCCTGGCCGCCATCCAGTCCGGCAGCCGGGCCGCGGCTGAGGCCGCCGTTCGGGAGGCCGTAAGCATCATCGACCGGACCGCCGAGCGGGGCGTCTTTCACCCCAATAAGGCCGCCCGCCTCAAGTCCCGGCTTATGGCCAAGTTTAATGCCGCCTTCGGCCGCTAGCCCGTGGGTCGGGTCCTCCCCTTCGTCGGCTTAAGATACGACCCGGCCCGGGTGGGCGACGTCAACAACGTGGTCGCCCCCCCGTACGACGTAATTCCTGCCGACCAAGCGCCCCGTTATTTTAACCGGAGCCCGTATAACATCGCCCGGGTTGAGCTGGCCCGCCTGCTCTATCCCGAAGCCCCGGAACCTTACCGGCTGGCGGCGGCCGAGCTAAGCCGCTGGCAGAGGGAGGGGGTCCTCCGGCCGGACCCGGGCTCCGGTTTTTACGTTTACACCCTCGCCTTTGAGTGGGGGGGCCGCCGGTTTACCCGGGTGGGGCTGGTGGGAATGGTCCGCATCCCCGAAGCCACCGACGGCACCGTCCTGGCCCACGAGCGGACGGTCCCGCCCACCGTTGCCGACCGGCTGGAGCTCCTCCGGGCGACCCGAACCAACACCAGCCCCATCTTCGGGCTAGTCCTGGACGACGGCTCCGCCCTTGGGGCGGAGCTTGGGGCCCTGGGTCCAACCCTCCGGCCCGTGACCGAGGCTGCCGACGAGGCCGGGTCCCACCGGCTGGCCCGGCTGACGGACCCGGCCGCCCTTCGTCGGCTCACCGGGCTGCTGGCCGGGGCCCAGGTCCTGGTGGCCGACGGCCACCACCGCTTCCGGGCGGCCCAGCTCTTTCGGGACGAAAACCGCCGCGCCCTCGGGGCGCGGCCCCGGGCGGCCTGGAATTATGTCCTGATGGTCCTTTACCCGGCGGCCGACCCCAGCCTCGTCATCCTCCCCACCCACCGACTCATCCCCGACGGCCCCGGGCCCGACGAGGTCCTTCGCCGGCTGAGGGTCTACTTTGAGGTCCGGCCCTTTGGGGGAACGGCCCGGGAGCTGGGGGCCGAGCTTGAGGCCGCCGACCGCCCGGCCTTCGGCCTCTACGGCCCCGGCGGCCTTTACCTGGTGGCCCTGCGGCGTCTGCCGGACCCGGGCTCCGGCTGGCCGGAAGACCGTCCGGAGGCCTGGCGGCAGGTGGATGTGGGCCTGGCCCAGGTGCTCATCGTTGAGCGGGCTTTCGGGGTGGACGACCCGGGCCGGCTGGGCTACACCCGGGACCTGGCCGAGGCGGTGGGGCAGGTGGATGCCGGCCGCTACCGCTGGGCGGTGATCCTTCGGCCGCCCCGGGTGGAGGAGGTGGTGGCCCTGGCCCGGGCGGGGGTGGAGATGCCCCCAAAATCGACTTATTTTTACCCAAAGCCCCTTTCGGGCCTGGTCCTGGCGCCCCTGGACCAGGAACTCCCAGAAGCTTTATAATTTAAAGCGAGTTTCCGCAGCGGGTTGGGAGGGTTTTAGCTATGGTTGACCAGATTCCGGGCATCCACCACGTGACGGCCATCGCCGGTGACCCCAATGTCAACATCGACTTTTACACCCGGGTCCTCGGCTTGCGGCTTGTCAAAGTTACCGTCAACTTCGACGACCCCTCGGCGTATCACTTTTATTTCGGCGACGAACTGGGCCGGCCAGGAACGATCCTGACCTTCTTCGTCTGGCCCCACTGGGTTGTTCCCGGCCGCCGGGGCACCGGCCAGGTGACGGCCGTGGCCTTTTCGGTTCCGGCCGGAAGCTTTGATTACTGGCAGGGGCGTTTTGAGGCCCACGGGGTCCGGTTTGAGCCCCTGACCGAACGGTTCGACGAGAAGGTGCTGGCCTTTTACGACCCCGACGGCCTTAAACTGGAGCTGGTGGCCGGGCCGGAACCGGACGGGCGGGAGCCGTGGTCCGGGGGGCCGGTTCCGGCGGAGCACGCCATCCGGGGAATTTACGGGGTGACCCTGACCGAGGCGGCCCACGACCCGACGGCCGGCTTGCTTACCCAGATTATGGGGTTTAGCTTTCAGGGGGCCGCGGCCGGCCGCTACCGGTATGCAGCCGGGGCCAGCGGCCCGGGGGCCATCGTGGACGTGGAGGTCCGCCGGGACCTCTTCCGGGGGCGGATCGCTGCCGGGACGGTCCACCACGTGGCCTTTCGGACTCGGAACGATGAAACCCAGCTCGCCTGGCGCAGCCGGCTGCTGGCCGCCGGGTACCAGGTGACCCCGGTGCGGGACCGGCTCTATTTTCACTCCATTTATTTCTTCGAGCCCGGCGGGGTCCTCTTTGAGATCGCCACCGACCCGCCGGGATTCACCGTGGACGAGCCGGCCGAGGCCCTGGGGACCGGCCTGCGGCTGCCGCCCTGGCTGGAACCCCGGCGGGCCGAGCTTGAGGCCCTTTTGCCGCCCCTCCGGCTGCCGGTCCGGCCCGTCCCTACCCCGGAATTTTAAAGAAATTATGTCAAGTATACGGGAATGTTTGCCCGGGCGGGGGGGTTCGGGGTATAATGCTCAAGGACGGAGCCCATTCTAGGCCCGCCCGACCAGGTGATGACCGATGTACGCCGTGGTTGAGACCGGAGGCAAACAGTACCGGGTTCGGCCCGGGGATACCTTGCTCGTCGAGCGGCTGGATGCCCCTGTGGGCAGCCGGGTGGAGCTGGACCGGGTCCTCCTGGTGGTACCCGATTCGGGTCCTCCGCTGGTCGGCCGGCCGGTGGTTCCGGGGGCGACGGTGCGGGCCCGGGTCCTGGCCCAGGAGAAGGGCCGAAAAATTGTCGTCTTTAAGTTCAAGGCCAAGACCCGGTACCGCCGGAAGCAGGGGCATCGCCAGCGGTACACCCGCCTGGCGGTGGAAGAGATCCAGTTGGGTGAGGTGAGCCAGAATGGCCCATAAAAAAGGCGGGGGAAGCACCCGCAACGGCCGCGACAGCATTTCCAAGCGCCTGGGCGTAAAGCGCTTCGACGGCCAGTTCGTCCGGGCGGGGGAGGTCCTCGTCCGGCAGCGGGGCACCAAAATCGTCCCGGGCCGCAACGTCGGCCTCGGCCGGGACGATACCCTCTTTGCCCTTAAGGACGGGTTCGTCAAATTTGACTTCTACGCCAAGGACAAAAAGCGGGTGAACGTCATTCCCGCCCCGGCCACCGTCCAGCTATGAAGCCGAAGATTCACCCTCAGTACTACCCGAATGCGCAGGTAATCTGCGCCTGCGGCAACACCTTTACCACCGGCTCGACCAAGCCGGTCCTCCGGGTTGAGGTTTGCAGCCGGTGCCACCCGTTCTTCACCGGCGAACAGCGGATCGTGGACACCGCCGGCCGGGTGGAGCGGTTCCTCCGGCGGTACGGTCGGGAGCAGGAGCAGCCGGAGGCCGGACAGGAGTAGCCGCCCCTTATCACCCCTTTATGGCCGCCCCATCCCGCCCCTTCTACTACGGCGGGCAGGCCCTCATCGAGGGGGTCATGATCCGGGGGCGTACCCACTACGCCGTGGCCGTCCGAAAACCCGACGGGGCCATCTTCGTCCGGACCGAACCTTTAAATTCCCTGCTCGCCCGCAGTAAGCTTGCCAGGCTCCCCTTTATCCGGGGGGTGCTGGTCCTTTACGAGACCCTTTACCTGGGGATAAAGGCCCTTACCCTTTCGGCCGCGGTGGCGGCCGGCCAACAGCCCGAGGCGGGCCCGGCCGTGGTCTGGCCGGTGCTGGTCAGCTCGTTGGCCATCGCCCTGGCGGCTTTTTTTATGGGCCCGGCCCTCCTCACCCACTGGCTTGGGGGCCTTCTGCCCAACCCCATCTTTGTAAACCTGGCGGAAGGTTTGGTGCGCCTTGGCCTCCTGCTGGGGTACATCGTGGCCATCGGCCGGCTCCCCGAGGTCCGGCGGGTCTTTGCCTACCACGGGGCCGAGCACCAGGCCGTCCACGCCTTCGAGGCCGGAGCGCCCCTCCGGCCCGAGGTGGCCCTGGGTTTCAGCACCGCCCACCCCCGCTGCGGCACGGCCTTTCTTTTGACGGTGATGGTCCTGGCCGTCTTTGTTTTCGCCTGGCTCGGGGACCCGCCCCTGCCCTTAAAGCTTCTTTCCCGGCTGGCCCTGGTTCCGTTGGTGGCCGCGGTGGCCTACGAAATTATCCGTTTCGGGGCCGCCCACATTTACAACCCCGTGGTTAACCTCCTGGTGGTTTCACCCGGCCTCTGGCTCCAACAGTTCACCACCCGGCGGCCGGACCCCGACCAGGTCGAGGTGGCCCTGACGGCCCTCCGGGCCGCCCTCAAGGCCGACGGCCTCCCGGCCGAGGGTTAATCGGGCCGGTAGCCCAGGCGGGCGAGCAGGACCCTGGGATTCTCCTCCAAAACGGCCCGGAGCTCTTCGGCGTCGAGCCCGGCCCCCCGGGCCACGGTCCGGGCGAACTCGGGGGTAAGAAGGTCGGCGGGGTCGTGGGTATCGGAGTTAACCAGAAGCCTTGCCCCCGCCCGGCGGGCGACCCGCACCACGTGGCCGTTGGCCAGGCAGTGGCCCTTCCGGGCCGTAACCTCGAGGAAGACCCCGTTGGCGGCGGCCAGGGCCGCCTCCTCCTCGGTGAGGAGGCCGGGGTGGCCTAAAATGTCCACGTCGGGACAGCTCACCGCCGCCCGGTTTGTTCCGGGGATGACCGGCTCCACCGGCGTCTCCCCGTGGACTACCACCAGGGCTCCCAGGGCCTTGGCCCGGCGGGCCAGTTCGGGGATGACCCCCGGGGGAAGGTGGGTAAGCTCCACCCCCGGAACGGCCAGGATTCCCCACTCCCGCCTTACTAACTCGCAGTCGGCCTTAAGCCTTTCGATAACCCCCTCCAGGTTTCCGGGGCCGGCGTGGTCGGTAAGGCCGATGGCCCGGTATCCCCGGACCACCGCCCGCCGCACCAGCTCCACCGGCGAAAGGGACCCGTCGGAGTAAAAGGTTTGGGTGTGAAAGTCGTAAACCAGCCCTAACCCCCCAAGGTGACGGTGAGGGTGAGCTCCTGACCCCGGCGCCAGACCCGAACCTCCAGCTTGTCCCCGGGCCGCTTCGACCGGATAATCTCTACCAGTTCGGCGGCCGTCTCGACCCGCCGGCCGTCCGCCTGGACGATGATATCCCCGGGCCGTATCCCCGCCTGGTCGGCGGGTCCCCCGGGAACCACCGAAACCACCGGCACCCCGGTGGGGATGCCGTAGACCCGGGCCAGGAAGGGGTCGATGGTTTCACCGAGGGTGACCCCCAGGAAGGGCTGGGCCGGGGCGGCCGGGGCGCCGGCGGCGGCCCGGGCCCACTGCTGGAGCCGCTGCTTGGCGGTGTTGACGGGGACGGCGAAGGCGATCCCTTCGGCTTTCTCCCCCAGGGTGGGGTCGATGGCCGCGGCGGTGTTGACGCCCACCACCTCCCCCCGAAGGTTGACCAGGGGGCCGCCGCTATTGCCCGGGTTTATCGGGGCGCTGGTCTGGATCATGTTCTCCAGACCCTGACCCCCCGGGCCGGCCCGGACGTTGCGGTTGGTGGCGCTAATGACCCCGAAGGTTACAGTCCGGTAGTACCCGAGGGGGTTCCCAATGGCGATGACAAACTGGCCGGGTTTAAGCTGGTCGGAGTCGCCCAGGGCGGCGGCCGGAAGCCCCTGGGCGTCGATCTTCACCAGCGCCAGGTCCACGGACCCGTCGGCCGCAACCACCCGCCCCCGGAAGGTCCGGCCGTCGGGCAGGCCCACGGCCAGCAGGCGGCTCCCGGCCACCACGTGGGCGTTGGTAAGAATCTGCCCGTCTTCGGAGACAATGATCCCTGAGCCGAGACCCCCCTGGTCGGTGCCGATGCTCACCACCGAGGGGGTCGTGCGCTCCACCGCGGCGATGACGGCTTGCTCCAGGTCCACGGCGCCGGTGGGGGCCGGCTGGGGGGCCGCGGCCGGGGCTGGGTAGGGGCCCGGAGTCGGCGTCGGATTGCCGCGCCCGAACCAGGAACAGCCGGTTGCAACAAAAGAAAAAACGACCAGCAAAAGCAGGCCTTTCCGCATCAGCCGAACCCTTTCGCCGGAACAGTTACTGGGCCGAAGGGCCCTCCCGTTCGCCGCGCCGGGCCCCGTCTTCGGCCGGTGGGATTGAGGGGGCACTCAACGGCGCGGTGTCAGCCAGCGGGGTCTCTCCCGCCTGGGCCGAGGGGGCCTGAACGGTCGCCTGTTCGGCATCAGGAAATTGCTGGCCGGCGGTTTCGGCGGTGGGTCCCGGCGTCCAGGCCGGCCGGTATTCGGCCTCGGCGGGGGAGCTCGGGGGCTCCCGTTCGGCGGCTTCCAGTTCCCGCATAACTTCAGCCGCCAGGCGGCTGTAGGTGGCCCGGAACTCCCGGATAAATCGGCCGACTTTGACGGCCACTTCAGGCAGCCGCTCCGGGCCGAGGACGATCAGCCCGACCACCAGCAGCATTAAAAGCTCCAGGGGCCCGACGCTAAAAAAGTCCATCGCCACATCCATAATAACCTGTGGGTTGGGGCAAGTCAACCGCCGGCGGCCGCCCCGGTCCCGGGGCGGCCGAAAATTGACAATAAAAATCCTTAGGTTTTAGACTGTTAAATGGAGACAGGCCCATGACCTTCTTCAATCCCCAGCTCGAACCTATTGACAATCCCGGTCCCGTTTCCGGAGCCCAACCGGCGGAATTTGGGGCGGCCGACGAGGAGGCCTTTGACAGTTACTCCCGGGTGGTCATCGCCGCCGTGGAGCGGGTGGGCCCGTCGGTGGTCCACGTCCAGGTGGCCCGGCCCGGGCCCCGAAATGCCGCCCAGGCCGGCGCCGGCTCGGGGGTCATTCTGACCCCGGACGGGTATATTCTTACGAACAGCCACGTGGTCCACGGGGCCAGGCAGATCCGGGTGGCCCTGGTGGACGGCCGGGAGTTTCCGGCCCAGCTGGTCGGGGACGACCCGGCTACCGACCTGGCCGTCATCCGCATCCCGGCCTACGACCTGCCCGCCGCCCCCCTGGGGGACTCGGATAAGGTCCGGGTCGGCCAGCTGGTCATCGCCATCGGCAACCCCTTCGGGTTCCAGTTTTCGGTCACGACGGGGGTCGTAAGCGCCGTGGGCCGGTCCTTGTACACCAGCGCCGGAAGGCCGGTGGACAACGTCATCCAGACCGACGCCGCCCTTAACCCCGGCAATTCGGGCGGGCCCCTGGTGGACAGCCGCGGCCGGGTAATCGGCATAAACACGGCGGTTATCTTTCCGGCCCAGGGTCTGGCCTTCGCTATCCCCATAAATATGGCCCGCTGGGTGGCGGCCCTGCTGATTCGGGACGGCCGGGTCCGCCGGGCTTACCTGGGTATCACCGGCCAGAACCGGCCCTTGCCACCCTGGGTCGTCCGCAGCCTGCAGCTTCCGACCAACCAGGGGGTAGGGGTACTGGAGGTTGCCCCAGGCAGTCCGGCCGACCGGGCCGGCCTCCGGCCGGGGGATACTATCATCGGCCTTAACGGGCAGGTCATCCGCCGGCTTGAAGACCTCCACCGGGCCCTGACCGGCGAGCTTATAAACCGGCCGACGGCCGTGCGGGTCCTTCGGGACGGCAACCTCCTGACCCTGCAGGCGGTACCCTCGGAGGCGCCGTAAGATGGCCGTCATCCCGCCCCCGCCCTGCCCCGACTGCAAGCAGCCGATGGCCACCCTTCAGGAAAACCGAAAGTGGGTCTGTCAGGCCCACGGCTGGTACGCCCGGCTGGAAGACCGGACCGTGGTGAAGTCTTTTTATTTAAAACGACAGCGTTTTACCTTCGGTCCGGGGGAAGTCGGCACCAACTTCCGGGCGCTGATGCCCAAGGGGCGGCCCCAGTTTCGGTATCTTTTCTACCAGCTGGTGGGCTCACCCCAAGCCCCGGGCTCAGCCCCCCAGCCCGGGGCTGCGGTAGACCGGCCGCCCGCCGACGACGGTGGCCAACACCCTGGTTCTTAGCACCTCCTCGGGCGGGGCCTCGAAAATATCCCGGGAAAGGAGAACCAGGTCGGCGTAGCTGCCCGGCCTGAGGCTTCCCCAGTGCCCCTCTTCGCCCACCGTAAAGGCCGCCCCCAAAGTGTAGGCCCGCAAGGCCGCCTCGGCGTCCAGCCGCTCCTCCGGATACCAGCCCCCGGGCGGGTAGCCGTCTTCCCGCCGCCGGGTTGAGGCGGCATAAAGCCCTTTGAGGGGGTCGGGGGTCTCCACCGGGCAGTCCGACCCGAAGGCCAGGACCGTACCGTGCCGGAGGAGACTGCGCCAGGCGTAGGCGTAGCGGTTCCGGCGGCCGCAATATTTTTCGGCCAGAAACAGGTCCTGGGTGCAGTGAACGGGCTGCATGGCGGCCACCACCCCCAGGCGGGCCAGGCGGGGAAGGTCGTCGGGGTGGAGCAGTTGGATGTGCTCGATTCGGGGCCGCAGGCCCTGGGAGGCCCAGAGGGGGCGGGTCGCCTCGAGGATATCCAGGCAAAGCCGGTTGGCCCGGTCGCCGATGGCGTGGATGGCGACGGCCAGGCCGCCCCGGAACGCCGCTTCTACCCAAGCCCGGAGCTGGTCGGGCGGGGTAACGGCCACCCCGCACTCTTCGGTGCCGTCGTAGGGCTCCAGCATCAGGGCCGTCAGAGAGCCCAGGGAGCCGTCGGCGAAAAATTTTACCCCGCTCACCCGGAGCCAGTCGTCCCCAAGGCCGCTTCTTACGCCCAGCCGACGGGCCGGCTCAAGGAGCTCCTGGGCCGGATTAAGGAAGAACCGCACCCGCAAACTTAAATCTCCGGCGAGCCTGAGCCGCTGGTAAGCCTGAAAGGCTTCCCGGCCGTCGATTTCGTGGATGCCCGTAAGGCCCAGCTGGTGGGCCTCCGGAATGGCCGCCTTCAGGGCCGATTCGACGGCCCCGGCGGTGGGCCGGCCGACGGCCTGCCAGACCAGCCGCATGGCGGCTTCCCGGAGGATGCCGGTGGGCTCCCCGGCCTCGTCCCGGTCTACCTGGCCGCCGGGCGGGTCCGGGGTCTCCCGGGTGATCCCTGCCCGGCCGAGGGCCAGACTGTTGACCCAGATGCTGTGGCCGTCCTTGCGGGTAAGAACTACCGGCCGGTCGGGCACCACCCGGTCCAGGTCGGCCCGGGTGGGAAACCGACCCCCCTCCCAGACCGAGTGGTCCCAGCCCCGGCCCACCACCCACTCCCCCGGGGGAATTTGCTCGGCGGCCGCCCGCACCCGGTCCAGGGCCTCGGCCAGCCTCCGGGTTCCCCCCAGGTTCACCTGCCGCCGGGCCAGGGCCCAGGCGGCGAAGTGGATGTGGGCGTCCACAAACCCGGGCACCGCCAAGTGGCCCCGGCCGTCGAGTCGGACGGTTGCTTGACCCGCCAGGCCCAGGGCCGCCTCGTTGGTCCCGACCAGGACCACCCGGCCCTGATAGGCGGCCAGGGCTTCGGCCTGTGGCCGGGCGGGGTCCAGGGTGTGAATCCGGGCGTTGTAAAGCACGAAGTCGGCGTGGGCCACGGGCTACCCTCCCCCGGCGCCGGCAACGCCCGCCAAGTCCATAACCTTAACCTCGAACTGTTCCCGCGTCGGCGAACCGGCGGCGTAGGCCCCTAACCGGGCCAGCTGGGTGACGAGATAGCCGCCCGCCTCGCCGGCCTCCAAGGCTTCCCGGGTCTCCCAGAAGGTTATTGAGACGATTTTATCCGTTCCCGGGTTGGCCAGCAGGAGGGCGCCCTTAAAGCCCGCTTGGGACCGGGCGGCCGGGACCACCCGCTCCCGGTAGACCCGGGCCACCTCCTCCACCGTTCCGTGCCGGACGGTAACCGAAATAACCCGCGCAAACATGCCCTTTACCTCCTCAATTTCCGGGCAAGCCCAGCCGAAGCACCCGATGGGCCGCCCCGTCGCTCACCAGCAGCCGGCCCTCCCCGTCGAAGGCGAGTCCTACCGGCAGGCCGAAGGGGCCGGCCCAGGGGGTGACTGACCGTCCGTCGGGGCCGAACCGAAACAGCCGAGCCCCTTCCGGGTCCGTCACCCAGCCCGACCCATCCGGCCCCACCGCCAGGTAGGGCTTGTTGAGAATCCCCGTTCCCGCCCACCCCGGCACCGGAATCTGGGCCGCCGGCCGCAGTTCGGGGTCGAAAGCCTGAAGCCGGCGGTTCCAGGTGTCCGCCACCCAGAGGCGGCCGCTCCCGTCGAACTTGAGGCCCACCGGCTCATCGAACCGCCCGGGCTCCGACCCGGGGCCCCCGAAGGCCAGGAGGAACTGCCCTTCGGGGCCGAAAACCTGGACCCGCTTGTTGCCGGTATCGGTTACGAAGACCCGGCCCAAGCCATCCACGGCCACGTCCCGGGGCCCGTAAAACCTGCCGGGGGCCGCCTGCGGGTCGGGTCCGGCCGGTCCGAATTCGCCCCATGCCGTAATAAACCGCAGGTTCGGGTCGAACTTCTGAATTCGGTGGTTCCAGGTGTCGGCCACGTAGACGGAGCCGTCGGGCCCGACGGCCACCCCCCACGGCTCGTGGAACTGGCCCGGTCCGCTCCCCTGGCCCCCCACCTGGGCCAGAAAGCGGCCCGTGGGGTCGAACTTCTGGACGCGGTGGTTCAGGCTGTCGGTCACGTAGATAGACCCGTCGGGGCCGACGGCAACCCCCCGGGGGCCGTTAAACTCGCCCGGGTTCCGGCCCGGCCGGCCAAAACCGCCCAGGACCGTGAGGCCGGGCGGGGGCTGGGCACTCTGGGCGGCCGGCGAAAGATTCCGGGCCACGTAGAAGATGCCGTCCTCCGAGCCGAGGGGATTGAGGGTCTCCCGATAGAGAAAATACCGCCAGAGGCGGCCGAGGGCGGCCGGCTGCAGGGTGGCCGCCAGCGCCTCCTTAAATCCCGGGGGCGAGTCCGGGCCGAAGGTGAGCCGGTCCCGCCCTTCGGGCGGGGTGAGGGCCCGAATCCACTCGGCGGCCGACTTGTAATCCTCGGGGAACCACCAGCGGTGGGGGTATCTCTCCCCCGGGCCGTAGCGGTCCAGGTAGGGTCGCATCGCCTGCTCGTTGGCCGAATGGAGGAAGAGGACCACGCCCCGGGGCGGGCCGGCGGGGGCGTTCAGGGTCGGGTAATCGACGTTCTTAAAGTGGCGCAGATACCAGGCCCACGGCCAGGAGAAGCCGCTGGTGGCGTCGACGGTTATGGGCAGGTCCCGTCCCTGTCCGGTCCGTGCCGCCAGCTCCCCGACCCGCCGGAGAAGCCGGGGGATTTCGGGGGAAGTCTGGGTGTAAACCAGCATCTCCACCGGGGTATCCCCGTGGTAGTAGCTGGCCAGGACGGCGGCCCGCGTCGTGAACCCGAAAAGCACCAGCCCCGTCACCGCCCCCGCCGCCAAAAGCAGGCTTCGGCGGGGCAGATTGTAGCCGGCTAGCCAGGCCAGGTAGCCGAAGCCCAATACCCCCAGCCCCAAGGCGGCCGCCCGCAGCGGCTCGGGCCGCCCGCCCAGGAGCCGCAGGAGGCCGGCCAGGGCGAAGAGGCCCAGGAGTCCGGCCGATGCGGCCAGCCACGGCCGGGGGCCCTTAAGGGGGCTGAGGTCGCCGGCCGAGAGGTCTTCGGCGGCCCGGCCGGCCAGCAGAATCAGCGGCAAGGCCAGGTGGACCCCGAGCCAGGGCATTTTTTCCCCGGCGATGGCGTAGGCGATGAAGCTGGCCGCCGCCCAGAAGACTAAAAACAACCGAAATTCCGCCGTAAGGTCACCCGGCCGGGCGAGGCCGAGGGCCAGAAGGCCCGCCCCCAGCAGGAGCAGGGCCCCGAAGCGACCGGCCTCGCCCGGAAGCAACAGGGCTGTCAGGGCGGCCAGGGGGACGGAGAGGGCCCAGAGGCGAACCGGAAGGCTCCGCCGGGCCCACAGGACCAGACCGGCTAGGCCCAGGAGGATGGGCAGAAACTCGTAGATGGGGAGCAGCAAGAGGTAATAATACCAGGGCTGGGAGCCCCGCTGGACCCCGTGCTGAAGGAGCCAGTATTGGAGGGAACCCCAGATGCCCGAACCGAACCCGGGCAGGTTGGTAAAGAAAGTGGTGTAGAGGAGGGTGTAGGGCACGTAAAACACCCCCAGAAGCGCCGGCCAGAGGCGGCGGTCCCAAAGGAGGCCGACCCCGACGGTGAGGCCGGTTAGGGCGGCCACCACCAGACCCGCCCAGGCGGGGGCAGGGCCGCCCGATGCGAGGGCCACCCGGTAGACCAGGACGGGCATAAGCCCGCCGCCCGCGGCCGACAGGCCCAGGTCGGCCGGCACCGGCCGGCCGGCCAGCATCCAGGTACCCAGGGCGGCGGCCCCGTAAAGGGCCAGGTTAAGAAAGAGCCCCGGGACGGGGTCGGGTGGGGCCGGGGCCAGGGCAAGGACCGGCCCAAAGGGCAAGGTCGCCAGGCCAAGGGCGAGGCCGGCCCGGAACCCCAGCAGTCCGGCCCCCAAACTGCCGGCGGTCAGGGCCCCGGCCAGACCGGCGGCCCCCGCCCCCACCCACGGGGGCGGATAGGCGGGATTGGGGGCCAGGGGGCCGAAGCCGACCCAGGCGGCCGGCAGCTCGACCCCCGCCGAAAACTGGGGGAGGGAAAGACCCCCAACAACCACCAGGGGGGCGAGGTAAAGGGGGGCTTTCGCCGGCGAGGTCAGGGTCCGGAGGGCGGCCGCCGGGTCGGGACCGACCGCCTCGAGAAGCTCCCGGATCAGCCTGAGGCCGAAAAATACCCCGAAGATGGCCACGGTAATAAAGGTGACCTCCTTGGTGGCAAACCCCAGGCCGACGGCTCCGGCCGCCAAGATGAGGGCGGCCGGGCGGTGCCGGGCCAGGTAGCCCCAAAGGCCGAGGACGATGAGCAGATTCCAGAAGGCGATGATAATATCGTTGCGGGCGAAGCGGCTGAAATAAAGCATCGTTGGGGAGAAGGTAAGGAGCACGGCCGCAATCAGGGCCCCGACCCGCCCGAGCCAGGGCCTCAGCCAGTAGCAGGCCCCGATGGCGGCCGTTCCGCACAGGGCGGCCAGCAGCCGGGCGGTGGCATCGGTGTCCCCGAAAAGAAAGTAAATCAGGGCCAGGGCGTGGAACTGGAAGGGACCGTGCATCATCGGGTCGTGGGCGTAGCCCCGGCCCTGGTAAAGATACCAGGCGAAGAGGGCATGCAAGCTCTCATCGTGGTGGAGGGCCCGGCTTCCCAGGTCGTAAAGGCGCAGGCCCAACCCGACGGCCGTCAGGGCGACGTAGGCCCCCACCTCGGTCGAAAACCGAGCCGCCGGGGCGGGGCTCGCCCGGGGCCGTTCCGCGGGCCGGGCCACCTTTAGCTGCCTCCCTGCTTAAGCACAAAATCCACCGTTCGAAGCCGATCATACTCGCGGTAGAGTAGCCAGCGCAAAAATGCCGGGGCGCCGTCAAACTCGGGGTAGGCGGTCGGAATCTTGACGAGCCCGAGTCCCGGGTCTCCCGTTCCGGGTTCGAGGCGGAGCCCCGGGGCCGGACCCTCGGCCAGGCTCCGGAGGGCCCAGCGCAGGGTGGGCGGCGCGTCCCCAACCTCCACCCCCTTCCGGGCGGACGGACGGCCGGCGATTTCCTCGGCCGTCCGGACAATGAACCCCAAGTCGGCACCCGGCCGGGTCGGGCCGATAAGCTCGGGGCCGAGGCCGTAGTTTGCCCGCCAAAACTGGTGGAAGGAGAAGACGGCCAGGACGGCGAGGCCGACGGGCAGCAGAACCCTCCGGCCGGCGGGGTCCCGGCAGACCCAGAGGCCGGCCAGGCCCAGCGTGGCCGAGGCCAGGGCCAGCGCGGCCGGAATCTGGGGGCCGAACCCGGTCCGAAGGGCCCCAAGGGTCGTTAGGACCATAAAGCCGCCGGCCGCCCCCAGCAGGCCGACCCCTAGAATCACCCGACCGCTAACCGCCCGCGGGAAGTCGGTTAGGACTCGGCCCAAAATGCCCGACGCCCCCAGGCCGAGGGCCAGGGAGGCCGGGCCGAGGTGGGCAAGGGGCTCGGCCGGGACCGGCAGAAGCAAGCTTATTAGGGCCGTAATCGGCCAGACGACCCCTAAAACCGAGGGCAAATCGGGGGGTGGCCCGGGGCGGCCTTCGGACAGACCTACCAGCCAGGCCCCGAGGGCGAGGGGCTCATAGACGGCCAGAAGGACGGGGCCCGGGAGGGGCGGTTGATGGGGGTTTTCTGTCAGGCTAAGGGGACCAAAAGCCCCAAGTAGGAGTGCCAGCCCGGCAACTCCCGCCGCCAGGGCTGGCCGTCCGGGCCTGGTTCCCGGTCCCCAAAGGTGCCCGGCGAGTCGCCCACTCACGGCCGCGGCGGCCCCCAGCCCCCCGAGGGCGGCCCAGCCGGCGGGACCGCACCCCACAAGGACCGCGCCCGAAACGACGGCCAGGTAAAAAAAGGCATGCCGGCCGGTGCCAGCCCAGCGGATGAGGCCGAAGCTCCCCAGGGCCGTCAGAAGGCCCACCCAGGTGGCGGGCCCCACCGTGCGGCCGGCCAGGGCCAGGACCGGCGAAAACCCCCAGAGAAAGCCCAGGGCAATGGCCCGGGGCCTCCCCAGCTCGGGCGAAAGGCCCCAGGCCAGGGCGACCAGTGTCGGCCCGGTGAGCATACCGGGAAGCCTCACGGCAAAGTCGGAATCTCCGGCTACGGCCAGGCCCAGAAGGGCTCCCAAGACGGGCACCGGCTCCCCGACGGCCCCGGAACGGCCCAGGAAGAGCTCCCGGGCCCGGAGGGCGTAGGCCGCCTCAGGGTCGCCCAGGGGCCAGGGCGGCGGGGCCAGCCAAGCCGCGGTTACCAGGCTCAGGAGGACCCCGAAGGCCGAGGCGTCTTTAAATTTCAACCCTGGGGCACCTCGAAGATGACGACCTTACCCTGCCGAAAGACCGGCCGCAGGTGCAGGCTCAGCCACTCCTCGGCCGCGGGCCCGTAGCGGCCCCGCTCCGGCTCCCCGAAGTAAACATACCGCACCCGGTAGCGGGCCAGTAACTCCCGCAACCGCGCGGGGTCCCGGCCGGCGTAAACGGCGTCCACATCCCGGTCCCGACCCCGAAAAAGGCGGTCGCTTCCCCGCCACTGGGCCTCGTGCCCAGGCCAGCCGAGAATGGTGGGCAGGCCGGTTCGAGCGCTCACCCGGCCAAGCTCGCCGTAGGAGGGACCCACGGCCTCGACGATAACGGGAACCCCCGAAACGTTAGCCCAGAGCCAGTCCAGGGCCGCCGCCTCATCGGGCTGGGTCAGCCGCAGGAAGGCCAAGCCGTCGAGGGTGGGCGGCCCCGTCCGCTCCAGGCTCCGGGACCAGACCGCCAGCGGCCCGTAGAGCAGGCTCGGGGCCAGGGCAAAGGCGGCCACGGCCGCCGCCACCCTTCCCGGTCGGGAGCCGAGGAGAAGATAAAAGGCCGCGGCCGAAGCCAGCCCCTGGAGGGTCCAGGCCTGGTAATAAAGTTTAAAAACCGTGTTCATCCGGGTGCCGAAGGCGTCCCGGAGGTAAAAGAGCTCCACCCCGAGGACCAGCATGGCCCCGGCGAAGGCCAGCAAGCCAGCGAATCGCGCCGCCGGACGCTTCGCCTCACCGAAGGCCGGGCCGGCTGCCGCCGCCGCCAGGAGAAGCTGAGGGACCAGCTGGGCCAGGCGCCCGGCGGCAAAGGGCCCCGACCGGAAAGACCAGGCCGCCCAGAGGAGGACCGGCAACAGGGGAAGCAGCGCCCCCCGGGACGGCCGGGCCTCCAAGATGAGCCAGCCGACCAGCGGGGCCAGGAGCGGGCCCCAGAAGAGGGCCAGGTGGTGGGGGCGGGTGCCCACCGGCCCCACCGGGGCGACCCCCTGCACCTGGCTTTCCAGGGTGAGGTAGAAGGGGAGGTAAAGGCCGATGGCCAGCAGGCCCAGGACTGCCCCCAGCTCGGCGGCCGCGAGGAGCCGACGGGCCCAGGTCTCCCGGGTCGGGCCTAAGGCCCGGGCCAGTACCACGAGGCCCCCGAAGGTGGGGAGGTCCCAGGTGTTGATAAACCCCAGCCCCCCGAGGAACCACCCGGTGGCCGTCTTCAGGCCCGGACCCGGGTCCCCCCCGGCCAGGAGCACGGCCAGGCTCAGGGCCACCGCCCCGAGGCCGAAGGGCAGGGCCATCACGTGGGGATGCAGGTCGCCCAAGATAAAACTGAACAGGGGAAACTCGGCGATGGTGTAGTCAAGGCTCGTTTTTCCGTCGGCGGCCAGGGTATCGATCACCCGAGTCGACCGCCACCACCACCAGCCCGCCTCGGGGGAGGTGAGGGCAGGCCCGGACCCGGCCAGGTCCTTGATCCCGGCCCATTCGACCGGAACCCCGTAAGTTCGAAGGACCTCTAAAATAACCACCCCGTTGGCCGCCAGCAAGAGGCAGACCGGGCCCAACAGTCCGGCCAGGACGGCCCTGATTTCTGAGCTTCCGTTCAGGCGGGCCAGGGCGTAGCCCAGGCCGAAGGCCCCCTGAGCCGCCAGGCCGAAGATGGCGGCCAGCCCCAGATTATACCCGACGGAAGTTGGGGTTCCGGCCACCTTTGCCAGCAGGGCCATGAGCAGGTACCCGAAGTAGTAATAGCTGACCGGGTGGCCGGCAAGCCAGGGGTCGGGCGGGGGGAAGTGTTCGGCCCGGAAGGCGGCATTCAACAGGGCCAGGTCCATCGGCTGCTCGGTATGGCGGACCTCCGGGAAGAGGCTTCGCACGGCGGCCCCGCCGAAAAACCCGACCGCAAAGACGGCCTCGGAACCCCCCAAAAAGGCCGGACCCAGACCCCGCAACGTCCGAAGGCTGTCGGCCCGGTCCAAGAGCCAGAGCCCGCCGGCGGCCGCGAGGCCGGCGAACAGGAGGGCGGGCCTGGTGTTGGGAACGAGCCCAACGGCGCCCCCCACCCACGCCAGGTAACCCAGCCCGAGCAGGCCGAAGACCCGGCTCCAGGCCCACCCCTGGCCGGGGAGGGCCCCCAGCAACCGGCGGGTAAAAGGCCAGGCCCCAAGGCCGAGCCCGCTGAGCACCACCCACCAGGCTAGGGTCTCAAGGACCATTGGGGCTTAACCGGCCGCGGCCCCGGCCGGGGGGTCACTCCTCCAGGAGGGCGGCCACGAACTGGCTGGGGTCAAAGGGGGCCAGATCCTCCAGCTTTTCGCCGATGCCGACGAACTTAATGGGGATTTTAAGCTGGTCGGCGATGGCGAACACGATGCCGCCCTTGGCGGTTC
>DAOUCL010000282.1:0-18302 GCA_034432015.1 Dehalococcoidia bacterium
AAGCAGGACCCCGGCAAAGAGCCCGGCCATGTCCAGATTCTGGTTGGCCAGGAGCACGGCCCGGCCCAGGCCCCGCTCGGCCCCCAGCCATTCGGCCACCACCGCCCCGATAAGGCCCAGCACCACCGAGACCCTAAAGGCCGCAAAGAGATAGGGCAGGCTGCTGGGAAACCGCAGCTTAACGAAGATTTCCCATTTAGAGGCCCCAACGGACCGGAGAAACTCCAGGGCCGACGGGTCCACCGCCCGAAAACCCATTATGGCATTTACCAGAACCGGAAAGAAGGTTATTAAGGCGGCAATAAGGACCTTGGGCAGCAGGCCGAACCCGAACCAGATGACGAAAAGGGGCGCCACCGTGACGACCGGGGTCACCTTAATCAGGATGGCCAGGGGGTAAAGGCTCCGCTCCAGAAGACGCCACTGGGCCATGGCCACCGCCGCCCCGACGGCCAGGGCGCTGCCAAGGCCGAAGCCCAAAAGGGCCTCCAGCAGGGTGTAGACCCCTTCGGCCAGGAGGTTGGGACCCTCGGAAAGCAGCCGGGCGGCCACCGCCGAGGGGGCGGGCAGCAGGTAGGGGGGAATTCCCCGGAGTCGGACCCACCCCTCCCAGAGGCCGGCCAACAGCAGAAAGGCGGCGGCCGGGGGACCGACCTCGGCCAGCAGGCCGCCGGCTCCCGGCCGGCCTCTGGGCCTTACGCCGCCCGCAGCCTCGACTTGAGCCACCTGACCGCCTCCCGGAAGGGGGCCGAATCTTCCATACCCTCGTGGCGGGGCCGGGGGAGGTCCACCTCAAGCTCCCCGGCCAGCCGGGCCGGCCGGTGGGAAAGGACAAAGACCCGGTCCGCCAGAATAACGGCCTCCGGAATGGAGTGGGTGACGAAGACCACCGTTTTGCGGGTCTGCTCCCAGACCCGCAGCAGTTCATACCGCATGGCCGAACGGGTAAGCTCGTCCAGGGCGCTGAAGGGCTCATCCATCAGCAGAAGCTTCGGGTCGAAGACCAGGGCCCGGGCCAGGGCCACCCGCTGGGCCATGCCCCCAGAAAGCTGGTGGGGATAATAGTATGCGAATTCGCCCAGGCCCGTCAGGCGCAAAAGTTCCGCCGGGTCCAGGGCCGGCCGGGGGACCCGGTTAACCTCCAGGGCCAGCCGGATATTTCCCAGCACCGTCCGCCAGGGCAGGAGGGCCGGCGTCTGGAAAACGAAGCCCACCTCCTTCTGCCGGCGGGCCAGGTCCGGGTCCTGGCCGGCGACGGTCACCCGGCCGGCCGATGGGGGCAGCAGGCCGGCCAGGACCCGGAGGAGGGTGGTCTTGCCGCAGCCGCTGGGTCCCACCACGGCCACAAACTCCCCGGCCGCGACCTGAAAGCTTAAATCTTTGAGCACCGGCAGGTAGCCGGTGGCCGTTTCAAACCCTTTGCTCAGGTTGCGAACTTCCAGGAGGGGCCCCGTCACGCTAAAGATTATATCGGCCCCCAAGACGGTGGCGCCCGGTTTGGCCCTTAAACTGCCGTTGCCTTAAAATTTGACCGGGCCACTTCGGGCCTGCGGCCCGGCCGATATTCTGCCAAGCCCACGGGAGCGGTCATGGCAAAGCTTATCATGTACTCGCTGGCCACCTGTCCGACCTGCGAGCGGGCCCGCAACGTCCTGCGGGAACGGGGGGTCGACTTCGAGGAGCGCGTCGTCGACGACAACCCCGAATGGTGGGACGACGTCTTTCGCCTCTCCGGCCAGGACACCGTCCCCGTTTTCGTACACCCCGACGGCCGGGTGGAGGTGGGGTTCGAGGGGGAACTGGGCTGAAGCATCCTCTAGCGTCGGGCAGGTTGCCCGGCTCCGGACAATACCCTAAAAATGTCTGGGAATGCTTAATGGGGAGGGTAACCGGTGAAAACGCTAGTCATCGCCGAAATCCGCGGCAACGAAAACGCCGTTAATTCCTTACGGGAAATCGTTCCTAACGAGCAGGTGGAGGCCATCTTTTGCCTGGGTAGCATTCTGGGCGGGGGCGCCAGGATAAGCCGCTGGCGGGAGCTTCAGGACGGCGGCCGGCCCCCAACCTACCCCGACCCGGTGGTCCAGGAGCAGGAAAAGCACGATGTCCGATTTTTGGAGCTTTTTTTCGATACGCTGGCCGAACTGGGCGTCCCCTGCTACCATGTTCCGGGTTGGTACGACGCCCCGGCCCGGCTCTACTGGCAGTCGGCCGTAAACCACGAAGTGGTGGCCGGGAAAGTCCAGGGGGTCCACCTGGCCCCGGCCTTTTATACCAGCGAGTGGGTGGTGGCCGGTTTCGGCGGCCGAATCGTCGAGCGGGAAAACCACGAAGACTACTTTGTGGTCGAGCACCCCGCCTGGGAGGCGGAGTTCGGCCTCAATTTCCTTAGGCGGTTCAAGCAGCGCCGGATTCTGCTTTTCCACGAGACGGGCCTTCCCCACGAGGCGATGCACCGGGTCATCGACCACCTTATCAAAGAATACAAGCCGGACTTCGCCTTCGTTACGAGCCCCGACGGCCGGATCGAGGACCGGCGCATCGGCCGGACCCTGGTGGTCACCCCCGGTCGGCTGGCCGAAGGAAGCTACGCCGTGGTGGACCTCCGGCAGGAAACCGTAAAGGCCGTGTGGACCGGCAGGTAGCCCGCCCCCGACATCAGGCCGTGGGGACGGCAAGCCTTATCTTCCTGGGCGACGTGATGCTGGGCCGCCTGGTAAACCAGGAGCTGAAGCGGCGGCCGCCGGAGTATGTCTGGGGAAATACCCTTTACCTGCTCCGGCAGGCCGCCGCCGTTTTTATCAACCTCGAGTGCGCCATCACCGACTGGGGCGAGCCGGTTCCCGGCAAGCGGTTCTGCTTCCGGACCGACAGCAAAAACGTGGAGGTGCTGCGGGTGGCGGGGGTCCGGGGAGTATGTCTGGCCAACAACCACATAATGGACTACGGGGACGCGGGCCTGCTGGAGACCCTGGCCAACCTCGACCGGGCCGGAATCGCCCACGCCGGGGCCGGCCGAAACCTCCCCGAGGCCCGGAAGGCCGCCGAGCTGGAGGTGGCCGGCCTTAAGGTTGCCTTCATCGCCGCCACCGACAACCAGCCCGACTGGGAGGCCACCGAAGACCACCCTGGGGTCTTCTACGTACCCATCAAGCCGGCCGACCCCAGGTTTGGGGCCCTCTTAGAGCTGGTGGCGGCAGCCAAGGCCCGCTCCGACCTGGTTATCGTCTCCCTGCACTGGGGTCCCAACTGGGGTTACGACCCGCCGGCCGAGCACCGGCCGGCGGCCCGGCGGCTGGTCGAGGCCGGGGCCGATATCATCCACGGCCACAGCGCCCACATCTTCCGCGGCATCGAGCTGATGGGCGGTCGGCCGGTTTTTTACAGCTGCGGCGACTTCGTCGACGATTATGCCGTCGACGAAGTCGAACGAAACGACTGGTCTTTTATCTTCGAAGTAGAGCTCAGCGGCCCCAAAATCTCAAAGGTCATTCTTACGCCGACCATTATCGCCGACTTCCAGGCCCGGCTGGCCCCGGCCCCTTACCGGGAGGCGATTTTAAGTCGGATGTTAGCCCTCTGTTTTAAATTCGGCACCCCCGTCAAGCAGGTGAACGACCGGCTGGAGATAACCGTTGGTTGAACTTTTGGCCGGTGGCGTCTGGGGGCCGGCCCCTGGTATAATCTCAGGCGAGGAAACCGACGATGAACGTCGAATCTTTAGTTCCCGTTCAGGCCAACCCTAACATCCCCGAATTCGGCCCCGGGGACACCATCCGGGTCCACTTCCGAATAACTGAAGGGGGCCGGGAGCGGGTCCAGGTCTTCGAGGGCACGGTTATCCGGATTCGCCGGGGCGGCCCCAGCGCCACCTTTACCGTCCGCCGCATAAGCCACGGGGTAGGCGTCGAGCGGACTTTTCCCCTTTATTCGCCCCGGATCGAAAAAATCGAAGTGGTTCGTCGGGGCCGGGTCCGCCGGGCCAGGCTCTACTACCTCCGGGAGCGGGTTGGCCGGGCGGCCAAGGTTAAGGAGCGGACCGCCCCGACGGGCCGGGCGATGGCCTTCAGCCTGGGGGCCGCCGAGGCCCCGGCCGAGCCCGAGGCTTAAGGGTCAAACGGCGATTCCGGCGGGCTCTGCCGCCACCGTTCGATAAGCTGGCGCTCTTCGGGGGTAAGCTTCGCCTTCGCCAGCAGGTCGGGCCGCCGCCAGAAGGTGCGCAGGAGGGACTGCTCCCGCCGCCACTGCCGGATCCGGCCGTGGTGGCCGGAGAGGAGCACCTCGGGGACCCGCCAGCCCCGAAAATCGGCCGGCCGGGTGTACTGCGGGTACTCCAGAAGCCAGTCGCTGAAGGTCTCCTCCAGCGGGGCCTCCTCGGCCCCCAATACCCCCGGCACCAGCCGGACCACCGCATCGACGACCACCATCGCCGGAAGCTCCCCGCCGGTGAGCACGTAGTCGCCGATGGAAAGGTCGTCGGTGGCCAGGTGCAGCCGGACCCGCTCGTCAAAACCCTCGTAGTGGCCGCAGATTAAGATCAGCCGCCGGAGCCGGGCAAGCTCCCGGGCAATCTCCTGGTTAAATACCCGGCCCTGGGGGCTCATCAGGATGATGGCCGTGTCCGGCGGAACGAGCCGCTTGGGTTCGGGGACCTCGGGGGTCGGCCAGAAGCTCAGGCCGGTGATGGCTTCCACCGCCCGGAAGATGGGCTCGGGCTTTAAGACCATCCCGGCCCCGCCGCCGTAAGGGTAGTCGTCCACCGTCTTGTGGCGGTCGGTGGCCCACTCCCGGAAGTTAAAAATGTTAATCTCCACCAGGCGGCGTTCGACGGCCCGCTTGATGATGCTCTCTTCGAAGGGGCCCCGAAACATCCCCGGAAAGAGGGTGAGGATGTCAATGCGCATGGGGCCGGTGGTCGGTGGGCTCCTCCCGCAAAAGCTCCACCGCGTGGGGAAGGGCGGGGCGAATGATTTCGAGGGCCTGGCGCACCCCCTGGGGGTTTCCGGGCAGGTTAACGATCAGGGTTCGGCCCCGGATGCCGGCCACCCCCCGGCTCAGCATGGCGAAGGGGGTAAATTCCAGGCTCTTAAGCCGGATAGCCTCGGCCAGGCCGGGGACCGCCCGCTCGATAACGGCGGCGGTGGCTTCGGGGGTTACATCCCGGGGCGCAACCCCGGTTCCCCCGGTGGTTAAGATAACGTCGGCCGCCCCCGAATCGGCCCAGTCCCGAAGGGCCTGCATGATCAGGGGCGCCTCATCGGGCACGACCCGGTAGTCGACCACGACCCAGCCGGCCCCCAGCGCGACCTCCCGGATGGCCTGGCCGCTCCGGTCCTCCCGCCGGCCGGCGGCCACCCCGTCGCTTACCGTCAGGATCGCAACCCGGACCTCGGCCATTTAAAACCCCGGGCGCACCCCACAGCGGTTGGGGCCGGCCTCCAGCTCGGCAAGCTCGGCCAGACCCGGCAGCAGCCCGGTCCGGTTAATCCGCTGAATCGTCCGGAAATTGGGAGGCTGCTCCGGAAGGCTGGCCAGCACCTGCCGAACGAACTCCTCCTCGGGGAGCCGAAGGAACGGTAGGGCCTCCAGGACGGCCCCGAGGGGCGCGGCGATGGGCTCCCCCCAGCGGTACGGGACCCCCTCGCCGAAATGGGCCGGCAGAACTAAAATCTCCGGCGGAAGTTTAGTCAGCCGTTGGGTGTAGGTCCGGTAAAGTTGCCGGGCCTGGCCGGCGGCATCCTCCCGTAAATCCGGCCGGCCGATCCCCTCCACAAAGAGGGTATCCCCGGTGAAGAGGGCGGCATCCCCCAGCCGGAAGGTTACCGAGCCCAGGGTATGGCCCGGGGTGTGGAGGGCCACCAGGGAAAGGCCGTCGGCCAGGGTTAGCTCAAAGCCGTCGCCCACCGGCACAAAGCCGCCGAATTCGTAGGGCTCCGAGCCGCTCAAAAGCAGGGCCGCCCCGGTGCGGGCCGCCAGCTCCCGGGCCCCCGAAACGTGGTCGGCGTGCAGGTGGGTGTCCGCGACCGCCACGACCCGGGCGCCCCGCCCCTCCACCGGCCGCAAAAACTCCTCCACGTGGACGGAGGGGCAGAGCACCACCGCCGCCGACCCGACCCGGACCACGTAGCCTAAACACCCCTTGCCGGGCCGCCTTATCTGGATGACCTCCGCCTCGGGCAGGCCCACGGGCACGGTGACCGCCTCGTAGACGCTGTTCCAGCCGACCATCCCCCCGGCCAGGCTCCAGGCCTCGAGGCCCCTGGCCCGAAGGGCGGCCGCCGCCCGGGCCGACCGGTTCCCGTGGGCGCACACCGTAATGACCGGCCGGTCGGCCGGCAGGGCCAGGGCCCCGGGGTCGGCCTCGACGGCGTCCACGGGGATGTTCACCGCCCCGGGGATGTGCCAGCCGGCAAACTCTTCCGGCGTCCGGACGTCTAAAATAAAGAGCGGCTCGCCCCGGGCCAGCATCCCCCGGAGTTCGCCCGGCCCCACCTCCATGGCGGTCACGGTAGTCTCCTTTCTGACAATGCGCCGATTCTAACTTTATAGTACAATACGGGACCGTCCGGACCATGGCCGACGTCGGGGTTATTATCGTCAGCTACAACGTGGCCGACCTGCTGCGCAAATGCCTCCGGTCGGTGCTGGCCAGCCGGGGGGTTGTGCTGGCCGTCTGCGTCGTCGACAACGGCTCGGCCGACGGCTCGGCCGAACTGGTTCGGGCCGAGTTTCCCCGGGTCCACCTCATCGTAAGCCCCGAAAACCGGGGCTACTCGGCGGCCAACAACCTGGGCATAAAATACTTTCTGGCCCAGTCGCCCCCACCCCGGTATATCCTCCTTCTCAACCCCGACACCGAGGTGCCCCCCGACGGCATCGCCGAGATGGTCGCCTACCTGGACCGCCACCCGGAAGCCGGGGTCGCCGGGCCGAAGCTGGTCCGGCCCGACGGAAGCCTCGACCTGGCCTGCCGCCGAAGCTTCCCCACCCCCGAGGTCTCCTTTTACCGGATGGTGGGCTTGAGCCGGCTCTTTCCCCGCAGCCGGCGGTTCGGCCGCTACAACCTCACCTACCTGGACCCCGACGTGGAGACGGAGGTGGACTCGGTGGTGGGGGCTTTTATGCTCATTCGCCGGGAGGCCCTCCAGGAGGCCGGCCTGATGGACGAAGCGTTTTTCCTCTACGGTGAGGACCTGGACCTGGCCTTCCGGATTAAGGCCCGGGGCTGGAAGGTGCTTTACTACCCCAAGGTAGTCGTTCTGCACCACAAGGGGGAAAGCACCCGCCGGGCCCGCTCCCGGGCCGTCCGGGAGTTTTACCGGGCGATGTTAATCTTTTACAAAAAACACTACGCCCCCGCCAACCCGCCCCCCCTCCGCTGGCTTGTCACCGCCGGCATCTACCTCCGCTGGGGCGTTGCCCTGGCCCTGGCCAAGCTTGAAGGGCTCGTTCCGGCCCGGCCGAGGCCCCCGGCCTAGCCGGTGCCGTAAAGCATTACCTCCCGGGCCAGCTCCCGCCCCCGGGGCGTAAGCACCAGCAGCCCGTTCCGGCGCTCCACCAGCCCGGCCTGCTCGGCCAGCCGGGCCACCGCCGCAAACCGGGGCTCCCACCGGAGGTGGGCCGGCAGTTCCTCGGCGGCCGCCTCGTGGGCCTCGGCGGCGGTTCCCTCGTGGGTGAGCAGGTGCATCACCAGCAGCCGGAGGGCAAAGTCCCACCGTTGCCGCCGGTGCCGCAAGGCCCTGGCCGCCAGCCCTTGGGTGGGCGAACCGAGGAAAGCCAGGCCGAAGAACACGCCCCCCAGGGTGGCCATGGAGCCGGCGATGGACGTGTCGAAGGTGTGGGCCACCCAGTAGCCCCCGACGGCCGCGGCGGCCCCGATGACAACGGCCAGGGCAATTACCGCCGGCAGCCGGTCGCTCAGGAGCAGGGCGGTTGCCGGGGGAACGATAAAAAGGGCAACGGCCAGAACCGCCCCCACCGCGTCGAAAGCCCCCACGGCCGTTACCGAAACCACCCCCAGGTGCAGGGTGTGGACGAGGGCGGGCGAGAAGCCCAGGACGGCCGCCAGTCCCGGGTCGAAGGCGGTCAGCTTAAGCTCCTTGTAAAGGGCCAGCAGGAAGATCAGATTAAGGGCCAGGATGGCCCCCATAAGCCAGGCCCGGCGGGGCCCCAGGTCGAGGCCATTAACCTCCAGCCGGTCGAAGGGGGCAAAGGCCAGCTCCCCCAGCAGGACCATGTCTACGTCGATGTGGACGTAGTCGGCGTACCCCGAGATTAAAATCACCGCAATGCTGAACAGGAGGGGAAAGACCAGGCCGATGGCCGCGTCCTCCCGGACCAGGCCGGTGCGGAGGATAAGGGAGACCAGGCCGACGGTGCCCAAGCCGGTAAGGGCGGCCCCCACCACCAGCCGGGGCGAGTGGAGGTCCCGGGTAATTAAAAACATAACCACCACCCCCAGCAGGACGGTGTGGCTGATGGCGTCGCTTATCATCGCCACCCGCCGCAGGACCAGAAAAGTCCCCGAAAGGGCGCAGGCCGCCGCCGCCAGGACCGCAACCAGCTGAATCTCCAGCTGCAGGCCGATCATCGCCCGGCCTCACCCCCGGGGGCCTTCGCCTCGGAACCGGCGGGCGCGGGGGCTTCCGGCTCCGCCTCCCGTAAGAAATCCCGGACGGCCGCCAGGCCCTCCTCCGTCAGCCCCACCCGGCCGTCGGGGAGCCGGCGAACCCAGTTTCGGGCGGTGAGCTCCCGCAGGATCCCCGGAACGCCCGGTCCACCCAGGGCCCGCAGCGCCCCGGCCGGGTGGGGGTGAAAGGGGTCGCCGTGCTGGGTTCCCAGCCAGTAGAGCTGGGTCAGCACCCGGAGGGCCCGGACGGTGCGCTGGCGGCGGGCGGCCACCAGCCGCTGCCAGACCAGCCCCCGGTGGGGGGCAAAAAGCAACGACCCGTAAACCAGCAGGCTGGCGCAGACCACGATAGTGGGGCCCGTCGGGAGGCTGTCCCCCAGGCTGCTCAAAATCACCCCGCCGATGCCGGCGGCCGCCCCAAAGACGGCGGCCAGTACGACCATCGTCGAAAGGCGGTCGGTCCACTGGCGGGCGGCCGCCGCCGGGGCGATAAGCATCGCGCTCATCAGCACCACCCCGACCGTCTGCAAGCCGGCGACGATGGCCAGAACCAGCAGGCTGGTTAAAACCACGTCCAGCAGTCGGACCGGAAATCCCTGAACGGCGGCAAAGGCCGGGTCGAAACTTAAAAGCTTAAATTCCTTCCAGCCCAGGACGACCGCTCCCAGGGCCAGGACGGCGAGGACGTCCCGCTGAAGGAGGGTCGCCGCCTGACCGAACAGAAACTTATCCAGGCCGGCCTGGGCGGCCGTAGGCAACCGCTGGATGGCCGTCAGCAGCACCAGGCCGAAGCCGAAAAAGACCGAAAGGACGACCCCGAGGGCGGCGTCGGCCTTAAGGCGGGTGTAGCTGGTAATGGCGATAACCCCGAGGGCCCCAACCCAGGCCGCCAGGGCCGCCCCGAAAAGCAGAAACGCCGACTCCTTGCTCCGGGTCAGCAAAAAGGCGAGGGCCAGACCCGGCAGGGCCGCATGGCTCATGGCATCCCCCAGCAGGCTCTGGCGGCGCAGCAAGGCATAAACCCCCAGCACGCCGCTGGTAACCCCCATCAGCACCGCCCCGGCCCCCACCGTCCGGACGGTGTAGTCCGAAAAGAGAAAGAGCAGCAGGTCCAGGGGACCCATCAGGACCTCCGCACCTCGAGGGCCACCGACCGGCCGCCGTAGGTCTGGCGGAGGTTCTCCTCGGTGAAGACTTCGGCCACCGGCCCGCAGGCAATCCGGCGCACGTTAAGCAACAGCACCCAGTCGAAATATTCCCTGACCGTCTGCAGGTCGTGGTGGACGACCACCACCGTCTTGCCGGCCGCCCGCAGGGACCGCATTACGTTCAGGATCGCCCGTTCGGTCAGGGCGTCGACCCCGGCGAAGGGCTCGTCCATCAGGTAGACCTGGGCATCCTGGACCAGGGCCCGGGCGAGGAAGACCCGCTGCTGCTGGCCCCCCGAAAGCTGGCTTATCTGCCGGTTGGCCAGCTCCCGCATTCCCACCTGCTCCAGGGCGGCCAGGGCCAGGGTCCGCTCCCGGGCTCCCGGCCGGCGGAACCAGCCCAGGTGGCCGTAGCGGCCCATCATCACCACGTCGAGGACGTTGGTAGGAAAGTCCCAGTCCACCTCCCGGTGCTGGGGCACGTACCCCACCAGCCGCCGCACCGCCTTGATGGGCTGGCCGAAGATGCGGACGGTCCCGGCCGCCGGCCGAACCAGCCCCAGGATCGCCTTAAGCAGGGTGGTCTTGCCGGCCCCGTTGGGCCCGACCACGGCCATAAGCACCCCGGCCGGGACCTCCACATCCACGTCCCACAACACCGGCCGGTCCCGGTAAGCCACGGTAAGGTCGTTAATTTCGATGGCAAGGGCCTGCTGGGGCAAGGGCTCGGTCATGGGCTACCTCCGGCAAGGGCTTCGACGATGGTGCGGACGTCGGCCCGGACCATCCCCACGTAGGTGCCGGCCTCGGTTCCGGGCTCACCCAGGGAGTCGGAGAAAAGCTGGCCGCCGATTTTGACCTCCCAACCCCGGGCCCGGGCCGCCTCCTGGACGGCCTCAATGTTCCGCACGGGCACACTGTTCTCGACGAAAATCGCCCGGATGCGCCGCCGGACGATGAAATCGGCCAGCTCCTGGACGTCGGCGATGCTGGCCTCGGCCGCGGTGCTGATGCCCTGAAGGCCCCGGACCTCGAAGTTATACGCCCGGGCGAAATACCCGAAGGCGTCGTGGGCCGTGACCAGCACCCGCTGTTCGGGCGGAATTTTACTTACCTGTCGAGGTCAGCCAGCTCCCGAAGGTACGCCTCGGCATTGGCCCGGTAGAATGCCCCGTGGGCCGGGTCCCGTTCGGCCAAGGCCTCGGCGATATACGAGACCACCCGCATCCAGAGGCGGACGTCGAACCAGATGTGGGGGTCCGGGTTGCCGGCCGAACCTTCCGGGTAGATCAGGTCGGCCGGGTCGACGGCGTTGCCCACCGCATAGGTGGGCACCCACCGGCCCATCTGGGCCAGGATATCCGCCATCTTGGCCTCGAGGTGGAGGCCGTGGTAGAAGACGATGTCGGCCCGGGCCAGCCGCAAAACGTCCCCCTCCCGGGCCTTGTAAAGGTGGGGGTCTACCCCGGGACCCATCAGGGCCGTCACCTCTACCCGGTTGTCCCCGACCTGCCTGACGGCGTCGGCGATCAGGCTGGTGGTCGTAACCACCCGAACCGGCCGGGCGGCCAGCTCCGACGGGTCGGCGGCCTGGCCGATGGGAGCGCAGGCGTAAAGGGCCGCAACGGTCAGCAGGAGCAGCCGGGGCAAGATTCGGCCGCCGGGGCAACGGGAAGGGTTACCGCCCAAGGGTCGGCCCCTAACAGTCCGGCGGGGTTTCGGGCTCGACGAAGATGCGGCCAGCGACCTCCCGGCCGATGGCGGGCTCCCGCTCCCCAACCCGCAGGTGGATTGGGCCATTAAAGGGGGCCACCTCCCTAACTTCGACCAGGGCCCCGGGGATCAGCCCCAGCTGGGCCAGGTAGCGCAGCAGGGCCGGGTCGCTGTCAGGGACCCGCCGGACCCAGGCCCGGGTTCCGGCCGGGAGGGCGCCGAGGGGAACGTACTCGGGCTCGTGAAGGGTTCCGTCCTTTGAAGGTATCGGGTCGCCGTGGGGGTCCACCGTCGGGTGGCCCAGGGCGGCGTCGATGGCGTCTTCAAGGGCATCCGAGAGGGCGTGCTCCAGCCGCTCGGCCTCGGCGTGGACGGCATCGAGGGGCATGTTAAGGGCCCGGGCCAGGAAGAGCTCCCAGAGGCGGTGGTGGCGAATCACCTCCAGGGCGATGCGGGCGCCCTTCTCAGTCAGCTCGACACCCCGGTAAGGGGTGTAGCGGAGCAGGCCCATCTCAGCCAGCCGCTGAATCATGCTGGTGGCGGCGGGGGCGCTCACCCCCAGACTCTCGGCGATGGCCGAGGTGGAGACCCGGCGCTGACGCCGCTGGACCTTGTAGATGACCTTAAGGTAATCCTCAACGGCCTGCTTCATCCGTCCGACCCCCCGCAAAGATTAACCAAGCTTAATTCCAGGTTAAAGATAACCCCTTTTGGAAGTTTTTTCAAGGTTGATGGGTCGGGGTCGGTTGACAAGGTTGGCCCGGCGTATTATCATATAGCCAAACCGGAGCGGCCGGAACCGTTGGAGAGGGGGTGGCCCTATGCAGCGACGGGGGCCGGCCGGGAGGGCCGGCTCTGGACCGGAAAGGGTCAAACCGACGGATGTTTAAACCCTGTAGGGAGGAGGCTGTCTAAATGTTGGTGG
The DNA here is from genome assembly GCA_034432015.1 of Dehalococcoidia bacterium. Lineage (GTDB taxonomy): Bacteria > Chloroflexota > Dehalococcoidia > JAUQQI01 > JAUQQI01 > JAUQQI01. The sequence continues at coordinate 12,416 of DAOUCL010000282.1, forward strand.
CGACGCCTGAAACCAGAACCGACCAGGACACCAAGGTTGTCGAAGAGGCCATCCGGATCATTCAGGACCATCTGGACCGGGAAGCCCGAAACCGCCGCCAGGTCCTGCTGGAGCCGAAGGACCTCTGCCCGATGCAGAAGGCCAAGCTGGTCGCCGACCTCCAGGCGGTCTTCGACGACCCGGGGCCCGGCCGGGGCTCCTTCGGCGACTGGGTTCGGGGCCTCTGGGCGTCGGTCCGCCGGCTCTTCTAAGCTGCCCAGGCCGACCGGCGACCCAACCTTAACATCGGGCGTCAACCCCGGCGCCTAAAGCGGGAGACGGCGGGCCGGTAACCCGACCTGTGGTTACCGGCCCTCCCCTTCCGGGGCCGGGGCGAGCTCCGGCGCGCCGACCCAGACCTCCCCGTCGGTGAAGACCTCCTTCTTCCAGATCGGCGCCTCGGCCTTTACCCGGTCCATAACGTAGCGGCAGGCCTCAAAGGCCTCGGCCCGGTGGGGGCTGGCTACCGCGACCATGACGCTCGCCTCCCCGATTTCCAGCCGCCCGACCCGGTGCTTTACGGCGATTTGCCCCACCGGCCAGCGCCGGCGGGCCTCGGCCGCAATCTCGGCGATTTTGGCCTCGGCCATCTCGGGGTAGGCTTCGTAGACCAGGTACCGGGTTTGCCGGCCCTCGGAGTTGTTTCGGACTACCCCGATGAAGAGCACCACCGCCCCATCCTCGGGGGTCTGGACCGCCTGAATAAGCTCTTCCGGGCTTAAAGGTCGTTCGGTAATCTCAATCATGGGCTGCACTTCACCCCCGCTGACCGGCGGAACGAAGACCACCTCGTCCCCCGGTTTAAGCTCGTAGTCGGCCGGCACATACTCCCGGTTAACCGCAAACCGGACGGCCCCTTCCAGGCCCGCCAGCACCGGCCGCTCGGCCACCAGCCGGGCCCAGACGTCCGCAACCCGGGAGCCCGCCGGAACTTCCAGTTCCCGCTCGGCTTCCCCGAAGAGTTCCCGCAGTAACGCAAAAAATTTGAGCCGGATATTCACCCAGACTCCCTCCCCCCCGATTATACCTATCAAAGGTTTTTTACGGAATCGGGTCTTTCTCTTCGCTTCCAGGGGCTCCCAGAAACTCCCGCCCTTCGGCCACCAGGTAAAGGGAGCCGGTAACGCAGATTAAGTCCTCCGGCCCGGCCCGCCCCAAGAATTCCCCCAACGCCGCCCCCACGTCCGGGAAAATCTCGGCAACCCGGCCGAAGTTTGCCAATTCCCGGGCCAGGGGCTCCGGCGGGGCGGCCCGGGGGTGCCGGGAGCGGGTGACCCCCACGAAGTCGGCCAGCGGCGCCAGGGGAGCCACAAGGGCCGGAATATCCTTATCGGCCGACGTCCCCAGAATCAAAAAGAGGCGGTCGTAGCGGAACTCTTCTTTAAGGGTTCGGCCCAAGAATTCGGCCGACTCCCCGTTGTGGGCCCCGTCCACCACGACCGTCGGCTTTCGGCGCAGGACCTCGGCCCGTCCCGGCCACCGAACCCCCTTAAGGCCCAGTTTTACCTCCTCCGGCCCAAGGGAAATCCGCCCCTGCGCCCGCAAAAGGTCAACGGCGGCCACCGCAACGGCGGCATTCTCCAGCTGGTGGGGCCCTAAGAGGGCCACCTGGAGGCCGTGGTAGGTCTCAAAGGGCCCATAGACGGTAAGGCCGGTCCGGTTCCCGGACCAGGACCAGTCCCGGCCGGCGAGCAAGAGGGGTGCCCGGACGGCCCGGGCCCGCTCTTCGATAACTTTTACCGGCTCTTCGTCCTGCGGGGCGCACACCACCGGCACCCCCGGCTTAATGATTCCCGCCTTTTCCGCGGCGATCTGGGCGAGGGTCGGGCCCAGGACCTGGGTGTGGTCGTAGCTCAGGCTGGTTATGACGGCCACCTCCGGGGCGACCACGTTAGTGGCATCCAGCCGTCCCCCAAGGCCCACCTCCAGGACGGCCCACTCGGCCCCGGCCCTGGCAAAATGGAGCAGGCCCAGGGCCGTTCCCAGCTCGAAAGTTGTCAGCCGGCCGAGGCCCTCGGCCTCCCGGTCCAGGTCAGCCACCACCGGGCCCAGCTCGGCCACCAGCCGGCCGAAGGCCGGGCGGGAAATGAGGCTTCCGTCAACCTGGATTCGCTCCCGGAAAGTGTGCAGGTGGGGCGAAGTGAAAAGGCCGGTGGGGTAGCGGGTCCAGAGGACCGAGGCCACCATCGCCGCCACCGAACCCTTGCCCTTGGTCCCGGCGATATGGACGATTTTGAGCCGGTCCTGGGGCCGACCCAGCCGCCGAAGGAGGCGGGCGGTCCGTTCCAGGCCGTAGCCCAGGGGGTCCAGGGAGCCCAGGAAGCCCCGCTCGTAGTTGGCCCGGGAGTATAAAAACTCCAGGGCGGCCCGGTAAGGGTCGGCCGCCTCGGCCCCTAGCATTGGCCGCCCCCCACCATGTGGACCACCTCCACGTGGTCGCCCGCCCGAATCCGGGTCTGCTCCCACTCCTCCCGCAGGACCACCTCTCCGTTCAGGGCCACCGCAACCCCGTCCCGGCGGACGCCCAGGTGGTCCAGAAGCTCGACGATGTTCATCTCCCGGGGAAGCTGTCGGGGCTTGCCATTAATGACCACTTCAATCACGGCCGGTCTACCCTTTCGCCCTGGCCGCGGCCCAGGCGGCCCGAAGGGCCTCTTTAAGCCGGCGGGCCGCCCCCGCGGGGTCGTCGGAGTCAAGGATAGCGGAGATGACCGCCACCCCGGCCGCCCCCGCCCCAATCACCTCGGCGCAGTTGTCGGCCGTAATCCCGCCGATTCCCAGGACGGGGACCGGGCTCCGGGCGGCAAACTCCCCCACCCGCCCCACCCCGGCCGCCGGCAGGCCGGGATGGGTCGGGCTCGGGAAGACCGTTCCCACCAGCAGGTAATCCAGCCCCGCCCATTCGAGGCCGACCGGGTCGTGGGCCGACCGGCCGAGAATCCGGTCGGGCCCCACCACTTGCCGGGCAACGGCGGTCGGCAAACCGTTCTCCGGAAGGTGTACCCCATCGGCCCCGGCCCCCAGGGCCACATCGGCACGGTCGTTGACGAGCAGCTTGGCCCTGCTGCCGACGACCTCCCGGAGGGTCTTAACCAGCCCGAAAAGGTCGGCGGCCGGCAGGTCCTTCTCCCGGACCTGAACCAGGTCGACGCCCCCGGCTACCGCCCGGGCCACCGCCTCGACGAGGGGCAGGCGGCTCCGTCGGCGGTCGGTGACAAGCATCAGCAGTGGTGGCTGACCGAGCCGGTCCAAGGTCATCTACCGCCACTGAACGACGCCTTCCAGGGGGCTGCTGGCCTCGGCGTAGGGCAGTTTGGGGATTCGGCCGGCGAGGAAGGCCTTGCGCCCGGCTTCAACCCCCAGCCGGAAGGCCTCGGCCATCAAGGGCGGATTCTTGGCCTTGGCGATGGCGGTGTTCACCAGCACCGCGTCCGCCCCCAGCTCCATCGCCAGGGAGGCGTCCGATGGGGCCCCGAGGCCGGCGTCGATGACCACCGGCACCTTCGCCTGCTCAATAATAATCTGAATCTGGCCGAAGTAGACGATACCCTGGCCCGAGCCGATGGGGGCCGCCAGGGGCATGACCGTGGCCGTGCCGATCTCCTCCAGCTTCTTGGCCAGAACCGGGTCGTCGTTAATATAAGGGAGGACGACGAAACCTTCCCGCACCAGCACCCGGGCCGCCTGGAGGGTCTCTTCAGGGTCGGGGAGGAGGTATTTGGGGTCGGGAACCACCTCAAGCTTTACCCAGTTATAACCCTCCAGGCCCCGGCAGACCTCCCGGGCGAGCCGGGCGGTCTTGATGGCCTCCTCGGCGGTGCGGCAGCCGGCCGTGTTGGGCAAAATCATATACCGGGACCAGTCGATGATATCCAGCAGCGTCTTTTTCTTGGGATTGTCCAGGTCGAGCCGGCGGATGGCCACGGTGATAATCTCGGGCTTGCCGGCCTCATAGGCTGCAAGCATCTCCTCTTCCGAGCGGAATTTGCCGCTGCCCATCATCAGGCGGGAGCGGAACTTCCGGTCGGCGATCACCAGGTAGTCTTCGTGGGGCTGCTGAACCATGCTTAACACCTCACTTTGTGCCGCCTGCCCGGGGGAACTTAACTGCTGCGCCAGCGGGTGGGCCCTCTGCTTCCCTACGCCGGCATTACCCGGATCAGGTTCCGAGGGTCGACGGCCCGACGGGACGCCGTCTCTCAGCCTTTTCGGCTCCCCTAGCAGAATCGGCCCGATTTATCGGCGGGGCCGAAGCACCCGACCCATCCCCATTTTAGCCCAAGCCCGGAACCCCTGTCAAAAGCGGCCGGGGCGACTCTGGTATCATTGGGACGATGACCGGCACACTCATCAACATCGCCACCGTCCTGGCTGGGGGCACTGCCGGCACCCTTTTGGGGGCCCGCCTGCCCGAAAGGGTCCGGGAGACGGTTATGCACGGCATCGGGCTGATGACCGTCTTTATCGGCCTCAGCATGGCCTTTAAAACCCAGCACCCCATCATCCTCCTGGGTAGCATCGTCCTGGGCGGCATCGTCGGGGAGCTTTTGGGGGTCGACTACGGCCTGAGGGTCCTGGGGGACCGTTTCGAGGGCCGTTTTGGGGCCCTTTTCGGGGGCAAGTCGGCCCAGGCCGGCAACTTCAGCAAGGGCTTTGTTACCGCCAGCCTTATCTTCTGCGTTGGGCCGATGACGATCCTCGGGTCCATTCAGGACGGCCTTACTGGGGACTACAGCCTGCTGGCGATAAAATCGGTGCTGGACGGTTTTACGGCCTTGGCCCTTTCGGCCACCTTTGGCATCGGGGTTGCCTTTGCGGCCCTCACCGTCCTGGTCTACCAGGGGACCCTCACCCTCGGGGCGGCCTCGGCCCGGGCCCTTCTGACCGAGGCGATGATTACCGAAATGAGTGCCGCCGGGGGCCTTATCATCCTGGGGATCGGCTTGGTTATCCTGGAGCTGAAGCCCATCCGGGTGGCCAATTTGCTGCCGGCCCTGGTCTTTGCGCCGGTGCTGATGGCCCTTTTCGGCCGCTGGGTCTGAAGGCCGGGCCCCGTAACCCCCTTTTAACCCCTGCGTTATAGTATTGAGCAGTAACCGGAGGGGACACCGATCGGCGAGTGGCCGGTTCCGAACCCGAAGCCGTACGCAACCTGGTGGAGCGGCTCAAAGGCGGGGATGCGGAGGCGGCGGCTTCCCTTTACCGCCTCTATGCCGACCCCCTCTACCGGTATTTTGTCTACCAGACCCGGGACCCGGACCTGGCGGCCGACCTTACCTCGGAGGTCTTTCTCCGAATGCTGGAAAATATCGGCCGCTACAACCATCGGGGGATACCCTTTCGGGCCTGGCTCTTTAAGATCGCCCACAACCTGGTCATCGACCACTACCGGGAGCGGGCCAAGCGCGCCCCCGGGGAGGCCGACCTGCCCGAACCCGGGACCGAGGACCCCGAACCGGCCGAGGTTGACCGGGACCGGTTGGTCGCCGCCCTTAACCGGCTTACGGCCGAGCAGAGGCAGGTGGTTCTGCTCCGCTTTATCGAAGATTTAGATATCAAGGAGGTGGCGGCAATCCTAGGAAAGACCGAGGGGGCTGTAAAGGCCCTCCAGCACCGGGCCATCGCCGCCCTGCGCCGCCTGCTGGAGGGGGACCAAAATGTCTGGACCTGAGTTGGAGTCGGCTTTTAACGACTGTATTGAAGCCCTGCGGGCCGGGCAATCCGTGGAAGATTGCCTTGGCCGCTACCCGGAGCACCGGGCCGAGCTGGAACCCTTTTTAAAGGTGGTGACCGAGGTTTGGGCCATGCCCCGGCCGGGCCTCAGTCCGGCCGCCGCCCGGGCCGGGGA
>DAOUCL010000283.1:0-11493 GCA_034432015.1 Dehalococcoidia bacterium
ACTGTGGCTTTTGGCGGCCTTACGGGCCTGGTGGGTCCGGCCCGGCCGGCCCAGGCGGCCGCGGTGACATTTACCGTAAACATCACCGCCGACACGGTGGATGCCAGCCCCGGCGACGGAACCTGCGCCGACTCGAGCGGCAACTGCTCCCTGCGGGCGGCCATCATGGAGGCCAACGCCCAGGCTCAGTCAGATCCGTCAAAGACGTTCACCATCGTCCTTAGCTCCGGGCAGATATATAAATTGAGCATTCCTAGGCCAAGTACAACTCCTGACGAAGATGCCAGGGCAGACGACCTTAACATCAAAAGCAACATCACCATCGAAGGCAATGGCTCAACCGTTACCAGAGACCCCAGCTTCCCCTGCGACGATGGGCTAACTGCCTTCAGGCTGTTCTATGTTCACGCCAACGGTTCGCTGACACTGCGCAACCTGACGCTAACTCACGGCTGTTTATGGAACGGCGGCGCGATCTACAACGAGGGCCGACTGATCGTTGAAAACGCAGTCTTCTAAGACAATAAGGCGACGTCGCCGTGCTCGGGATGCGGGGGCGGGGCTATCTTCAACGCTCAGCAGGGGCATGTAACAATATCCAACAGCGCCTTAGTTAACAACACCGCCATCGCCGACGGCGGTGCCATTTTGAATAGGGGAATTCTGACGGTAACGGCGAGCACAATATCTGGCAATGTGGCCTCTCCCAGTGTGGCCTTTTCGGGTGGTGGTGGCATATTAAACACCGGTACGACCACTTTGGAGAACACAGAGATATCTCGAAACAACGCACCAAAAGGGTCTGGAGGTGGAATATTGAACTTCAGCGTGTGGACCGACGTGGCGCGGGTGGTTATCACCAACACGGCGATCCTGAGTAACACTAGTTATGACCTTCTGGGTGCGGGCATTGCCAACCAGTATAACACCGAGCTTTATGTTAGCGGGAGTACTATAAGCGGAAATGCTGGCGCTGGCATTGGCATGCAGGGCGCCGACACGAGGAACCAGCCGAAGGCGGTTATTAAGAACAGTTTAATATCCAACAATCTTGGCTCTGGAATAGCGGCCGGTGAGTTCGGTTTGCCATTTGCAGCTGTTTGGATCTGGAATACCACGATATCCGGTAACCAGGGATATAACTGTGCGGCCATAGATGCCTGGTGGTTTCTTTCGGGCACGTTCCTAACAATAGTCGGCAACCGAAGTAGTGGGACACTTTCAAGCGTTTGTAATTCGAGCGACTCTCCTCTTTCGGTCTCGCTGAGGTTTTCGATCATAGCCGACAATTCGCCTAAAAACTGCGGCACCAGCTGGTCTTCCCCAAACCAGTATGCTGGAAGCTTCTCAACGGACGACAGTTGCCCTGGGGCCCAGCAGGTAGGGGCCTCAGACTTGAAGCTCGGCCCGCTGCAGGTGAACCCCCCGGGTGCCACGGCCACCCACGCCCTGCTTCCGGGGAGCGTGGCCATCGATAGCGTAAGCTTACAAGATTGTCAAGATCCCTTCGGTCGTGCACTCACCGAAGACCAGCGGGGCGTCTCCCGTCCCCAGGGGCCGAAGTGCGACGCCGGCGCCTTTGAGGCCCAGGCCGTGGCGCCCACGCCGACGCCAACGCCCACGCCCACCCCGAGCCCGTCGCCGGGGCCGTTGCCTACTCCAACGCCCACGCCTACCCCGTCGGTCCCACCGCAACGCCTCTACTTTCCGCTGGTCGCGAAACAGTAGGCGACTCCCTGGAAGAAGTGTTTGGCCGCCCTGCGCTTGACAGCCCAAGAGGGCCGGCGGGGGCAGTTACCCGGCCCTGTGGGGCGGAACTGCCTCCCGCCGGCAACGGCCGACGGGTTCCTGGGAGGGGTCTGCTTCGGCAGGGCCGAGACCCCAGGCCCACCGGGGAGGCCCGGCTGGGCCGCTAGTGGGGCTCGTGGTCCCCGGAAGGGTCCAGGGCATCCAGGCGACGAACGTAGCGGTTGAGGGCGTCCTGGAGGGTTCGGGCGGGGTTCTCAAGTTTGAGCCGCTGGGCCTCCCGCAAAACTCGGCTCAGCCCGGCCCGCACTTCCTCGGAAAGCTCGGGGTCTGCCGCCCACCTTGAAAGCCGCCGAACGTCCGCCCAGCGCGCCTGGGCCCAGAACTGCCGGCCCAGGTCGCAGTGGGGACTCAACCCCTCAATGAGCCTCAGCTTCTCCGCCCCGGAAACCGCCGGGTCCTTAAGCTGTTCGCAGAGCTTGTCTAAAAACCCCCGCTTCCGCCACCACCGGAACCCCAGCATCCGCCGGTTCGCCTCCCGCCAGAAGGCCCCGGAATCCGGCCGGCTGGCAATCTTCACCAGGTAAACCGCGGCCGCAACAACCCCGGCGGCCGCCAGGGCCCCAAAAATCACCAGAATGGAGGTCCGGATCAGGGGGTGACGCTCCCGCTGAAAAAGCTCAAAAAGCTCCTTAAGGGCCCGCTCCGCCGGGGCAAGGCCCGCCTGCACCCGAACCCGCAGGGCTTCCAGGGCGGCCAGCCGCTCCTTAAGGCTCGCCCCCGGGGAGGCGGCCACCTCCACCAGCCGCTCCGGCGGCAGGTCGTTCAGCCCTTCAGCCATCAGTTCCCATTATATCAATCCCCACAGGACGGTAAACTTAGAGGGGAGGCCCGCCCATGGAAGCTTACGACGTGGTCGTCGTCGGGGCCGGGGTCGTCGGATTAGCCGCCGCCTACTTCTGCGCCTCGGCCGGTCTTAAGGTTCTGGTCCTGGAGCGGGAATCGGTGGCCAGCCAGGCTTCGGGGGCCGCGGCCGGCATCCTTACCCCGGTGGGGGAAAGCGCCCAGCCCGGGCCCTTAAACGACCTGATGCGGCGGTCCCTGGAGTTTCACCGCTCCCTGGCACCCCGCCTGAAGGAGCTCACCGGCATCGACCCCCTCTTCGGTCCCCTCACGGTGCTGGTCCCGGCCTTCCACCCCGAAGAGGCCGCCCGCCTCCGGACGCTGGCCGAGCGCCTGGCCCCTTTTGATCCCATGGTCCGCTGGGCTGAAGGGGCCGAGCTTCTGGCCGCCGAACCGAGGCTCAACCCGGAGGTCATGGGGGGACTGCTGGCCCAAGGGGAGGGGCAGGTGGACGCCTACCGCCTCACCCTCGCCCTGGCCCGGGCGGCCGAGGGGGCCGGGGCCGAGCTTAGATACACCCCCGTAGTGGGCCTCGAACTCGCCCCGAACGGGCCTGTAAAGGTCGTGGCCCGTTCGGGGGCGGTGGCGGCCGAATTTGCGGTGCTGGCCATGGGCCCCTGGACGGCCCTGGCCGGGGAGTGGCTGGGGATGCCCGTCCCCGTCGAGCCCCTCCGGGGCCAGCTCCTCCGCCTCAAACTGGAGGGACCGCCCCTGGCCTACTGCGTCATGTACGGCGACCACTATGTCCTCTCCAAACTCGATGGGCTCATTACGGCCGGAACCACCGAAGAGCCGGTCGGGTTTGACCCCAGCACCACCCCGGAAGCCCGGGATTTCATCCTGGAGGGCGTCTTACGGCTGGTCCCCGCCCTGGCCGACGCCCGGCTGGTAAGCCACACCGCCTGCCTCCGCCCCTTGGCCGCCGACGACCGGCCCATCCTCGGCCCCGTCCCCGGCCGGGAGCGGGTTATCCTGGCCACCGGTCACGGCCGGAATGGTATCCTGATGGGCCCCTACTCCGGCCGGCTTATCGCCGACCTGATAACGGGCCGGACGCCCGAAATAGACCTTAACCCCTTCTCCCCGGCCCGATTCCGGGAGGCAGGGGTGGAGCGGCGGCGGACCCGGCGGCTCTTTTCGGTATAGTTTGTGGTATGATTGTGGGGTAAACCTGACCGGAGGGCCGAGCGTGGCAAACGGCCGACCGGAGATCATCCTGGCCGAGGAGCGGGGATTCTGCTTCGGGGTCCGCCGCGCCCTGGAGGTCATCGAGGCCGCCGGCCGAAAGTACGGCCGGGTCCAGAGCCTCGGGGGGGTTGTTCATAACCTCCAGGTTGTCAAGCGCCTTGAAGAGGTCGGGGTAACCGTCGTAAAGAGCCTCGACGAGGTGGACGCCCCGGTGGTGGCTATCACCGCCCACGGCGCCGGCCCCAACATCCCGGCCGAGGCCCGGGCCCGGGGCTACGAGGTGGTCGACACCACCTGCCCCCTGGTTACCAAGGTCCACCAGGCCGTCAAAAAGCTGGCCGACGACGGCTTTTTTATCGTCATCTTCGGGGACCCCAACCACCCCGAGGTGAGGGGCGCCCTGGGCTGGGCCGGGAACGCCAGGACCTTAGCTACCCTCGACTGGGAAGAAATCAAAAAAATTAAACCCCTGCCCCACAAAATCGGCATCGTCTCCCAGACCACCCAGCCGGTAAGCCTTTTCAGCCAGTTCGTCAAGGCGATTATGGACTGGGCCTTCCCCAGGCCGGTGGAGATCCGGGTGATAAACACCATCTGCGACCCCACCATCAAACGGCAGCGGGACGCCGTGGAGCTGGCCCGCCAGGTTGACCTGATGGTGGTTATCGGCGGCCGCCACAGCGCCAATACCCGCCACCTGGCCGAGATGTGCGCCGCCGAAGGGGTCGAGACCCACCACATTGAGGTCCCCGAAGAGGTCGACCCGGCCTGGCTGCGGGGCCGCGCCAAGGTAGGGGTTACGGCCGGGGCCTCCACCCCCGATTGGGTTATCGAGGCGGTGGTCCGGCGACTTGAAGAAATCGCCGACCAGATTGCGGCCGAAGGCGGCTAATCCAACCCCCCCTTAAGGGAGCCCGCCAGAACCCTAACCCCGCTCGGCCCGGCGCTTCCGCCCCCCGGCTCGACGGTGACCCCCATCTCCTGGTAGGTGTCGAAGTCCGGCGGCAGCCCGAAGAAAAGCCTGGCCCTTCCCGACTCGTCCGTCTGAAAGGTTCCGAGGCTTATCCTCTCCCCGTCCCGCCGGAGCCAGGCCTGGTAAACCCGGCCGCCCGCCAGGGGGGGCAGGCGGTTCACCACCAGGGCCGCCCGCTGCCGGCCGGGGATAAATAGCAGGCGGCCGTAGGCCTCGGGCGCCGCCTCCGTTCCCCGGAGGGGCCGGACCACCAGGTTCGGGCTCAGCACAAAATCCCACAGTTCATACTCGTCGGTAGCCCAGCGCTGGAGCCGGTCCAGCTGCTGGCGCATCATAAACTGCTGAACGAGCCCGAAGGCGGCCAGGACCAGGGCTGCCACCAACCCCAGGGTCAGCAGCCGCTCCCGCCAGGCCCGCCGGGCGGTATCGGCCTGGGCGGCGGCCACCAGCCGGCGGCGCAACGAGGGGGGCGGCTCGGCTGCAACCTCCTCCGCCAGGCCCGAAAGGGCCTCCAGGTAGGCGGCGTATTCGGCCCGGCAGGCGCCGCAAACTTCCAGGTGGGCCCGGAGGGGCGCGGCCTCGGCCGGCTCCAGGGCGTCCGCCGCGATGGCCGGCAGTTCGGGCCGGACCGATTCGCAGCCGCCGGGCAGGGTCGTCATCGGCTTCCGTCCTCATAAAGGGCGCGCAGTTTCATTATGCCGAGTCTGAGGCGGGTCTTCACGGTGCCCAAAGGCTCCCCCAGCCGCTCGGCGATCTGCCGGTGGGTGAGGCCTTCAAAGTAAGCCAGCTCCACCACCCGCCGCTGGTCCGGGGGCAGCCGGCCCAGCAGGGACCGCACGTTGGCCCCGTCCACCTCGTTGAGGGCCTCTTCAAAGGGGTCCGGGGTCTCGGTTGAACCGGTAAGCTTTTTCCGGTAGCTTACTTCCCGGCGCCGGCGACGGACCAGGTCGACGGCCAGGTGGTGGGTCATACTCAGCAGCCAGGCCCGGAAACTTCCCCGCCCCTGGTCGTAGACGTGGGGGCGGTTCCAGACCCGTAAAAAGACCTCCTGCACCAGGTCCTCGGCCTGGCCGTCGTCGCGGACGATGCGGCGGGCCAGGCCGTAGACCAGGGGCGCGTACCGGTCGTAAAGGGACGCCAGGGCGGCCGGGTCGCGCCCGGCCACCCGCCGGAGTAACTCCTCGTCGCTGAACCCGACGTCCGTCACCGGCCGAATGGGCCCCCGATCTGCCCCCCTATTATACGCCCCGGATGCCATTCCCCCGAAGTCAGCCGGCCGGGGGCATCGCCGCCGGGGCGCCCCCGTTATAATTAAGGCGTGGGCTATACCCCTTGGTAAGGAGGCCGTCGGACAGTATGTGCGGGATCATAGGCTACATCGGCAAGCGGTCGGGTGGACCGGTCGCTTTAGAGGGTTTAAAGCGGCTCGAGTATAGGGGCTACGACAGCTGCGGCCTTGCGGTGCTGGAGACGGGCGGCCGGGTGGCCATCACCAAAAAGGCCGGCAAGCTCGAGCGGCTCCTCAGCCAGCTTAACGGCGAGGTCCCCCACGGCCCCGTCGCCGTCGGCCACACCCGCTGGGCCACCCACGGCAAGCCCTCCGACGTAAACGCCCACCCCCACACCGACTGCTCCGGAACCGTGGTGGTCGTCCACAACGGCATCATCGAAAACTACCTGGAACTCAAACAAAAGCTTCAGGCCGAAGGCCACACCTTCACCTCCGAGACCGACACCGAGGTCTTCGCCCACCTCATCGAAGCCAAACTTAAAGCCGGGGCCGACTTTGTAACCGCCGTTCGGCTGGCCCTCCGGGAGCTCCGGGGGGCCCAGGCCTTTCTGGTAATCTACCGGGAAGAACCGGACAAGCTGGTGGGGGCCCGGCTGGGCCACGCCGGGGGGCTGGTGGTGGGCTACGGGGTCGGCGAAATGTACATCGCCAGCGACCTACCGGCCATCCTGCCCTACACGCGCAAAGTCGCATACCTGGAAAGCGGCGAGCTGGCCGTCCTAAGACCGGACGGGGTGACCTATCTGGACCTGGCGGGCCGGGAGGTGGAGAAGGCGACCCAGCTGAGCCCTTACGACCCGGTCTCGGTGGCCAAGGCCGGCCACAGCCACTTCATGCTTAAGGAGATCCACGAACAGCCCGAGGTGGTCTTAAACGTCCTGCGGGGCCGGGTCGACCTGGAGCGGGGCACGGTGGCCTTCGAGGGCCTGCCCTTCTCCGACGCCGAGCTGGCCGCCTTCCGCCGGGTGGTTCTGGTCGCCTGCGGAACCTCCTGGCATGCGGCCCTCCTCGGCAAGCTCTACATCGAGTCCCTGGCCAGGATTCCGGCCGAGGCCGAGGTCGGGTCGGAGTTTCGGGCCCGGGGGCTGGTCCTGGGGCCCGACACCCTGCTGGTGGCCATCACCCAGTCGGGGGAAACGGTGGACACCCTCGAGGCAATGAACCGGGCCCGCCGCCAAGGGGCAAAGCAGGTGGTCCTCTGTAACGTGATGGGCAGTCAGGCCACCCGGCTGGCCGACGGGGTTGTTGACCTGCGGGCCGGGCCGGAGATGGCCGTGGCCAGCACCAAAACCTTTATCGCCAGCGTCGTCAGCCTCTACCTGCTGGCCGTCCGGCTGGGCCAGGCCAACGGTGCCCTGAGCCCCGAGGCGGCAAAGGGGCGGCTGGAGGCGGTTATCCGCCTGCCGGCCTTGGCCGGGGAGGTGCTGGGTCAGGAGGCCCAGGTTCGGGCCATCGGCCGCAAGTTTTTTGAGATGGACGATTTCCTCTACTTGGGCCGCTGGGTAAACTACCCCATCGCCCTGGAGGGGGCCTTAAAGCTTAAAGAGGTCTCGTACATTCACGCCGAGGGCTACCCCGGGGGCGAGATGAAGCACGGCCCCATCGCCCTGATCGATTCAAAGATGCCGGTGGTCGTGCTGGCCCCCAAGGACCGGGTCTACGACAAGATGCTGGGGAACGTCGCCGAAGTCAAGAGCCGGGACGGGGTGGTCATCGCCCTGGGCACCCAGGGGGACGAAGCCCTCGGGTCCGAAGCCGACCATTTTATACCCCTGCCCGAGGCCGACGAACTGCTCAGCCCGGTGCTGACCGTCATACCCCTCCAGCTGCTGGCCTACCATATCGCCCTGCGCCGGGGCTGCGATATCGACCAGCCCCGGAACCTGGCCAAGACCGTCACCGTCGAGTGAAGGCCTGGCAGTTTCTGGCGGCCCTGCCGGAGGCCGTCCGCCGGCGGTTGCCCCCCGAGCTGGCAGACTTTAAGGTCCGGCACGGGGCCGGCCTCGTCAAGTTCTACTACGGCGACCCCCGGGTCCACTTCGAAGTCTGGCTGCTGGGCGGGTCTAGGCGGATCGAGTTGGGCCTGCACTTTGAGCTGCCCGACCCCGAGGCGAACCGGCGGTGGCTGGCCGAATTCGACGCCCACTTTTTCGACATCTGCGCCCGGCTGGGGCCGAACTTAGAGCCGGAGCTGTGGACCTCCAGCTGGACCCGCCTGCACGAGACCTGGCCCCTGGAGCCCCTCAGCGAGGAGCTGGCGGAGCGGGTGGCCGGGCGCATGGCCGAAATCATCGAAACCTTAGGGCCCATCCTTTTGGGGCGCGCCTTGACATCGGACCGATTATCTGTCAATACTTATGCGCCGGGCTCGGTGGCGCCCACCCTTCGGCGGTCGGCGTCTACTCAACCGGGCGAGGCGGACAACGGTATCACCCAGGAGGCTCATTAAGCTATGACGGCCTATGTTGATAAGACGCTGACCTGCCGGGATTGTGGGGCGACGTTCGTGTTCTCGGCCGGCGAACAGTCCTTCTACGCCGCCAAGGGCCTGCAGCACGAACCCCAGCGGTGCCCGACCTGCCGGGCCAACCGGCGCCGGGAACGGGGCGGGTTCGAGGACCGGCCGGCCCGGGAGGCCGACCGGGGCGTAAGCACCCGGGTCGTCTGCGCCAGCTGCGGGGCCGAAACCACCGTGCCCTTTGTCCCCCGAAATTCGCGGCCGGTCTACTGCAGCAGCTGCTACAGCAAAGTAAAGGGCGGGTTCCGTTAGGCCCAGCCTCAAGGGCCGTCCGGGCTGAAGGGCGAGCGGCGGGGCGGGGTAATCTGGGGCGGCCGAACGTAAAGGGGCTCCAGGGCTAAGGGGTCGTCGGTCCGGCCCGCCAGAAGCCGACCCCACGCCACCTCGGCCAGCACGCCCGGCCGCCTCCGGCCGGCCGTGCCGGAGAGGATAACCCACCCCTCCCGGGCATACTGCCGCAGCTCGGCCAGGCGCCCGGGGGGCAGGCTTCCGCACACCACCGCCGGTCCCGGAAGGGCGGCGGCCAGGTCGGCCGGACTGCCCACCCGCTCCGCCACCAGCCGAACCGCCTCCCCGTCCTTAAATTCAAATACCCCGAAAACTACCTCCCGCCCCGCGGGCTGAACGCAGGCCACCGGCAGGCCGAAGGCCGCAAACTGCCAGGCGTGGGCCTCCAAGGTCGGAACCCCAATGACTGGGACCCCTAGCCCGTAGGCCAGGGCCTTGGCCGTGCTCACCCCAACCCGGATGCCGTTGAAACTGCCCGGCCCAAGGCTTACCCCCACCGCCCGGATCGCCCCGATATCCGCCCGGAGTTTGGCCAGCAGCCGCCGAAGGCCGGGCAGCAGCTCCACCGAGTGGTTCTGGCCCACTAGCCAGACCTCCTCCGCCAGCAGCCCCCCCTCGGCGTAGGCGGCCAGCCCCAGGTACTCGTCGGCCGTGTCCAGGGCGATCAGCACCTCTCGTCAAACCTCCGCAAAACCTCGGCCGAACGGGGGCCCCCGGCCCGGAAGGTGAGCCGGCGGCCCTCGCCGTCCAAGAACTCAATCTCCACGGTGATGCAGTCCGGAGGCAGCAGGCCGGCGGCCCGCTCCGGCCACTCCACCAGGCAGACCCCATCCCCGTAAAAGTAATCCGTAAGGCCCAGGGCCCAGGCTTCGGCTTCGGTCTCCACCCGGTAAAGGTCAATATGGTAAACGGGAAGCCGGCCGCCCCGGTACTCCTGAATCAGCACAAAGGTCGGGCTGGTAGCGGCCGCCCCGAGGCCCTCGGCGATCCCCTGGGCCAAGGTGGTCTTTCCGGACCCGAGGGGCCCCTTAAGGAGCACCACGTCCCCAGCCTCCAGCAGGCCCGCCAGGCAGCGGCCGATCTCCAGGGTGGTCCGGGCGTCGGGGGCCACCCGCACCACCTCAAACTCGGCGGCGG
The DNA here is from genome assembly GCA_034432015.1 of Dehalococcoidia bacterium. GTDB lineage: Bacteria > Chloroflexota > Dehalococcoidia > JAUQQI01 > JAUQQI01 > JAUQQI01. The sequence goes on from DAOUCL010000283.1 coordinate 10,045, forward strand.
TCCGGCCGTTCACGGCCCCTCCGGGGCCAGGTGGTCCCAGCCGGCCCGGGTCAGGGTAAGTTCTTTCCCGCCCGGTCCCACCACCCTGACCCGACCTGGCGGCCCCTCGGTGGTCCGGCCGATAACCGTCACCGGGACGGGGGACCGGTCGGCCGCCCTGGCGATTGCGGCTTCCGGGCCGGTAAAGACCAGCTCGTAGTCTTCCCCACCGGTGAGGGCGAGGGTTAGGGCTTCCGGGCCGAAGATTCGGGCCGCCTCCGGGTGAACCGGAACCCGCTCGGCCTCAATTTCGGCCCCAACCCCGCTCTCCTCGCAGATATGGCCCAGGTCCGCCACCAGGCCGTCGCTAACGTCGATCGCGGCCCGCACCCCGGCCCCAACCAGGACTGGGGCCGCCTCCAGGCGGGGCTGGGGCCGGCGGTAGGCCCTGACCAGGGCCGGGGCCCGCCCCTCGGCTCCCGAGGGGTCCGCAAGGAGAAGCCGGAGGCCCCCGGCGGCCGCCCCCAGGGTCCCGGTGACGGCCACCAGCTCCCCGGGCCGGGCCGCCGACCGGAGCAGGACGTGGGCGCGCCAGTCGGCCCCGGGCGGCACCCCCACCTCCCCGAAGAGGCCGACGGTTACGGTGAGCACGGGCGACCTGACGATATCGCCCCCGGCGAGCACGGTGCCGCTGGCCCGGGCAAGCTCCAGCAGACCCCGGTAGAGAAGCTCGATGGGGTTGGGACCGGTGGCCGGGGGCAGGCCCAGGGTGACCAGCGCAAAACGGGGGACCGCACCCACCGCCGCCAGGTCGCTCAGGTTCACGGCGAGGGCCTTCCAGCCCAGGTCGGCCCAGCCGGTGATATCCGGCCGGAAATGAACCCCGTCCACCAGGGTGTCGGTGGTGGCGGCGATAATCCGGTCCCCCAGCCGCCACAGGGCGGCGTCATCCCCGATCCCTACCAGCAGGTCCGGGCTTTGGGGCCCGGCCGAGCCGACCAGGCGGCGGAGGCGTCCGATCAGCCCGAATTCCCCGGTCATCTTTCGTAATACTACCAGAGCCACCGGCCCCGCCGCCGGCCAGGGCCTGGCAACTTGACAGATAACCGCCCCCGGATATCCAGACAACTAGCCTGCCCGAAAAGGCGTCGGGGGAGAAGATGGCTGTTCTTGACCGCCTGCTGGAAGGTATCGCCCGGGGCCCCTGGATCTGGTTAACCTAACCTTGCCCCTGCACGAGCGGACCCCGGTTATAAAGTTGCCCCCGCTTTTGCCAAGCCCCCATCTAATAGGTGACGGGCAAAAACGGCCTCAACGTCCCCTGGGTATCCCCCGGCCCCTGGTGGCCCCGGCAGTGGTCACCGATAAAAGCGTCGAGTGCGCCCAAAACCCCGACTTTCGGCTGGAGGTAGACCACCTTGCGGTGGCGGCCGGCGCCGAGCTTCTGGCCGGGGCCCGGTGGCCCCTTAT
>DAOUCL010000284.1:0-16889 GCA_034432015.1 Dehalococcoidia bacterium
TCGCCGGAAATCGCTACGCATTCCGTCCCACCGGCCCGCACCCTTTCTAGGACAGTCCGGAACACCCCCAGCTCGGCCCCTCGGCCGATTACCCGAGGCGAGACGAAAGGCAATTCAAAAAAAGCGGTCACTCCCCGCTCCGACAAAAGTCTAACCGCCGCCCGGCCGGTGACCCTGGCTCCTCATTTTAACATAAAAGTCAACTTGCCGGCTTCCGCCCCCAGCCTTCCCCAATCGGGCTTTTCGTTTATTTTTTTGTCTAACTGTGCTAATATAAAGAAAGCTTGCGCGAACTGCCGGACGGTTCACCCATCGGGGGACCTTCCAGGCCGAAAGGGGGTAACTTATGGCCCACTACCTGGTGAGGGCCCGTCCGCACTTCGACCTTTTGCCGGAACTGCAGGCCCCACTTGCGGAAGGCGCCTTTTCCCGCCTTCGGCCTTTCGGTCCCGCCCTTACCCAGGCCCTCGAAGGTGCCCGCTGGGATGCCGCTACCGGTGAGGCGGTCTGGGAAGAAGACTATTGCAGGCCGCCGCTGGCCCAAGAGCGGGCGGCGGTGCTGGACCGGTATTTTTTCGACCTGCGGGTCGAACCGGTGGCCGCCGGCGAGGGCTGGGGTCGGGTTGCCAGCTTGCCCTCCCTCTGGTCGGCGCACGACTAAGAAGGTGTAGTTATGGGGATTTACCTGCCGGCGACCTGGTCCTTACCCGAGCGCCGGGGTCCGCGGCCCCGGACCACCCCGACGAACCCCCCCACCAGCAGCTGGACCAGAACGCTCCTATCCACCTCCAGGAAGCCCTGTTCGGGCGGGCTCGGGCTCTTCCCGGGGTGCGCGTGGGTCCTAGCGGCATCTCCGTCCCCGGAGCCCGGGCCTTCTTCCTCGATGAGGAACTGGCGGCGGGGCCGCCGGAGGCGTTCCTGGTCGACCGGGAGTTCGCCCACCTTCACCCACCCTACGACGGAAGCCTGCACCTCACCCTGCCCGAAGCCACGGCCCGCCGGGTGGTCGCCAAAGGCTGGGGCGAGTTGCATCCGGTGGCCCGCCGGGGCTGGCTGCCGCCTACGGCGATAATGGTTTATGGTCCCCGGGACGAGGCTGAGCTGGAGGTCATTTGGGCCATTCTTCGGGCGTCCTATGCCTTCGCCCGCGGCGGGGTCTAGGGCCCGGTCACCACGGTGGCCTCCGGCCAAACCCCTTCTTTTCGACCCCGACCGGGTACTCCCCTCCCAGGCCGTGGGGGTAATCCCCGAAGTTAAACCCACCGCGGCCAACCGTTCTGTCGGGGCGCGCGTCCCGACAACGGCTTAAGGGCCTGCGGCCGGGGCGGCTGGCAGTTGACACCGGCGGGGCGGTAGGGTAATAACCAAGAGAAACGGCCGGTGCCGGGGCAGCCGCGCCGGCCAAACCGGCGCCCCTTTAGCTTTCGGAGGTTCGCCAATGGCCGAAACCGAATGGGCTTTAATTCTCGGCGCCTCGAGCGGATTCGGGGCGGCGACGGCCGTAGCCTTAGCCGAGGCCGGCCTGGACATCGTGGGTGTTCACCTGGATACCCGAGCCACCCTCCCCAACGCCGAAAGGGTCAAGGCCGAAATTGAGGCCCGGGGTCGGCGGGCCCTCTTCTTTAACGCCAACGCCGCCGACCCCGAAAAACGGCAGGAGGTCTTAGACAAGGTTCAAGAGGTCATCGCCGGCGACCCCAACGGCGGCTACGTTAAGGTCCTGCTCCACTCCCTGGCCTTCGGCGCCCTTCGCCCCTACATCACCCCCGACCCGAAAGATGCCCTCACCAAAAGCCAGCTGGAGATGACCCTAGACGTGATGGCCAACAGCCTCGTCTACTGGGTCCAGGACCTCTTCTGGCGGGGGCTTTTCAGGCGGGGAAGCAAGGTCTTCGCCATGACCAGTGGGGGCGCCAGCCGGGTGATCCCCTACTATGGGGCGGTTTCGGCGGCCAAAGCCTGTCTGGAATCCCACATCCGCCAGCTGGCCTTCGAGCTGGCCCCCACTGGGGTGGCCGTGTTGGGCATTCGGGCCGGGGTCACCGATACCCCCGCCCTCCGGAAGATCCCCGGCCACGAACAGCTCATCGAGCAGGCCCTCCGGCGCAACCCTAGCGGCCGGCTCACCCGGCCCGAGGACGTGGCCGCCGCCATCGTTGCCCTCTGCCAGCCCGGAACCTACTGGATAACCGGCTGCGTCATCAACGTGGACGGGGGCGAAGATATCGTCGGCTGAAGGAGGCCTTGATGGCAAAATTTAAAATCCTCCACACCGGCGCATCCCCGGACGAACCCCTCGACCTGGAGCGGCAGGCCCTGGCCGACCTGGACGTGGAGATAATCCAGCCGGGAAGGCTGCGCACCGAGGACGAGATTATTAAATTCGGCCACGACGCCGACATTCTGCTGGTCATCGCCGAGCCCATCACCCGACGGGTGATCTCCAGCCTCCCCCGCCTCAAGGGGATCGTCCGCTACGGCATCGGGGTGGACACCATTGACCTTAAAGCCGCCACCGAGTTCGGGGTCGTCGTGGCCAACTTCCCCGATTTCTGCCTGGACGAGGTGGCCAACCACACCCTGGCCCTCCTGCTGGCCCTCAACCGGAAGCTCTTTCGACTGGACCGGGTTGTTCGGGAAGGCCGGTGGAATCCGGCCGTCTTAAGGTCGGTCCTGCCCCCGCTGGGGCCTTTGCGGGGCGAAACCCTCGGCCTGGTAGCCTTCGGCAACATCCCCCGCCGGGTCGCCCCCCGGGCCCAGGCCTTCGGCCTTCAGGTGGTGGCCTACGACCCCTACGTGGACGACCAAGTCTTCCACCGGTTCGGGGTCCGCCGGGCCGGGCGGGTCGACGACCTTCTCGCCGAAAGCGACTACGTTTCCTGCCACCTGCCCCTGACCGAAGAGACTTACCACTTTTTCACCGCCGAGCGCTTCCGCCTGATGAAGCCCACGGCCTATTTTATAAACACCAGCCGGGGGAAGGTGGTCGATGAGGCGGCCCTGGCCCGGGCCCTGACGGAGGGGTGGATTGCCGGGGCCGGCCTCGACGTCTTCGAAGAGGAGCCCCTGCCCCCCGACTCACCCCTCACCCGGTTGGAGAACGTCATCGTTACCCCCCACGTCGCCTACTACTCCGACCGGAGCGAGCGGGACATCAAGCTCCGGGTGGGCCGGGCGGCGGCCGACATCCTCCGGGGATTCCAGCCCGAACACGTCGCCAACCCCGAAGTCTTGAAGAAGGTCAGCCTTAAGCCGAGGGAGGCGTGAACACCAGACCCCTCGGCGGCGCGGCCCTGCTGATGGCCGGGTGGGTGCTGAGCCGCCTGCTGGGGCTCCTCCGGGAGGCGGTTATCGCCGGGCAGTTCGGCGCCGGCCCCGATATCGCGGCCTATCAGGCCGCCTTTCGGCTCCCCGACCTGATCTTTAACCTGCTGGCGGCCGGCGCCTTTGGCAGCGCCTTCATCCCCGTTTTTTACAAGCACCTGAGCCGGGGCGAGGCGGCCGAAGGTTATCGGCTGGCCGGAACTTTTCTGGTCCTGTTCGGTTTGGCCGCCCTGGGCCTCGTCCTGGCCGGCTGGGTCGTCGCCCCGGCGGTGGTGGCCGTCCTGGTGCCGGGCTTCGACGCCCCGGTCCGGTCGAAGGTGGTGGAGCTTACCCGGCTGATGCTCCTTCAGCCCCTATTTTTCAGCCTAAGCCTCGTGCTCACCGCCGTCCACCAGGCCCACCGGGACTTTCGCCTGCCCGCCGTGGCCCCGATTCTTTACAACCTGGCAATAATCGGGGCCGCCCTCACCCTCGCCCCCCGGTTCGGGGTGGACGGCCTGGCCGTCGGGGTCGTGGCCGGAAGCGCCCTCCACATGGGCGTCCAGCTCCCCCGGGCCTTCGGCTACGGACCCGGCCTCAAGCCCAACTTCGCCTTTTTCCGACCGGAAGTCGCCGAGGTCCTCCTCCTGCTGGTCCCCCGGGCGGCCGGCCTCGCCGTCTATCAGCTCAACTTCTGGGTGCTCACGGCCATGGCCTCCCTCATCTCCCCGGCGGCCGTCGCCGCCCTGGGCTACGCCTGGGCCCTCCTGATGGTCCCCTTCGGGGTGGTCGGCCTGCCCCTGGGCACGGCCTACTTCCCGGAGCTTTCCCGGCTCTGGGCCGCCGGGGAAGTCGACCGCCTGCGCCGAACGGTCGCCGAGGGCCTGGGCCTGAGCCTTTACCTGGGTATCCCGGCCTCGGCCGGCCTCATCGTCCTGGCCGAGCCCCTGGTTCGGGTCCTCCTTCAGCGGGGCAGTTTCGACGAGGGGGCGGTGGCCGCCACCACCTGGGCCCTCTGGTTTTTCGCCCTCGGCCTCTGGGCCCAGGTGGCCGCCGAGATTTTAGTGCGCACCTTTTACGCCACGGGGGACGCCCTGACCCCGGTGGCGGTGGGGGTAGGCGGCCTGGGGCTAACCTTCGGGGCGGGCCTGATTCTCTTTCGGCTCCTAGGCCACGGGGGGCTGGCGGCCGGCCTTTCCCTTTCGGAAATCGGCCAGTTTGCCGCCCTTTACCTCTTGCTAGGCCGGCGCCTCGGGGGACTTCCGACGGGCCTGGGCCGGGATATCTTCCGAAGTATCCTGGCCAGCGAGCTGATGGTTATCGCCGCCGCCTTCGCCCTAGCTTTCACCCCGGCGACCCTGGTGCTTCGGCTGGGGGCCGCCCTGGGCGCGGCCGTTGCCGTCTATGGGGCCGTGACCCTCCTGCTGGGCAGCCGGCTGGCCCGGCAGACCCTGGGCCTCCTCTGGGGCCTACTGCGGGGGTCGGCTCCCGAGGGCGGCCAACACCCGCCTTAGGCGCTCCTCCAGGGGCAGGCCGTCGGCCAGGGGCACCGCCCGGATGGCCGCCAGTGCTTCGGCCGCGGTGTAGCCGAGGGCCGTCAGGGCAGCGAGGAGGTCGGCGTCTTCGGGGGAGCCGGCCGCCGGCCGCACCTCCGGAAGCTTCCCCCTCAGCTCAAAGATGAGCCGCTCGGCCGTCTTTTTGCCGATGCCCGGCACCGCCGCCAGAAGGGCTACGTCCCCGGCGGCCACCGCCTGCCAGAACCGGTCGGGTCCCAGCCGGCCGACGATGCTCAGGGCCGCCCGGGGTCCCACCCGGCTCACCTCCAGCAGGACGTTAAACAGGTCCCGCTCGGCCTCGGTGGGAAACCCGTAAAGGGTTACCCCGTCGTCCCTGACCTGGAGGGAGGTGAAGGCGGTGGTGAGGTCCCCCGGCCGGCCGAAGCGGCTCCCGGACCCGGGGGGGACCACCAGCCGGAGGGTGACCGGCCCGACCTCCAGCCTAAGGGCCTCGGGTTCCACCCGGCCGACCCGTCCCGTCAGGGCCTCGATCATGGGGCGATCCCCAGGCCGGCTTCGGCCCGTAAACCGTCGCAGAGGGCGACGGCCAGGGCGTCGGCCACGTCGTCGGGCCGGGGCACCTCGGGGAGGCCCAGGATGATGGCCACCATCTGCCCCACCTGCTCCTTCCGCCCCCGGCCGTAGGTTGTCACCGACTTTTTTACTTCGAGGGGGGTGTACTCCACCACCGGCACCCCGGCCAGGGCCGCCGCCAGCAGCACCACCCCCCGGGCCTGGCCGACGGCAATGGCGGTTTTGGCGTTGCGGGCGAAGAAGACCTCTTCGACGGCGACCCGGTCGGGCCGAAGCCGGTTAATAACGTCCGAAATTTCCCGGTAGATGACGTGCAACCGCTCGGGGGTTGAGCGGGTAGGTGGAGTGGTTATCAGGCCGTACTCCAGGGCGACGAAGCGCCCGTCGGCCTTCGCCACTACCCCGTAGCCGCAGGCCGCCGTTCCGGGGTCAACCCCAAGGATGCGCACGATTCAGCGGGCGTGAGACCGCTCCTCCGCTTCAATGGCGGCCACCAGGTCCGGCGGGAACTCGGCGTTGGTGTACACCCGCTGAACGTCGTCCAGGTCTTCCAGCCGCTCCAGCAAGCGGAGGGCCTGCTCGGCGTCTTTCCGGTCCAGGGGTATGGTCGCCTTGGGAATGTAGGCAAGCTCCGCCTGAACCACTTTAAAGCCCCGGGCCTCCAGCTCCCGCCGGACCCGCTCGAGGTCTTCGGGCTGGGTGTAGACCTCCACCTCGACGTCCTCCACCCGGAAGTCCTCGGCCCCGGCGTCGATGGCCGCCAGGGCGATGTCGTCGGGGCTGGCCCCGTCGGCCGCTACGGTTATGACCCCTTTATAGTCAAACTGCCAGATGACGGAGCCCGCCTCCCCCAGGGAGCCGCCCCCCTTGGTGAAGGTCGACCTCACCTCAGCAGCGGTGCGGTTGCGGTTGTCGGTAAGGGCCTGGACCAGGATGGCGATGCCCCCGGGACCGTAGCCCTCGTAAATTACTTCTTCGAGGGGCGCCTCCCCGGCCTCGGTCCCGCCCCCGGCGGCCCGCCGGATGGCCCGCTCGATGTTTTCCAGGGGCATGTTGTGCTCCCGGGCCCGGGCAATGGCCAGCCGGAGCCGGAAGTTGGTCTCGGGGTCCGGCCCGCCCTCCCGAACCGCCACCGTAATCTCCCGGGCAAGCTTGGTGAAAAGCTGACCCCGCCGGGCGTCGGCTACGCTCTTCTGACGCTTAATCTGGGCCCACTTGGAATGTCCGGCCATTTTCGTTTAGCTAAACACTGCTCGGGCCCGCTGGGCCCTAAGCTTCTGGGTTCGGCTAACTAACCTAAGCTACCGTCCGGCCGCACCTGGCACCCCGGCGAATTTAACCGGCTACTATCCTGCAAGAGTATACCACAAGTAACGAGCGAACGGTGGGTAAGTTATTCAGCAATCTCACGGTTATGTGGCTGCGACCAGTACGTCCACGTCGGAAGCCAGACTGAGCAACTTTTCGGTGACCGATCCCCGGAGGAGCCGGTGAAGTCGCCCGCCACGGGGTCTACCAACCACAATGGTGGCTACGTTCTGTTGGCGGGCGAACGCGGCCAGGGCCGACGCCACATCCTCGGATTTTACTCGGAAACAGCGGGCACCCAGGTCCTCAGCGAGGCGGAGGTTCTCTTCCAAGTTGCGTTTAGCCTCGGGGGGACTCCGTGCCCAGGCCGGTGTTTCAACAAAGACGGCTAACAGTTCGGACTGCCGCCGCTGGGCCAACCGCCAGGCGCGGCGGATCAAGTGGCGGGAACGTGGGTCCGCGTCCACGGCGACCATTACCTTCTCCCCGGCCGGCCAGACAGCCTCAACCTGACGCTGAAGCATGTAAGTTTCAAGCTGAGCCTCGACCCGGGCGGCTACCTTCCGCAGGGCCAGTTCCCGTAATGCTATGAGGTTTCCCTCCCGGAAGAAGCGCTCCAGAGCCACCTGCGCCTGGGGAAGGGGATAGACTTCCCCCCGAAGCAGCCGCTCCCTGAGGGCCTCGGGGGTGAGGTCGACGAGAATCAGCTCGTCGGCATTGTCGACTACCCAGTCAGGCACCCGTTCCCGAACCGGAACGCCTGTAATCGCTTCAACGATATCAGCGTAGCTCTCGATATGCTGAACATTCAAAGTGCTGAAGACATTGATGCCATGCTCCTGAAGATACGTGACATCTTGCCAACGCTTCTCATGCCGACCACAGCCCGGAACGTTTGTGTGGGCGAGCTCGTCAACCAGAACCACCTCCGGGCGCCGCTGAAGGATTGCGTCCACATCCATCTCTTCCACAACAACTCCCTTGTACTCGCACCGCTTCCTGGGGATCACTTCAAGGCCTGCCAGTAAGGCCGCCGTTTTAGGCCGGCCGTAAGTTTCGACGTAACCCACCGCGACGTCGACGCCCTCGGACTTTAGACGGTGGAGCTCTTGGAGGGCCGCGTAGGTCTTTCCAACCCCGGGCGCCATCCCCAGGTAAATCCGGTGACGACCCCGACCGAAACCCTCACGCCCGCCTTGCAGGCGTTCAAGCATTTCCTCGGGGGTAGGTCGCTCCGGCTCCCGGCCCGGCCCAACGTCGGCCACCGGTTATTTCCAGCCTTCCTTTAGCTCGTCCAGTGCCCGGTTCAATTTGACCACATTCACCCTTGGCTGACCAAGAAAGCCGAACAGAGGAGCCTCGATGAAACGGTCAACCAGCTCCCGGACCGTCTCCTCCGGCAGGCCGCGGGTCCGGGCTACCCGGCGAACCTGCAGGTAAGCATTGGCCGGGGTGATGTGCGGGTCCAGGCCGCTCGCCGATGCCGTTACGGCATCGGCCGGTACGGGAGTCTCGGAATCTAGGCCGTTCTCCTGGCGGAAAGCGAGCACACGCTCACCCACAGCTGCCAATAACCTGCGATTGGTCGGACCAAGGTTGGACCCCCCGGAGGCAGCCGCGTCGTAACCGTCGCCCGCGGCGGACGGCCGCGGGTGGAAGTACTCCGGACGGGAAAAAACCTGGCCGATTAGCTCAGACCCGACGACCTCGCCCCGGGAGTTCCGCACCAAACTGCCGTTCGCTTGATACGGTAAGGCGAGTTGCGCCACGGCGGTGATAACCAGCGGGTAAACTAGACCCGTCAGCACCGTCAGAACGACGAAAATACGAATGGCTGGCAAAACAGTTCGGGTCGATGACACAGCCTTTCTACCCGTCACGGCAGTTTTAAGCCCGTTATGATGATATCAATAAGTTTAATACCGATAAACGGCGCGACTAACCCCCCAACGCCGTAAGTAATCAGGTTACGCCGCAACAACTCAGCCGCCGGCGCCGGCCGGTAGCCAACGCCCCGCAAGGCGAGGGGCACAAGCCCAACAATAATAACTGCGTTGAAAATAACCGCGGATAAAATTGCACTTTCTGGTGTAGCAAGACTCATTATATTGAGTGTCTGTAGCTCCGGATAAGTTCGGACAAACATCGCCGGAATAATCGCAAAATATTTGGCCACATCATTAGCGATGGAAAACGTTGTGATGGCGCCCCGGGTAATTAAAAGCTGCTTACCTAGGACGATTATCTCAATAATCTTCGTCGGGTTCGAATCGAGGTCAATCAAATTTGCAGCTTCTTTAGCCGCCGCGGTTCCGGAATTCATCGCCAGGGCCACGTCAGCCTGGGCAAAAGCCGGCGCATCATTGGTTCCGTCCCCGGTCATCGCCACAAGGTGGCCTTGAGCCTGTAATTCCCGGATAATCCGCAGCTTGTCCTCGGGAGAGGCGCGGGCCACGAAGTCGTCTACCCCGGCCTCCCGCGCTACGGTCGCGGCGGTGATGGGGTTGTCCCCGGTTATCATGACCGTCCGGACGCCCATCCGCCGTAGCTCCTCGAACCGCTGACGGAGTCCCGGTTTCACCGTATCTTTTAAGGTAAACGACGCCGACTACGCGGCCGTCAAGGGCCAGTGCCAGCGGGGTGCCTCCCTCCCGGGCGATCCGCTCCACCTGCTGCTCCAGGTCCGGCGGCGCCTCGCCCCCTACCCAGGCAACGACCGCCTCGGGTGCGCCCTTAAGGTATTCGTGACCCCGCTGTCGCACGCCGCTTACCCGGGTCTGGGCGGTGAAAGGGATAACCTCCGCCCCCGGGTCGAGCCCCTCCGTCGCAGGTGCCCCCAGCCGCTCGGCCAGGGCCAGGATGCTTTTGCCCTCGGGGGTCCTGTCGGCCAGGCTCGATTGCCGGGCCGCAATGAGGGCGTCCAGGAGGGACGCGCCCCCCACCGGCACGATCTCGGCGGCCAGACGGTTCCCGTAAGTAATCGTACCGGTTTTATCTAACAGAATGACGTCCACGTCCCCGGCGGCCTCCACGGCGCGGCCGGAAAGGGCCAGGACGTTGAAGCGGGCGACCCGGTCCATTCCGGCAATACCGATGGCAGGTAGCAGACCCCCAATAGTTGTCGGGATGAGGCAGACGAAGAGGGCAACCAGAACCTCCGTAGCGGCCGGGCTACCTGCGTAGACCGAAAAGGGTAGAAGTGTGGCTACTACGAGTAAGAATATCAATGTTAAGCCGGCCAGCAAGATGGTAAGGGCAATCTCATTCGGTGTTTTCTGGCGGCGCGCGCCTTCTACCAGGGCGATCATCCGGTCCAAAAAGCTTTCCCCCGGGTCAGCGGTGACCCGGATCTTGAGCCAGTCGGTAACAACCTGGGTGCCGGCCGTTACCCCGGAGCGGATATCCGTTCCGGGTTCCTTGAGCACGGGTGCCGACTCCCCCGTAATCGCCGCTTCGTTGACGTAGGCGATACCCTCAATTACCTCGCCGTCCGCCGGGATAAACTCACCGGCCCGCACCAAAACGATATCCCCCTTTCTTAGCTGAGAAGACGGCACCAGCTCCTCCCGACCGTCCCGGAGCCTGCGGGCCACCACCTCTCGACGGGTGGCCCGGAGGGCCTCGGCCCGAGCCTTCCCGCCGGCCTCGGCCAGCGCCTCGGCGAAGGTGGCAAAAAACACCGTGAGCCACAGCCAGACGCCTATCTGCAGGGTGAAGCGTAACCCCGGCTCGGCGCGTTCCGCCAAAACCAGGCGGCTTGCGGCGACTAAAGTTGTTAAAACCGCCCCGATTTCCGTTACGAACATAACAGGGTTGCTGCGCATCAAGTACGCCGGGTTAAGCTTAAGGACACCATCCCGAAGCGCCCGCCTGAGTAGGGGCCAAGCCCAGGGACTCGTGGCCTGAAGCCGTCGCTGAAGCAGCTCTTTTAACTCGTCGGTTTCCGGGGTTCTGATGGGTGGTGGTTCAAGACCCCGGGTCGGGTCGGCGTCCCGCCCCGGCACGACCCGGGGCGGTCGGACGGCGTTATGGTCACCGGAAGTCATCTGGCCGCCCTCCTGAATGGCTCAGAACGTCCGGCCGGCATTCAAAAGTAGCTGCTCAATAACCGGGCCAAGGGCCAGAGCCGGAAAGAAATTGAGCGCGCCGACGATAATCACCGTTCCGACCAGAAGCCCCACAAACAGGGGCGTATGTGTGGGCATCGTACCAGGGCCCGCCGGAACCCGCGGCTTTCGGGCCAGGGATCCCGCGATCGCCAGCGCCGGTACCATCATGGCAAACCGACCGACCAGCATTGCCAGGCCGGTGGTGAAATTGTAAAAAGGAGTGTTTGTACCCAGCCCGGCAAAGGCGGAACCGTTGTTGCCGGTAGTTGAACTGTAGGCGTACAGTATTTCGCTGAATCCGTGGGGACCAGGGTTAAAAACGGCCCGTGTCCCTTCTTCGCTGACGCTGGCCAGAGCAGTGAAGACCAGAATGGGGGCCGTTCCGGCGAGCACGAAGAGAACGGCCATCCGAGTCTCGAAGCTTTGCACCTTTTTCCCCAGATACTCGGGCGTTCGGCCCACCATCAGGCCGGCGATAAACACCGCCAGAATGGCGAAAATGAGCATGCCGTAAAGGCCTGAGCCGACTCCTCCGAAAATAATCTCGCCTAACTGCATGTTAAACATCGCTACCCCACCCGTTAACGGCAGAAGGCTGTCGTGCATCGTGTTCACGGCACCGCACGCCACGGCCGTGGTGACAACTGCAAACATGACCGATGGAACGGTGCCAAACCGAACCTCTTTCCCCTCGAGATTGCCGCCGGCCTGGTCCACCCCGAACCGGGCAAAGAGGGGGTTACCGCCCTTCTCCACAACTAGGGCGGTGGCGAGGCCGAGAACAAAAATGGCAGCCATCGCAGCCCAAACGGCCCACCCCTGGCGGGTATCCCCCGCCAGCCGGCCGAAGGTGTAAGTGAGACCCGCCGGGATGGCTATAATCAAACACGTTTCAAGAAAGTTCGTTATTGGTGTCGGGTTCTCGTACGGGTGAGCCGAGTTGGCGTTAAAAAACCCACCCCCATTGGTCCCCAGAAGCTTGATAACCTCCTGGCTGGCAACAGGCCCCTGGGCAATCGTTTGTAAACGTCCCTCCAGCGTCACCGCCCGGACATAGGGGTTGAGGTTCTGGGGCACTCCCTGCCACACCAAGAAAAGGGCCGCAACGACGCTGGCAGGTAACAAGACGTAAAGGACTGCCCGGACCAGGTCCACCCAGAAATTGCCAATAGTTTCGGCCGACTGCCGGGCCAGGCCCCGGATGAAGGCTACCGCGACGGCAATTCCGGTCCCGGCCGAGACGAAGTTCTGGACGGTGAGCCCGGTCATCTGGGTGAGGTAACTCACGGTGCTTTCTGGCACGTAAGCCTGCCAGTCGGTGTTGGTGACAAAACTGACCGCGGTATTCCAGGCGAGCGTCGGGGGCACCGGACCCAGGCCCTCAGGATTCAGGGGGAGTAGGGCCTGGGCCCGCTGGAGCCCGTAAAGAAATAGCAGGCCGACCAGGTTGAACAGGAGCGCCGCCACGGCGTATTCGGTCCACCGCATCTCAGCCCCGGGGTCGATGCCGCCAAGGCGGTAAATCGCCCGCTCCAGCGGCCGGAGGCGCAACGTAAGCCACGTGTGCTCACCCTCAAAGATTCGGGCCATATAGGCGCCCAGCGGCTTGGTCAATCCGAAGACCAGCGCCAGAAAAAGAATTACCGTCAGCGCATCCCACGGATTCATCTTTGCCGTGTCAGCCGAGCGACAAGCACCCCCTGCTCCCTTTCGGGGCGGCAGACCAAACCACATTCCCTGGCAAACCGGCTGGCCAGGTCCGCCAGCCGGTTCCCTTGAGCCCCGACTTCACGGCGGGGGATGACCAAAGTTACCATTCCGATTTCACGCCAGGTCTTGGCGGCAAGTAGCAGACCGCCGCTACGGAGATACTTCGCGTACTGCCGGATACCGGCCGCGTTCACCTGCACCACCCCGCTCGGTTTCTTCTCAGAAGCGGTCGGGCCAGAGGATTACGATAATTAAATAAACGCACATCACAAATACCACCAGGGCCCCAATTAGCCATTCCCAAGGCCACATTAACGCCCCTTCTCAAGAAGATTGTCTACAGCTACTGCGTAGAACAGCATAAGTCCAAAAAAGAGCAGCGTCAGACCTACGACCGCAAGGTCCTCCATAAGCCGTCACTCCGGCCCTCCAGAATCCTCCTGACCCACTACAAGCCTGACGAGGGCTTCGACGGGAAAGGGTTTGGGGAGGTGAGCCAGCGGTCGGAACTGGCGCAGGCGCTCCGGGGTTGGGCGCACCCCTGAGACCACAATTACCGGAACCCGCAGGCCTTCTTCTTCAAGGTCTCTCAGGACATCCCAGCCGGTACGGTCCGGCAGGTCTATATCCAGCAGAACCAGGTCAGGCCTAAGCTGCCTGATGGCGGCCAGCGCCTCCCTCGCCGTGGACGCCTCATATACTTCAACGCCCGACCGTTCCAGATTTGCTTTGAGCACCCTGCGGAGGGGGGCCTCATCCTCCACCAGCAGTATGCGCCGAAAGCGCGGTGGCAAAGTTACCTGCCTTAAGTTAAAAAAATTCTTGGTTCACGGTTTCATCAAAGAGCTTAGACGCGCACCCTTAACATGGGCTTAACGCAGGGGGGCCTGTGGTTAAAAATTCCTTAACAATTAGAGGTGATTAGCCACCCGGCTCGTCTACCACGAGCCGGTAGCCGACCCCGGGCTCCGTAACTAGGCGGTGGGCGGCGGGGCCCAGCTTCCGACGTAGCCGGGCTACGTAGACGTGCAAGTAATTCGGCCCGGCGCCGTAGGCATTTCCCCACACCTGTGCTAACAGCATCCGGTCCGTGACCACCCGGTTAGGGTGGGAAGCCAGCACCTTCAGGAACTCGTACTCGGTGGGGGTGAGCCGCACCTCGTTGTCCGCAACCATTACCTGTCGGCGTTCCAGGTCAATGGTTAGCTCTCCAGCCCGGATAACGGGAGCCCGGCTCCCAAGGTGGGCGGCGTGGCGGAGGGCGACCCGAATCCGGGCAATCAGTTCCCGGACCCCAAACGGTTTAGTAAGATAATCGTCTGCCCCTTCCTCTAAGGCCGCAACTTTTTCGGCCTCCTCACCCCGGGCCGACAACACGATTATAGGCACGGCGGAGTGTTGCCGGATCGTTCGGATTATTTCCCGTCCGTGGCAATCCGGGAGTACAAGGTCCAGGAGAATTATGTCCGGCCGGAACCGCCCGAATTTTTCGAGGGCCTCCGCCCCGCATTCGGCCGTTTCCACCCGAAACCCGTACCCGCGCAGGCTGACGCTCACCGTGCGCAAAATCGCCGGTTCGTCGTCAACTACGAGTATCCTCGCGCCTTCCGCCAACCTCGGTTACCACCTCAAGGAGGGGCAACGTAAAGACGAAACGCGCCCCCCCACCCCGACGGTTTTCCGCCCAAATTCGCCCCCGTGGGCCTCGACCAGACCCTTGGCAACCGCCAGTCCGAGCCCCAGTCCGCGGGGACGCGGCCCGGCGCCACCTACCCGGTAAAACGGGTCGAATATCCGGTTAATGGCGTCGGGCGGCAGGCCAGGGCCGCGGTCAGTGACCTCGACCTGAATTTCCCCATCGGTTTTGACCGCCCGAATTGTAATTTCCGTACCTGGCGGCGTGTACTTGACGGCGTTTTCAATAAGGTTCGAGAGCACCTGCCCGATCATGACGTAATCCAGCAGGACCGGCGGCAGGTCCTCCGCCACCTCAATCTTTACCGGCCGGCTAGCAGCGGTCGCATTCGACCGACCACCTCCTCGATGAGCGCGCCTAGGTCGTGCCACGCTTTCTGCGGCCGCAGGGCCCCGCCTTCAATCCGGGAAAGGTCCAGGAGGTTGCTTACCAGGCGGTCTAGCCGCCTTGCCTCGGTAGCAATCTCCTGGGCAAATGCCGCCCGTTCCTCGGCCGACCAACTAACATCCGGCTGAAGCAGGCTGTCCGCCGCGGCGCTAATGGTGGCCAGCGGGCTTCGCAGGTCGTGGGACACGGCCCTCAGGAGGGCAGTCTTTAGCTCATCTGTCCGCCGCAACAGCTCGGCCTCAGCTGCTTCCCGCCGCAGCCATGCTCGTTCGATGGCCAGGCCCACCTGCTCGGCTGCAGCGGCGAGCAGCCGGTTGTCCTCCGGCTTGAATGGGGGAGCCTTGGGGTCTCGCACCAGCAAGATGGTGCCAATCCTCCGGCCCGAACTGTCTTTCACGGGCACGGCAAAGAGCCGTCCGGCGGTCGAGCTCAAACCCCTGGCTTCCGTGGGCCGCGGGGGAACGACCCTCACCCACCGGGCAGACCGGCCGGCCCCTCCCCTCGAGACCGGCCCCTCCTGGAGCAGATGCTTCGGGGCAGTTGCCACAGATTCTACTAGCTTACGGGCCTCCTCTTCCCCGACTGCCACCCGGTACCCCCTGGGGTCGGAGACGTCGATAACCACCGCGGCCAGGCCCAGCTCCTGTCTCAACCGTTCAGCTACAGCGTGCATGGCTTCCTCTAGCTCCAGTTCTCCCATTAACCGGACGATGTCGTACAAAAGGCTGGCCTCCCGCCGGCGCGCCTCCGCCTCCAGCGCCCGTCGTCGCTGGCCAGCGGCCAACTGACCGGTAACGAATGCCGTAAGCAGGAACAGCAACAACGCTACCCACTCCTCGGGGTCGGAAACGGTAAGCGTGTAAACCGGGGGAACAAAGAAAAAGTCAAAAGCCAAGAACGCCAGCACGGCTGCCAAAACTGCCGGCCCGCTGCCGAAGAGGGCACCAACGGCGAGAACTACTATGAGATACAACATTGAAATATTAGCGATTCGAGTATAAGTGAACACCACCCCAATAACCGCTGTGGTGATCGCAACGCCCCACACGGCAACTATATACCCACCCCACCAGGCCGAAAGGAGAACCCTTACGGCCGTGCGGGCGACGATCGTCAGGTTGCCTACAGCACTGAGGCGCGACGTAAACGAACGGGTCCCAAGCACCGAAACCACCCGTAAATATTCTAACAGCCGCCGGCCTCGCACCCGTCAGCCAACAGGCGGGCGCGCCGTCCCCCGGACACTGTATCCTGGGGGCCGAATCCCTGGCCCCGATTCGGCGGGCCGGTTACCCACCGGAGGCGGAGATTCCCGGGTACCCGCGAGGGGATCCGCCACGAGCCTGTAAAACCCCGCGAAATCTGTTCGCTACCTGCCGGGCCGTTACGAAGCCCGCCGATTAATCTATCAAAAGCCGCATTCGGGCAAGCAGCTCGTTGAGCTGCTCAGTCGAGTAGAAATGGATGACCAGCCGGCCGGCACCCCGCCGGCCCTGCCGCACCACCACCCGGGTTCCCAGCCGGGCCGTCAAATCCGCCGATAGGGCGTCCAGCTCCGGATCGGGCCCGGCGGCCTCAGCCGGAGCCGGCCGCTCGCCCCAGCGCCGGACCAGTTCCTCCGTCTGCCGAACGTTGAGACCCCGGCGGAGAACCTCGGCCAGGGCCAGGGGTTGCTCCCCGGGCTCCAGGCCGAGGAGCGCCCGGGCGTGGCCCTCCGTTATCTCCCCGGCCGCCAGGGCCGCCCGCACTTCGGGGGCAGCCTGAAGGAGCCGGAGGGTGTTTGCCACCGCCGACCGGCTCCGGCCCACCCGCCGGGCAATCTCCTCCTGACTGAGGCCGAAGCGCTCCATGAGCTCCCGGAAGGCTTCGGCCTCCTCAAGGGGATTAAGGTCGGCCCGCTGGATATTCTCCACCAGGGCCATTACCAGCCCCTCCGCCGGGGTGGTTTCCCGGATCAGGGCCGGAATCGCCGTCAAACCGGCCTCAAGGGCCGCCCGCCAGCGGCGCTCCCCGGCGACCAGCCGGTAGACGGTCTGGGAGCCTTCCCGGACCTCCGAAACGAGGACCGGCTGGAGGATGCCATGCTCCCGGACGCTTTCGACCAGCTCCCGGAACCGGTCGTCCGGAACGAACCGGCGGGGCTGGTGGGGATTGGGTCTGATGGCCCCGACCGGCAGGTGAACGATACCGGGGCTGCCCCGGCCGAGAAGGGCGCCCAGACCCCGGCCCAGGGAGCGCCGGGGCTCCGGCTGGTCAGCCACGGCCCACCTCCTTCGGGGTAAGCTT
>DAOUCL010000285.1:0-3107 GCA_034432015.1 Dehalococcoidia bacterium
CGCCCATCTCCCGCAGGTCCTGGGTGCCCAGGCTGTGGATGATGCTACCGGCCGCCAGGAAGAGCAGGGCCTTAAAGAAGGCATGGTTAAACAGATGAAAGATGCCCGCCACCAGCCCCCCAACCCCCAGGCCCATCATCATATAACCCAGCTGGGAGATGGTCGAGTAGGCCAGAACCCGCTTAATATCCGTCATAACCAGGCCCATGGTGGCCGCCATGAAGGCGGTCAGCCCGCCGATAACCGCCACCAGCAGTAGCACGTCCGGGGCCGCCAGAAATAGGGGCAGGGTCCGGCCCACCAGGTAGACGCCGGCGGCCACCATCGTGGCGGCGTGGATGAGGGCGCTCACCGGGGTCGGACCCTCCATCGCGTCGGGCAGCCAGACGTGGAGGGGGAACTGGGCCGATTTGCCCACCGCCCCCGAGAAGAGCCCCAACGCCACCGCCGTCAGGGTTGCGCCGGCAAGCTGCTTCGCCTCGGCCAGCCCGATGAGGTGGCGGATGTCCAGGTTGCCGGCGGCGTTGAAGGCCACCAGGAGGGCGGCCAGAAAGCCCAGGTCCCCCAGTCGGGTCACCAAAAAGGCCTTTTTGGCCGCGGCGGCCGCCGCCGGCCGCTGGTACCAGAAACCGATGAGCAGGTAAGAGCAGAGACCCACCAGCTCCCAGAAGATGAAAACCAAAAGCAGGTTGCTGGCCAGCACCAGGCCCAGCATGCTGGCCGTAAACAACGACATAAAGGCGTAGTAGCGGGAGTAGCCGGGGTCGCCGGCCATGTAGCCCTGCGAATAAATCTGAATCAAGAACGAAACCAGGCTGACGATGAGGAGCATCACGGCGGTGAGGGAGTCGATGACCAGGCCGACCTTCAGGACCGAGCCGCCGATAACCACCCACTGGAGGGAAGACTCGATGGTGCGGTCGGGGGGAAGGTTGCCCACCGCCCAAAAGGCCAGGAGGGCCAGCAGGAAGGTGGCCCCGACGGCGGCGACGGTCACGTAGCCCGAAAGCCGGGGGTACGGCCGGGTGACGAAGACGCACAGCAGAAACGAAAGCAGGGGCAGCAGAATAAAGAGCCAGGCCAGGTCTGGGGCCATCAGCCCTGCCTCCCGCCCTGGGGTCCGGGGGGAAGGGCGCCGGGGGCCGCCGGCGGGAGCTCACCCCGCCGCTTCGCCTCCCGCAGGGCCACCAGCCGCTCCACGGCGGCGATAAGGCCCCGCTCGTGGGTTCCGGCGGCCAAAGCCGGGCCGTAGACGGCCTCCCCCGACCAGGCCCGGAGGGACTCCTCGGCGATGAACTCCTTGCCCCGGGGGACGAAGAGCCGGTGGGGGGCGAGCATCCCCTCCTCGAACCGGTTCGGGTCCGCCAGGATTTTGACCGGACAGCCGCCCAGCTCGATAACCCCCCGCCACATCTCGGCGACGACCAGGTTAGGAACGGTCTTCCAGTATACCCAGGACATAACCCGTCACCACTTGAGCAGGTCGATTTCGGTGGCGTCGATGGTTCGCCGCTGGCGGTAAATGGCCAGGACGATGGCCAGGCCCACGGCCACCTCGGCCGCGGCCACGGTTATGACAAAGAGGGCGAAAACCTGACCCGTAAGCAGCTGGGGCGCCACCGTCCGGGTCAGGGCGACAAAGGCGATGTTTACGGCGTTAAACATCAGCTCCAAACACATTAATATGGTCACCGCATTGCGCTTGCTCAGGGCCCCGTAAAGGCCGAGGGTAAAGAGGGTGGCGCTCAGCACCAGGTAGTGGGTCAGGGTGACGGCCAAGGCCTACTCCTCCCGGGCGATGATAATGGCCCCGACCAGGGCCGCCAGCAAAAGGACCGACGCAACCTCGAAGGGCAGGACCCAGGGGCCGAAGAGCTGGCGGGCCAGCACCTGAACGGTATCGGCCGGATGCGGACCGGTGCCGGCCGCCCATTGGGTCTGGGAAAAGACGACCAAAAGGCCCATCAGCAGCAGAAGCCCCAGGAGCAGCCCCGGGACCCGGAGCTGGTTCCATTCGTTGCCCCGCTCGACCTGGCGGGTGAGCATAATGGCAAAGACCACCAGGATCGGGATGGCCCCGGCGTAAATGACGACCTGGACAACGGCCAGGAAATCGGCCTGGAGGAGGACGTAGATCCCGGCCAGCCCGAAGAAGGAGGCCACCAGGAAAAGGGCGGCGTGGAACATGTTCCGGCCGAAGACGACCCCTGCCGCCCCACCCAGGGTTATGGCGCTGAAGATGTAGAAGGCGACGGCGACTGCAGGCTCACCCGTGTTCATTCTTCCGCCTCCAGCGGAAGGGGTACCCGGCTTTCCTGGGGGACCTCCCCGGTGGGCAGAAGGGGCACCCGCTGTTTACCCGGCACCGGCGGCAGCTCCACCTGGCCGTAGGTGCTCGGCGGCCAGGGCAGCTTTTTCAGCCGCTCCTTGGTGTAAAGCAGGGTCGACCGGTCATAAGTAGCCAGCTCCGTTTCCCGTCCGTGGAAGAGGGCCTCAAAGGGGCAGGCCTCGACGCAGAGGCCACAGTAAAGGCAGAAAGAGGTCTGCATCTCGTACCGGGCTACGTACCGCCGGGTGGGGTCGGACGGGTGGGGCAGGGTCTCGATATTAATTACCCCGACGGGACAGGCTTTGGCGCACAGGGAGCAGCCGGTGCAGTTCTCCTCAACCCAGACGAAGCTTGTGGCCCGGATCCGGGAAGGGTAAGTAAACTCCTCTTCCGGGTAGTTTACGGTCACGGGCCGCCGGAGGAGGTGGCGGAAGGTCACCGCCATCCCTTTCAACATTCCCAGGCCGTATTTAAGGCCGTATCTTACCGTCGGTATCGGCATCGTCCCGTTACCCTAACCGAAGATGAACACGCCCACCGCGGTGATGAAGACATTTATCAGGGCCACCGGCAGAAGGAGCTTCCAGGCCAGCCCGAGGAGCTGGTCGATTCGCAGGCGGGGCATGGTGGCCCGCAGCCAGATGAGCAGAAAGGCGACAAAAAGCATCTTCAGGACAAACCAGACGTAGGGCGGGAGCAGGGGCCCCCGCCAGCCGGCCAGGAAAAAGGTGGTGATAAAGGCGCTGTAGGCCCAGAGGTGGGTATATTCGGCGATGTA
>DAOUCL010000286.1:0-19295 GCA_034432015.1 Dehalococcoidia bacterium
GACCAGGTAGAACGTCGCCTCCCCCGAAGCCGGCAAAGGCCAGGGCAGGCCCCGGGCCTCCCTGGGCACGAACTCGGCCGTCGGGTAGCGGCTCACTTCGAGGGTATTTGATTTAATAAAGTTATCCCGGCGCTGTTCGTTGCTCTGCAAGGTCGTCAGGTCCACCGTAAGCTTTGAGGCCGAACTGACGATGGAGCCGTCGGCGGCGAAGGCGACGGTTCCGGAGATAGCCTTTGTCCGGCCCACGGCGTCGCTGGGGAACTGCAGGTTCGCAAGCTGTTCCCGAACCCGGTAGCGGGCCTCACTCTGGTCGGGCACGACCCGGAATACCACGGCCGCGGCCGTGGCTGACGTCGAGGCGGCCGCGGTTGGGGTTCCTGAAGGCCGGGGTTCGGCCGTGGGGCCTGGGGCCGCGGCCTGGGGCTGTCCGCAGGCCGCCAGCAGCGGGACAACCAGGCCCAAAAGCAAAAGCAGACTCCTTGCCACGGTTACGACACCCTCCTGAAACGTGTTTCGTCTGCCGGCAGACCTCGGCCTGCACGCCGGCGGCCGCTGCCGCTTTTCGGCAAGCTCCTTGAGGAATTAACATACCCAGACAAAAGGCTCGTTAAACCGGGGCAAAATCCGCGTTAAACCCGAAGACGCCCTTCGGGTAGGGGCAACCTGACTAGCCCTGCCTGAGGGTCCGCCAGAGGCGCTCGGGGGTGATGGGCAGTTCGGTGACCCGGACCCCCACCGCATCCCGGACGGCGTTGGCTACCGCCGCCGGCCCCGGGACGATGGGGGGCTCCCCAACCCCCCGGGCTCCAAAGGGACCCAGCTCCGACGGCACCTCCACCAGCTCCACCTCAAGGCCGGGCACATCCAGCGCCCGGGGAAGGGCGTACTCTAAGAACGTCCCGGTTACAAGTTCGCCCTGCTCGTCGTAAACCAGCTGTTCCATTAGGGCCCAGCCCAGGCCCTGGGTCGCCCCGCCGTGGACCTGGCCCTCAATCGTCAGGGGGTTGATGGCCCGGCCCACATCCTGCACCGCCAGGAACCGGACGGGCTTCACCAGCCCGGTCTCCGGGTCGACTTCAACCTCCACCACTTGGGCCGTAAAGGCCGGCGCCTGCCGGCCGATGCTCGATTCCCCCTCGGCGACGATGGGCGCCAGGCCCCGCTGGCCGGCAAAGGTCTTCTGGCCCAGCTCCTCAAGGCTCATTCCCCGCCCCGGAACACCCCGCACCGAAACGAAGCCGTCCTTAAGCTCCAGGTCTTCGGGGTTGGCTTCCAGGTACTCGGCGGCCGCCCGCAGAATCTTTGCCCGGGCCGCCTGGGCCGCCCGAACTACCGCCGCCCCAACGGTGTAAGTTATCTTGCTGCCGCCGCTCGCCCCGGCGAAGGGTCCCAGGGCGGTGTCCCCGGAAATGATCCGAACCTTCTCTGGGGGCAGCCCCAGAATCTCGGCCGCCAGCAAGATAAAGGCCGTGTCCGTGCCGTTGCCCAGGTCGATGGAGCCCACGTGAAGCTGAAGGGTGCCGTCTTCTTCCAGGCGGCAGACGGCCGTGGCCGGGCCGAGGCCGCCGGGCCAGCCCCCCAGGGCCAGGCCGACCCCCCGTCCGGCCCTCCGGCCCCGGTTCCGCCAGATGGGGTGGTCTCGGATGGCCGCAAGGCAGGCCGCCGCCCCGATCTCCGGCCAGCGCCGGTCGGTGGCCGCCGGGATGCGGTCGCCCTTACCCGCCACGTTGCGGAGCCGAAATTCCAGGGGGTCCAGGCCCAGCCGTTGGGCCAGCTCGTCCATCTGCGACTCGATGGCAAAGGTCGCCTGGGGCGCCCCGGGCGCCCGGTAGGCGCCGGTGGCCGCCTTGTTGGTCAAAATCTCCCAGGTTTGAATCCGGAGGTTGGGCCAGCGGTAGTAGCCCCCGAGCAGCATCGCCATTATACCGGAAAGTCCGGCCCGGTAGACGCCCGAATCGATGTAGACGTCGGCATCCAGGGCGGTAAGGGTGCCGTCCCGGCGGACGCCCGTCTTGAGGCGGATGGTGGTGGCGGGAGCAGGGGTTGTGGCCAGGAGGTCTTCGGCCCGGGTCAGGGCGATGAGCACCGGCCGCCGGACCGCCAAAGCCGCGGCCACCACCAGGGGTTCTAAAGTACCGTATTTGGCCCCGAACCCGCCCCCGATTTTCAGGGGCACAACCCGGACGGCGGTTTTCGGCAGCCCAACGATGTCGGCGATAAGGTCCCGAACGATGTACTGGCCCTGGGTGCTGGTGTAAACGGTTATGCCCTCCCCTAAGGGATCTAGAACGGCCGCCGCGGCGTGGGGCTCCAGGTAGCTCTGGTGGACAAACTGGGTTCGGTAAGTAGTCTCAAGGACCAGGTCAGCTTCGGCAAGCCCGGCCTCCACGTCACCCCAGCCAAAGACCGCCCGGGCGGCCAGGTTGCCCCCAACCGCCAGTTGCTCCGCCGCGTTAACAGGTCCGGCATGGACGTCGGCATCCTCGCGCCTTTCGCCGGGGATGCCCCCGGGCCAGACCAGAACTTCCCGTTCGGTCAGGGCGACCAGCGGGTCAACAACCAGCCGGAGGGGCTCATAGTCCACCTCCACCGCGTCGGCCCCATCCCGGGCGGCAAATTCGTTTTCGGCCAGGACCAGCGCTACCGGCTGGCCCCGGAAGACGACCCGGTCCCGGGCAAGGATAAGGCGGGACCGGGTCGTCGGCTCCGGCTGAACCGGGAGGTCGGCGGCGGTCAGGACCGCCACGACCCCAGGAACCTGTCGGGCCCGGTCGGTGCGGATTGCCCGGATGCGGGCGTGGGCATACGGGCTCAGCACCGGCCGACCGAAAAGCATGCCCGGCAGTCGCAGGTCGGCCGGGTACCGGGCCGCGCCTGTAACCTTCTCTTTGCCGTCAACTAACGGTATCCTTCGGCCGATGTAAGTGGTCGTGGCTGCGGGCCTCGAAGTCATACCCCCAAACCTCTGTGGAAATTTAAAGGCGAACTAGGGGTACTCCCCAGTTACTTAAAGCCTACGACGGCCTGCCCCGGACGTCAAGCCGCACGCTGCCAACGTCGGAGCTAGGGGCTTTCTTGTCGCTGGCCGGATTGACAGCATAAGGTCCGCCGGCCGTGGGACCCTACGACGTATTAAAAGCCCTGGGGCTAGCCGGAAAGCCTTGGCCCGTAGGGCCAGTGGCGAATATTGGCTCCCGATACTTTAAGCTGAGTAGCGGGGCTTACCTGGTTAGGAAACGTAAATTACATCGTGACGGGCTAAGCCGTTTTGATCATTTTGGGCTTCGTCGCCCCGTACCTTCGGACCCGGGACCTCACAGGCCGCCGGCAGGTCCGCTGGGTGGTATCTGGCAGCGTAATTGCGATCCTGGCCTACGTGGGCTTGGGCACCCTGCCGGACCTCCTTATTGGGCGACGTACCTTGACCGGAACACCCGGGTCCTCATCGCCCTGCTTATCCCGGTTACAATGGCCATCGGTATGCCCCGTTACAGGTTGTTCGACATCGACGTCATCCTGAATAGAACCCTGTTTACGTACCTCTTACGGCGTTCCTGGTAGGAATGCTCGAACTCGGGCCCCTTAGCGGGGGCTTTCCTTACGGCGACTCCGAAAGGAAAGCCCTGGCCGCGGCGGCCAGCGCCGTTGGGGAGGCCCTCTCGGCCATCAGAAGGCCGGCCGCGCCTCGTTGGGCTTAATTTAGCCGGCCCTTGGCGGCCGGTTTAAAATATCTGGTGTGCTAACGGTACGGCCGGCAGCAAGGCAGGATTATGGGCCGCCGGGGAAACAGGCCGGCAGCATCCCCCCCGTTGGTTGGGGCCTCCTGGGCGTAACCCTGGCCGCACTGGCCTTCGGCCTCCGGGTCTACGGGCTGGAAACCAAAAGCATCTGGCTCGACGAGGCCTTGAGCTTCCACCGGGCGGCCGCCTTTGACCAGGCCATATCCGGCCTCATCGTAACCGGCGGGGTGCCAAGCCGGGATACTCAGCCGCCCCTCTACTTCGTCCTTCTTTACGGTTTCCTTAAGCTGGCCGGCGATTCAGACTTTGCGGCCAAGTTCCTTTCGGTCTTCTTTTCGGTCCTCACCGTTCCGGTCGTGGCGGCGACCGGCCGGCGGCTGGGGGGTAGCCGGGTTGGACTTCTGGCCGCGGTCTTGGCCGCCATCTCGCCCCTCTACGTCTGGTACGCCCAGGAAGTCCGAATGTACACCCTGTTAACCTTCCTTGCCGCCCTGGCTTTTTATTTAAGTCTCCGGTCGGTCGAGGACCTACGCCGGGGCGCCTACCGGTTGGGGATGGCCTGGGCCGCGGCCGCTTTTCTGGCCGCCGGCCTGGGAATTCTTACCCAGTATTTGGCCGTCTTTTTAGTTCCGGCTCTGGGATTCGGTTTGGTAGCGGCCCTCGCCCGGCGAAAGCGTCCCCTCATCCTGGTTGGGGCCGCCTTCCTAGCCGTGGCCGGCCCCCTATTCCTGGTAGAGGCCCTCTGGGGCCGGCTGATCGCCGAGCCAACGCCCCAGTTCCGAGAGGTCTCCCCCTTCGCGATTTTGTGGGACCTTTTGGGCCGAACGGCCGCCGGCCTCACCCCCGAGGGTCCCCTTCTGGACGGCCTGGCCGCGGCCCTGCTGGGCCTAATCCTTCTGGGGCTTTTTAAGGGCCCGAATTGGCCGGTGCGGTGGTGGCTGGCGGGGCTGGTGCTTCTGCCGGCGGCCGCCACTGCCCTGGTGGGGTCTCAGCGGCCGGTGGTCTCCAACGTCCGGCACCTGATCTTCGCCACCCCCGGCCTCTACCTGGTCGCCGCCCTCGGCCTTGAGGCCGTCCGCCGCCGCTTTCCCCGGCCGGTCCCCATCCTGCTGGGTGTCCTGGGGGCCGGCGCGGCCGTGGGACTTCTGCAATATTTTGACCCCAACCTTCAAAAGGATGACTTCCGCTCCCTCGTCGCCTATCTTCAGGAAAACGTGGGTCCTGCAGACCTGGTCCTCGTCCACGAGGCCACGGTTCTGCACGTCTTTGAGCATTACGACCGGGGCTACCTGTGGGCGGAGGCCCTGCCCCGCTTCGGGGAAGCCGTCGGCAGCCGCCTTCCGCCCGACTTCGAAGCCCGGCTCGAGCGGCTAAAAAGCGCCCACCGCCGGGTCTGGTTTGTTTACTGGCCCCGAAGCATCGCCGGCGACCCGACGGGCGTTATTCCCGCCTGGCTGGAAAGCAACCTGTTTGCCGTTTCGGACCGAAACTTCGCCGGTCGGGGAATGGGGGTCGCCGTCCGGGCTTACGTTACCCGCCCGCCGACCGAGAAGGCGGTTCCGGCCGGAGTTCAGACGGCCGACTTAAGGTCAGCCGACGGCCTGAAAATCCTGGGCTGGGAGGTTGCAGGTCCCCCAACCGCCGATGGCCGCATCGACCTGAGCTTTTACTTCCGGGCCGAGGCAACGGGGCTGTCCGATTACCGGCTGGTGGTGCGGCTGGTAGATGCCCAGGACCACCCCTGGGCCTATTTTGACGGCCGGCCCATCCCCGCCTGGCCCACCGGCCGCTGGCCCCTTGGGGAGGTCGTCCGGGCCGACCTGACCCTCAGGCTCGCCCCCGGCACCCCGGCGGGCACCTACCGGCTCGAGGTCGGCCTCGCCCCCGGGGAGGCCGGCGGCCCGGCCCCCCTCCTGGACCGGGCCGGGAACCCGGCCGGCACCCTGGTGGGACTGGGGGAGGTGGCCGTCCCCGGGGCCTACCGCTCCCGCCCCGATTTCGACCGGGCCGTTCCGGACCGGCTGGGCCTCCGGTGCGGTTGTGGGCTGCGGCTTCGGGAGCTTGCCCCGAACTCCCGGGAAATCCTTGCCGGCCGGCTGCTTACGGTCCGCGGCTACTATCAGCGTGCCGGTTCCATAAACCCGGCGGCCTACCGCCTGGTCCTGGAACTGCGGCAGGGGGCTGGGGCGGCGGCCGCCGGGGCCTGGCCCCTGGGTCCCACCGCCCCGGCAGGGAGCGATTGGCTGGCTGGGGTCTACGACCTCCGGGTGCCGGCGACCGTCGGACCGGGAGAGTACCGGCTGGTGGGCCGGCTCCTCGGTCCCGAAGGCCGCCCCGAGACCCTGGTGGGGGGCCTCGGCCGGAATCTGACCGAGGTGGACCTGGGTCTGGTCCGGGTGTCGACGCCGGAGCGGCGGTTCGACCCCCCCCAGCCGGCCCACCCGGCGGACGTCTATTACGGCAACCTGCTTCACCTGCTCGGCTACACCCTGGAAACGGGGGATGAGGGCCGCCTGCGGGTCACCCTCTACTGGCAGGTCCTGGGCTCCTCCGACCGGAAGCTTAAGGTCTCGGTTCAGCTCTTTGACGGGCCCAGGCTTGTTGCCCAGGACGACGGTGTGCCCGTGAACTGGACGCGGCCGGCGTCGACCTGGGTTCCCGGCGAGTATTTGACGGACCCCCACGAAGTCGTTCTACCCCCCGGCGCCTGGCCCGAACTCCTGACGATGCGGGTGATCCTCTACGACGAGGCCACGGGCCGCCGGCTGGGGGTGACCGGCCCGGGGGCCACCGGCGACGCCGCGGCATTCGCCTTGAGGTAGGTTCCGTGGACCTTCGGACCATTGCCTTTCCGGCGGCCGCCACCGGCGCGTTCCTGGTCCTCGGGGCAATTTTTGCCGTCACTATCCCCCTTTACGAAGCCCCCGACGAGCCGAAACACATTGCCCTTACCGGCCACGTGGCCGAAACCGGCTCCTGGCCCCGGCAAGTGCCCGGCGTTGCTACCCCGTGGCAACAGGAGGGAAGCCAGCCGCCCCTTTACTACCGGGTGATGGCGGGCCTTACCCGCCTATTCGGCTGGCCGGTAGACGGCCTCGCAACCCTTTTCCGCCCAAACCCCTTCGCCAGACCCGGCGACCTGACCGCCGACATTAACAAAAACGTTGCCCTCCACGGACCCGGCGAGGCATTCCCGTGGCAGGGTCCAGCCCTGACCGTACGCCTCTGGCGGCTCACGTCGGTCGTCATCGCCGCGGCGGCGGTCCCGGCCGTCTACGGTCTGGGTCGTACCCTGTTTCCCGACCGCCCGGCCTGGGCGGCCGGCGCAACCCTGCTCTTTATCTTTAACCCGGCCTTTATTTTCAATATGTCCAGGGTAAGCAACGATGCCCTGGCCGTTCCCCTGACTGCCCTGGGCTTCTGGCTCCTGGCCCGGGCCTGGACGGCCAAGGACCAGCCGGCTTACCGGTTCGGCCTCGCCGGGGTTGCTACCGGGCTTGCGGTCCTCACGAAGCTGAGCGGTCTGGTCCTCCTTCCGGCCGGCCTAGCCGCCCTCCTGGAACGGGCGGCTCGCCACCGCCAGTCTTTAAAGGCTACCGCCCTTTGCCTTATCTTCTTCCTCGGCCCACCAGCCCTGCTTGCCGGCTGGTGGTTCTGGCAGAATCTTGGCCTTTACGGCGACCCCACCGGACTCAATATCATGGTCGAAATGGCCGGCCGCCGGCAGGGAACCCCGAACTTCCTGGCCGAGGCCCGGGGAACCATCTGGTCCTACTGGGCCCTGTTCGGCTGGATGAATATCGGGCCTGAGCCGGCCGCTCTCCACCTGCTGGAGGGGCTGACGGTTCTGGGCCTGGTGGGGGCTTGTGGCCTGACGGTTGAAAGCCTGATCCGGCGCAACCCGGAACTTTTCAGCCGCCTGGCGGGTCTCTGGGTCTGCCTGGGCCTTGCGGCCGCCGCCTTTATTCGCTGGACCGCCCTCACCCCGGCCTCTGACGGACGGCTCCTTTATCCGGCGGCCGGGCCCATCGCCGTCCTCCTCTGGGCCGGCTGGGAGGCGCTGACCGCCCGCTGGCGGCTCACCCGGCCCCTGCCCTGGCTCCTGGTCGGTGCGCTCGGGGTTCTGGCCGTGGTGGCGCCTTTTCGATATATCCTGCCCGCCTACGCCGGTCCCGAACCGGTTCAGGCCGTCCCGGCCGACGCCCGGCCCGTTAACGTAACCTTTGGCGGCCGGCTACGCCTCCTGGCCTACGAGCCGGGGAAGGCCGAACCCGGCGAGCCCCTGCGGGTAACCTTCTACTGGGAGTGCCTCGGGCCGACGCCGGAGCCCTGGGCGCTCTTTATCCACCAGGTTGGGAACGCCGCCGGTGCCGCCGTCCCGAACGTCGACACTTTCCCCGGCAGGGGAATCATGTCGACGGCTGACTGCGTGCCGGGTTACCGGTTTGCCGACCGCTACGCCCTGCAGGTCCGGGGGGTTCCCGAAGGGGCGGCCGTCGTCCGCCTTCGGGTCGGACTCCGGGTGCCCCCCGTGGGCTGGGAGCCCGTGCCGGTGACGGGCCCTTCGGGGGAGCCGCTGGATGCCCTGGTCATCGAGGCGGGTAAGGTTCGGGGGTGGGTCGGGGTGGCGGGGAGGACGAATGGACCGGCCGTCGGGCCCCTCCGGCTGCTGGCCTCTGAGGTAGCCGGACAGGCCCGGGCCGGGGGGGTTCTGACGGTGGTCACCGTCTGGGAGGTCCTCAGCCCGACGGACGCCGACTGGCGGGTCTTCGTCCACCTGGGCGACCCCGACCGGCCGCCCCTGGCCCAGTCGGACGGCCCACCGGCCGCCGGAAACTTCCCGGCCCGCTGGTGGGAACCCGGCGACACCTTCGTTGACCGGCGGGAGATCCGCCTGCCCCAGGACCTGCCGCCGGGCCGCTACCCGGTCACCGCCGGCCTCTACACCCCCGGAGGCATCCGGGCTGACGTGGCAGGCTCCGGTTTAACCTATATTTACCTGGGCGAGGTTGAGATTCCGGGCAATTGACAGGGCCGCCCGGCCGTTGTAACCTGTAGGTGCAGGATGGTCCTAACGCAGCCCCTATACCGCCGCTGGCGCTCACAGACCTTCGCCGAAGTCGTCGGCCAGGAGCACGTGACCCGGACCCTGCGCAACAGCGTGCGCTCCGGCCGGATCCACCACGCCTACCTCTTCGCCGGCCCCCGGGGGACGGGCAAGACGTCGACCGGGCGCATCCTGGCCAAGGCCGTCAACTGCCTGGCCCTCACCTCCGACGGCGAGCCCTGCAACCGGTGCGCCATCTGCGTCGAAATGAATGAGGGCCGGTCCCTGGACCTGATTGAAATCGACGCCGCCAGCAACCGCAAGATCGAGCACATCCGGGACCTGCGGGAGGCCGTCCGGCTGGCCCCCGTTACCGCCCGCTACAAGGTTTACATTATCGACGAGGTTCACATGCTCACCACCGAGGCGGCCAACGCCCTCCTCAAAACCCTGGAGGAGCCGCCCCCCCAGGTGGTCTTCGTCCTGGCCACCACCGAGCTCCACCGGGTGCCGGCCACCATCGCGTCGCGGTGCCAGCGGTTTCTCTTCCGCCGGATCCCGCCGGCGGCGGCCCGGGCCCGGCTGGAAACCATCTGCCGGGCCGAGGGCATCCGGCTAAGCCCCCAGACCCTCGACCTGATTGTCAACCTTTCGGGGGGCAGCCTTCGGGATGCCGAAAACCTGCTGGACCAGCTTGTTGCCCACTTTGGGACCGAAATCGACCACGAGGCCGCCCGGGAGCTTTTGGGCTACGTGGAAGACAGCCGGGCGCTGGGGGTCGTGCAGGCCCTCTTTGCCGGGGACATTCCCCAGGCGCTCCGGCTTATAAACGCCGTCCGGGAAGACGGCTACGACCTGCGCCAGTTTAACCGGGAGGTGGTGGGCCACCTCCGGTCGATGCTTCTGCTGGCCTACGGCCTGGAGGACGAGGTGGAGGCCGGGCCGTCGACAGTGGAGGCCCTGCGCCCCCTGGCCGGGGCGACCGAACCGGAGACCCTGGCGGCCCTGGTTAAGATTTTTAACGCCGTTAGCTTCGGGACCGATCCCGGCTGGCCCCTCCCCCTGGAGCTGGCCATCGTCGAGGCCGGCCGCCTTCTGGGCTCGCCGGCCCAACCCGCGCCGGCCCCTCACCCGGAGTCTTCAGCCGCATCCCGGCCGGAGGCATCCGCCCCGCCGGTTACTCCGGCGGACATCTTGCCCCGGAGGGACCAGATGCCCCGGCCTGGCCCGGCGGCCGAGACCCCGCCCACGGTGGAGACGCCGCTGGCCATGCCCGAGCCGCCAGTCCCAGCGCCGGTCGGGGAGATTCCGCCCGACTTCAAACAGCAGCTTGCCGAAGCCCTTAAGGCCCGGGGAAGCGACGGCCGGAAGGTTGCGGGCCTGCTCGAGTGGTGTGAAGGGGTTGAAGCCGACGGCGACCGGCTGGTTTTTATCTTCTCCAACCGGCTCTTCCGGGATAAGGCCGCCGACCCCGTTAACCGGCGGGTGCTGGACCAGGCGGTCCGCAAGGTCACCGGCCGCCGCTACGAGCTTGAGTTCGACCTCCGGGCCGAGGACCGGGCCGCCAGGCTGGAACGGGCCAAGGCCGACCCGGTAGTCCGGCTTCTCCAGGAAGAGTTCGGGGGCAAAGTCCTGGACATAAAGTAGGGGGGAGGTCATGTTTGACCCGAAGCTTCTTAAAAAGGCCCAGCAGGAAGCCCTAAAACTTCAGGAGCGGCTTAAAAAGGCCCAGGAACAGCTGGCCCAGGAGGAGATTGAGGCCACCGCCGGGGGTGGGGCGGTGCGGGTCGTGATAACCGGCGACCTCAGGGTAAAATCTATAAGGATAGACCCGGAAATCGTCGACCCGGGCGACGTCGAGGGCCTGGAAGACCTGATCCTGGCCGCCGTAAACCAGGCCATCGAGAAGGCCCAGGCCCTGGCGGCCGAGCGCCTGGGGTCCGTAACCGGAAACCTAAAGATTCCAGGATTGGGATTTTAAGTGGACCTGCACACCGTCCCTGTTGCCGAGCCGGTTAGTCGGCTCATCGCCGAACTCGAAAAACTGCCCGGCATCGGGCCCAAGACCGCCCAGCGGCTGACCTATTACATCCTGCGCCAGCCGGAATCGGAGGTCAAAAGCCTGGCCCAGGCCCTCCTGGACGTAAAGACCAGGGTCCGGTTCTGCGCCGAGTGTTTCAACATCTCCGAGGACGACCTCTGCCCCATCTGCCGTTCGCCGGACCGGGACCGCTCGGTCATCTGCGTGATGGAGGAGCCCCTCCACGTCCTGGCCCTGGAGCGGACGGGCAGATACCGGGGTCTGTACCACGTCCTCCACGGCGTCATCTCGCCCCTCAACGGCATCCTGCCGGAAAACCTCAAGATCGCCGAGCTCGTCGAGCGGGTTCAGCGGCACCGGGTTCGGGAGGTCATCCTGGCTACCAACCCCAACCTGGAAGGGGATACCACCGCCAGCTATATCTACAAGTTACTGGCACCCCTGGGGGTGGAGGTAAGCCGGCTGGCCCGGGGCCTGCCTTCGGGCGGCGAACTGGATTATGCCGACGAGCGGACGGTGATCGAGGCCATCGAGGGCCGCCGGCGCATTAGCTGATGGCCCGCTTCCGCGTTTACCACACCGAAGGGGTTATCCTGCGCCGGCTGGACTTCGGCGAGGCCGACCGGATAGTTGTCGTCTTTACCCCCGGCCGGGGCAAGGTCGAAACCGTCGCCAAGGGCGTCCGGCGGATAACCAGCCGCCGGGCCGGCCATTTAGAACCCCTCACCCGGGCCAGGCTTCTCCTGGCCCAGGGCCGGCAGCTGGACGTCATCACCCAGGCCGAAGCCCTCGACCTTTTTCCCAACCTCCGCGCCGACCTGGGGCGAACGGCCGCCGGGTTTTACCTGGCCGAGCTGGTGGACCGGTTCACCGAACCCCAGCAACCGAACCCGGCCCTCTACCGCCACCTGGTGGAGGGCTTGAAACTTCTCGACCTGGGCCAAGACCCGGATCTGGTTCGCCGCTACTTCGAGCTCCGCCTCCTGGACGCGGTAGGGTTCCGGCCGGAGCTTTACCGCTGCTTGGGGTGCGGGCGGGAGCTTAAGCCCACGACGAACTATTTCTCCCCGGCCGGCGGTGGGGTCCTCTGTCCGGACTGCGGGGGGCGGAATCGGCCGGTAAGCGTGGGGGCCCTTAAGGTCCTCCGGTTCATCCAGTCGGCCCCGGCCTACGACCAGGTCGCCCGCCTCCGGGTTCAGCCCGGCCTGATGCGGGAGGTAGAGCTTCTGCTTCGGGATTATTTACGGTTTCACCTGGAGCGGGACCTGAAATCCGCCGCCTTCCTCGACGGCCTTCGCCAGCTTTCGGCCGGGGGCTAACCCGGGGTGGGGCGGTTGCGGCGGGTCCTGGTCACCGGCGGGGCCGGCTTTATCGGCTCCCACCTGGTGGACGAGCTGGTGGGAGCCGGCTACGAGGTAACAATCCTCGACTCCCTCGAGCCGCAGGTCCACGGCCCCCACCCCACCCCGCCCCCCTACCTTAACCCGAAGGCCCGGGCCGTCTGGGCCGACCTGACCGCCCGGCCGGAGGTCCTCGACCAGATTCTGCCCGAAGTCGACGCCGTGGTCCACCTGGCCGCCGTGGTCGGGGTCGGCCAGTCCATGTACGAGCCGACCCGGTACGTCCGGGCCAATACGTTAGGAACGGCCATCCTTTTAGAAAAGCTTATCCGGCACCGGCCAACCAAGCTGGTCGTGGCCAGCTCCATGTCCGTTTACGGGGAGGGGGCCTACGCCTGCCCCAACTGTGGCCCGGCCTACCCCTGGGGCCGGCCGGAAGCCCAACTGGCGGCCCGGGATTGGGAGGTTCGCTGCCCGGCCTGCGCCGCCGTTTTGGAGCCCCGCCCCACCCCGGAAGACAAGCCCTTAAGGCCCGAGTCGGTCTACGCCGTGACGAAGCGGGACCAGGAGGAACTTGCCCTCACCGTCGGCCGGGCATATCGGATCCCGACGGTCGCCTTGAGGTTTTTCAACGTTTACGGGCCCCGGCAGGCCCTGAGCAATCCCTACACGGGGGTTGCGGCCATCTTCTCGGCCCGGCTCCTTAACGACCGGCCCCCGGTCATCTACGAGGACGGCCGCCAGACCCGGGATTTCGTCCACGTCCGGGATGTGGTCCGGGCCTGCCGCCTCGCCCTGGAAGGGGACGGGGCCGACTACGAGGCCGTAAACGTGGGAACCGGCCGGCCCGTCTCGGTCCTGGAGGTGGCCCGAATCCTGGCCCGGGCCCTGGGCCGGCCTTTAAAGGCCGAAATCCCCGGCCGCTACCGGGCCGGGGACATCCGCCACTGCTACGCCGACATTACCAAGGCCCGCCGGCGCTTAGGCTACGAGCCCGAAATAAGCTTCGAGGCGGGAATGGCCGAACTCGCCGCCTGGGTGGCCACCCAGGCGGCCCCGGACCGCTGGGCCGAGGCGGCCGCCGAGCTGGAACGGCGGGGGCTCACCCGATGATCCCCATCTCAGACGAAGACGTCCGCCGAAAGAAAATCTTTCCCCTCATCAACTTGGCCCTCATCGCCATCAACATCCTGGTCTTTTTTTACGAGGTCAGCCTGCCCCCGGCCCGGCTTGAGGCCTTCGTTTCGGCCTTTGGGGTCGTCCCCTTCGAAATCATCACCGGCCGGGATATACCCCCGCCAGCCCCGGGCCCGGTCTGGCTCACCCTTATAACGGCCATGTTCATCCACGGGGGCCTCCTGCACATCGCCGGCAACATGCTTTACCTGTGGGTCTTCGGGGACAACGTTGAGGACGCCATGGGCCACTTCAGGTATTTAATTTTTTACTTGCTGTGCGGAATCACCGCCAGCCTGGCTCAGGTGCTCTCGGACCCCCTTTCCCGGGTGCCCAGCATCGGGGCCAGCGGGGCCATCGCCGGGGTGCTCGGGGCCTACGTGGTGATGTTTCCCCAGGCCCGAATTCGGACCCTCCTCTTTATCGGCCCCTTCTTTACCCTGGGCCGGGTGCCCGCCCTGCTGGTGATCGGCCTCTGGGCCGTTATCCAGCTTTTTGCCGGGATCGCCTCGTTGGGGGTACCCACCCAGCAGACCGGAGGCGTGGCCTATTTTGCCCACATTGGCGGCTTTGCGGCCGGGGTCGTTTTAGTCTGGCTTTTCCGCCGCCGTTAAGGCCTTTTAGTCGGTTTCGGCCGTGGGGGCCGGGAGAAGCCGCTGACCCTCGGGGCCGGTGACGAATTCATAGAAGCGGGCGGCCAGGGGCGAAAGGGGGACGGTGCGGCTGCGGCCGAGGAAAACCGGCTGCCGCACGGGCAGGTCGCCGAAACGCAGAACCTTAAACGGGCCTTTAAGCTCCCGGGCGGCCGAGGCCGGCAGAATCGCCACGACCGGTTCGACGGCCAGACTGGCCACCGCGGCCTGGAGGCTGCCGGCTTCCAGCCAGACCTGTTCGACCGCCAGCCCGAATCCCCGCCGGTGGAGGGCGGCCTCCAGGGCCAGGCGGGTCCCCAGCCCCGAGCCGGGCAGGACCAGCCGGGCCTCCCGAAGGTCGGCGGCCTCCAGCCGACGGCGTTTGGCCCAGGGGTGTCGGTCGGAGACCACCACGACCAGCTCCTCCTGGAAGAGGAGGTCCAGGTCTAGCTGCCGCCCGCCCAGCTGCTGCCCCAGGAAGGCCAGGTCGAGCTCCCCCCGGTTCAGCATGTTGGCCAGCGTCGTTGCATCCCCCGTGACCATCTGGGGGCAGAGGTTTGGGGACTGGGCCCGAAACCCGCTAAGAATTCGGGGCAAAAAGACCTCCGCCGAAAGGACCCCAACCCCAACCTTGAGGGTCCCGCCGACCTGTCCCCGCAGGGCCTCCAGGTGGGCATGGTAGCGCTCGGCGTGGGCCAGAAGTTCCCGGGTCGGGCCGATGAGGGCCTCGGCGGCGGCGGTGGGTACCCGCCGCCCCCCCTGGCGGTAGAAAAGCTTAAAGCCAAGCATCCGCTCCAGACCCCGAATCTGCTGGTAGACGGCCGCCTGGCTTAAATGCAACCGCCCCGCCGCCCCGCTGATGCTCCCGGTCTCAACCACCGCCAGAAAAACATACAGGCGGTAGAGGTCCGGCACTTCCGGATACACCGATTCCTCCCGTCCGGTTGTAGCGGCCCAAGGCCGCGGCCGAAGCCAGGTTAGCTGGACCGGCGGACCGTGAACTCGATAAGGGCTGCGAGGGTCTGCCGGGCGGGTTGGTCGGGCAAGCGTTCCAGCGCAGCCCTGGCAGCCCCGGCGAACTGTTCGGCCACGGCGTAGGCGTCGGCCAGCACCCCGCTGGACCGGATCTCTTCGGCCAACTCATCCACCTCGGCCGGGGTTGCCCGCCCCTCCAGGACCCGGCGCAGCCGCCCGTCTTGGGGGCGCCGTTCCAGGTAAAGAATCGTGGGCAGGGTGAGGACTCCCTGGAGCAGGTCGTTGCGGGCAGGCTTGCCAAGCTGCTCCTGGTTCCCGCTGAAGTCAAGGATGTCGTCTACCACCTGGAAAGCCATACCGAGATTGTAGCCGTAGCCACGCAGGGCGTCAAGAGCCGGTTCCGGCGCCCCGCCCAAAATCCCCCCGGCTTCGGCCGCCGTGGCAAAGAGGGCCGCCGTCTTGCCCTCCACCCACTTAAAATAATCGTCCCGGCGGCTGTTCGGGTCTTTGGCCCCGAAGGCCTGGCGCAGCTCCCCGGTGCAGATCACCATCAGCGTCCGGGCAAATAAGGTCATGGCCCGCAGGTTCTCGGTGCTGGCCACCAGGTCGGCCGACTTGGCAAAAAGATAGTCCCCGACCAGCACGGCGGTGCCGGCGCTGGCCACCCGGTTTATGGTCGGCTGGCCCCGCCGCACCTCGGAGCGGTCGAGAACGTCGTCGTGGACCAGGGTGGCCGTGTGGAGAAGCTCCATGGCCGCGGCCATGGGAACCAGCTTATCCAGACGGTAATCAAAGAGCTTGCCGGCCAGCAGGGTAATGGTCGGCCGGATCCTTTTGCCCCCGGGCCTTAACACGTGGGCCACCAGCTGGGCCAGCAGGGGGTACTCGATGCGGGCCACCGCCTTTAAGGCCTCCTCGACCAGGGCAAGGCCGTCGGCCACGGGGGCGTGGACCTCTTCCAGCCTGGTCAATTTAAACCTTCCTCCGGCAAACCGGGGCCGACGGGAACCCCTTCCAGGGCGAAAAGCCGGCAGGCGTTGGCCGTGGCCTGCTCAATTACCCCCTCCACCGGCCCCGACCAGAGGCCGGCCAGGACCCTGGCCACCTCGACCAGGTAGGCCGGCTCGTTCCGCCGGCCCCGCCAGGGCTGGGGCGGAAGATAGGGGGCGTCGGTCTCCAGGACGACCCGGTCTCGGGGGAGCCGGGCCACAACCCCCCGAAGCCGCTCGTTTTTGGGGTAGGTGATGGGCCCGCCGACGCCGAAATAGAACCCGAGGGCGGCGGCCTCCTCGGCCACGGCCAGGTCCCCACCAAAGGCGTGGAGCACCCCCCGCAGTCGCGGCCCCAACCGCCGACGCTGGGCCCGGAGCAGCCCCAGCATCCGGGGTCAGGCCTCCCGGTTATGGACCACCACCGGCAGGTCGGCCTCAACGGCCAGCTCCAGCTGGGCGATAAACGCCCGCTCCTGGACCTCGGGCGGAAAGTACATTCGGTAAAAATCGAGGCCGACCTCCCCGACGGCAACCACCTTCGGCCGGGTCGTCAGGTCGGCAAGGGCGGCCAGGGCGTCGGCATCCAGCCGGCCGGCACTGCTGGGGTGGAAGCCGACGGCGGCGTAAACCCCAGGTTCGGCCGCCGCAATCCTTAAATTTTCCCGGGCCGTGTCCAGGTCCAGGGCGGCGCTTATAAAAATACCCACCCCGGCCTGACGGGCGCGGGCAAGGACCGCCCCCAGGTCTTCCCGGAACTGCGGGTCGAAGAGGTGCAGGTGGGTATCCGCCAGCGACCGCATCCGAAGCTTTGCCCAGGGTGATTTTAACATAGAGTTTCGGGCCCGATTAGGCCGGCTGGTAACTTACCAGCCGGTCCAGGCGGAACGTTCGGGCCTCGCCCCGCGGGTGGCAGAAGGCTACCAGGTAGACCGCCCCGCCCTGGGCGAACACCTCCAGGGGCTCGATGAGCCGGCTGGTGACCACCCCCCGGCCGTCGACATAGCGGACCAGGAGGGGCCGGCGGCATTGCACCGCCTCGGCTAAGTCAGGGGGAAGGCAAACCCCGGGCCGGGCCTCCGGGTAGACCGGCCCGCCCTGCAAAAAGAAAACCCGGTCGGGGTCCACCTCCGCCGAGCCCGTCAGCCCGAGGAGGAGCCGCTCCAGCACCCCCTTCGTGGTATAGGCGTCGGCCAGGGCCCGGTGGGGATAGGCCAAGCCGAGGCCCAGCTCCCGGGCGATGGCCTGCAGGCTGTTAGACCGGAACCCGTAGTGGCGGCGGGCCAATCTGAGGGTATCCAAGGCCGGGTTTCCGGGGTAGGGGACCCCGAGGCGGCCGAGCTCGGCGGCCAGAAAGTTTAAATCAAAGGGGGCGTTGTGGGCCACCAGGGTGGCCCCGGCGATGAGGCCGAGCAGCTTCGGCATAACCTCCCCGAAGTGGGGGGCGCCGGCCAGCACCCGGTCGTTGAGGCCGTTTACGGCGGCCGCGCCGGGGGAGATGGGCCGCCCCGGGTTGACCAGGGTTGAAAACTCGGCCTCCACCCGCCCTTTGCGGACCCGGACCAAGCCAACTTCGCAGACCCGGTCGCCCCCGAAGGGGTCGAGGCCCGTAGTTTCGAAGTCCAGGTAAACCAGAACCGGGTCCGGCCGGCCGCCGTAGTCGGTCACCCTGCCCGTCCCGAAAGTTATTCGCCGAGTTTATACCACAAAGCGGCCCGGTCGGTCAGCCGCCCGGAAACCCACATTGAAATTTGCCAAACGGGCCCCGGCGGGCTAGAATTATCCGCTGGATACCTGGCCGGAGGTGGCTTCGGGTGCGGCCGGGGTTGTGGCCGCTGGCAACGGCCGTGATTTTAAGCTTGGTCTTCGGGGGCATCGCCGGCGGCTTCGCCGGGGCGGTGGCCACCCTGCTCATCACCCGGCTGGAACGTCCCGCCGCCCAGCCGGCGGGCCCGGGCCAGCCCCCGGTCCAGACCCAGGTGACCCTGACCGAGGAATCGGCCGTTATCCGGGCGGCGGAGAAGGCCGGCCCGGCGGTGGTAACCATCGAGACCTCGGCTTCGGCCGGCCGAAGCCTCTTCCGGCTGGGCACCGAGGTCGGCTCGGGGGTGATCTTCGACCCCCGGGGGTTTATCCTCACCAACCGCCACGTCGTCGAAAACGCCCGCCAGCTTACCGTAACCCTGGCCGACGGCCGCCGTTTCCCCGCCCGCCTCACCGGTATCGACCCCTTCGAGCAGTCAGACCTAGCCATCGTTAAGGTTGACGCCGGGGCCGAGCTTCCGGCCGCCGAAATCGGCGACTCGAGCCAGCTCCGGGTGGGCCAGCTGGTGGTGGCCATCGGAAGCCCCCTGGGCACCTTCCAGAACAGCGTCACCAGTGGGGTGGTAAGCGCCCTGGGCCGCACCGTCCAGGTCCAGCGGCCGGGTCGGGGCCTGGTTCAGCTGCGGGACCTCATTCAGACCGACGCCGCCATCAACCAGGGCAACAGCGGCGGGCCGCTAGTAAATTCCCTGGGCCAGGTGGTCGGCATAAACACAGTGGTGGCCGGGGAGGCCCAGAACATCGGCTTCGCCATCCCCATCAACGTGGCCAAACCCATCATGCGGTCCGCCGTGGAAGAAGGCCGCGTCCGAAGGCCCTGGCTGGGAGTCTGCTACTTTATGGTGACCGGCGAACTTGCCAACCAGTTTCAGCTCCCGGTAGACTATGGGGCGTATGTATACTGCCAGGATGCCAACCAGCCGGCAGTCCTCCCCGGCAGTCCCGCCGACCGGGCCGGCCTCCGGGAACGGGACCTCATCCTGGAGGTTAACGGCCGCCGACTGGACAGCCGCTACGCCCTGGTCGATGCCCTCGCCCAGGCCCGGGTCGGCGAACGGGTGACCCTCACCGTGCTCCGGTCCGGCCGAACCTTCCAGGTGGAGGTCACCCTGGGCGAGGTGCCCGCCCGCTAACCCGGGGTGGGCGGCCAGCGGCCCGGTTCCCCCGCCGGCCGTGCCAGGAGAGGCCGATGGCGGTTTTAATCGCTTTACCAGGCTTGAGAGGAGGGGTTTAACTGTGCGCCTAGGACTTGCGTTTTTCAGCCTGATTCTGGGCCTGATAATGCCCATCCTGCCGGCCTTCGGGCCCCAGGGTTCGGGGGTTGCGCAGGCGGCCGAAGACTGGGACATTCCCGGGGGCCATTTCTTTACCCAGACCCGGGGCAGTGCCCCCTCGGGCGGCTACGCCGTCCGGGACGATGCGGTGGCGCCGTTTTGGAGCGAGTTTCGGCGGCTGGGTGGGGTTCAGGGGGTGGGCTACCCGGTCTCCAGGCGCTTTATCTGGAACGGCTTTGTGGTTCAGGCCTTTCAGA